>NZ_CP073105.1:2801199-3112444 GCF_018138085.1 Stutzerimonas stutzeri
ATGCAGGTGGTCTTCCAAGACCCCTTTGGCAGCCTCAGCCCCAGGATGTCGATCGGTCAGATCGTCGGCGAGGGGCTAAGCATCCATGGGATGGGTACGGCCGAAGAGCAAGCGCAGGCCATCATCGATGCGCTGGTCGAGGTAGGGCTCGACCCTGAAAGCCGCCACCGTTACCCGCACGAGTTTTCCGGTGGGCAACGCCAACGGATTGCAATCGCCAGAGCGCTGGCTCTCAAGCCGGACCTGATCCTGCTTGATGAACCAACCTCGGCACTGGATCGAACCGTACAGCGGCAAGTGGTGGAGCTACTACGCTCGCTACAGGCCAAGTACAACCTGACCTACCTGTTCATCAGCCATGACCTGGCGGTGGTGCGGGCACTGAGCCACCAGATGATGGTGATCAAGCAAGGCAAGGTCGTTGAACAAGGGTTGGCAGAGACCATCTTTGCCGCCCCGCAACATCCGTACACACAGCAGTTGCTGGAATCGGCCTTTATGGTCCCGGCGACTGATGAACAACCAGAAGAGGGACAAGCACATGGGTTTTCTTACCGGTAAGCGCGTATTGATCGTCGGCGTCGCCAGCAAACTGTCGATCGCCTCCGGCATCGCCGCGGCCATGCACCGTGAGGGCGCCGAACTGGCTTTCACCTATCAGAACGAGAAGCTCAAGGGCCGCGTTGAAGAGTTCGCGGCAAGTTGGGGCTCGGGCCCTGAGCTGTGCTTTCCGTGCGACGTAGCCAGCGACGACGAAATTGGCAAGGTCTTCGAAGAGCTGGGCAAGAAATGGGACGGCCTGGACGGTATCGTCCACTCGGTGGGATTCGCCCCGGGCGACCAGCTGGACGGCGACTTCACAGACGTCACTACGCGTGAAGGCTTCCGTATCGCCCATGACATCAGTGCCTACAGCCTGGTTGCGCTGGCGAAGGCCGGCCGGCCGATGATGAAAGGCCGTAACGGCAGCATCCTGACGCTTTCCTATCTCGGTGCCGAGCGCACCATGCCGAACTACAACGTGATGGGCATGGCCAAAGCCAGCCTCGAGGCCGGCGTTCGCTACCTCGCAGTCAGCCTTGGCCCAGAAGGCACGCGTGTCAACGCGGTATCCGCCGGCCCTATCCGCACCCTGGCGGCGTCTGGAATCAAGAGCTTCCGCAAAATGCTGGCGGCCAACGAGAAGCAGACCCCGCTGCGCCGCAATGTCACCATCGAAGAAGTCGGCAATGCCGGCGCGTTTCTCTGCTCCGACCTGGCATCAGGTATCAGCGGTGAGATTCTTTATGTCGACGGCGGCTTCAACACCACCGCCATGGGCGCGATGGAAGACTGATCCGGCAGTAATAAAAAACCCGCATCGAGATGCGGGTTTTTTTGTGCCAGCTATCGGCTAATCAATACGTTTCGATCTTCGCCTCGGCGTGCAGCATCTCCCTGTAGGCGGCAAAGTCCTGCTGACCACTGCGCGACGCCAGGAACCGACGGTAGTTCTGCTTATCTTCAGCCGAGAGTTCGGTTGTGGGCTCACTAACCCCACTCAGGCGAATCACTACGTAGTCACCATCAGCGAGACGGACACTGCCGTATGTGGGCTTGTCGTTCGAAGTCGGCTTCGGCATCCGAAACACTTGCTGCAGCACTACGGGCTCGACACCTTCCTGATTGCGCGAAGCGGCTTCGACCGACTGCCATTGCTTATCGACCTGCCCGCCATCGCGGAGCGTACTGATCAGCTGCTCCCCCGCTTCTTTCGCCTGATCAGCGGCTTTGCTGCGCTGCAACTGAGCGACGATGTCGCTTTTCACCGCATCGAAGGCCAGCACTTCGGGCTGAAGATGTTCCTTTGCTCGCACCACGACGACCGTATCAGGGTCCAGCTCGATGACACTGCTATTGGCACCATCGATCAGCACTTCATCGCTAAACGCGGCCTGGATGACCTGCCTATTGGCCGCAACGCCTGCACCACCCTCCCGACCGAAAGGCTCGCTGGTCTGAACGGTCAGACCCAGCTCCTGGGCCGGCTGGGCAAGGTCGGATGATTCGAACGCAGTGTCCTCCAGCTGTTTGCTCGCCTCGACAAAGCGCTGTTCCACCTGCTGCGCCTTGAGCTCACGCACCAGCTCGGGCTTCATGCTCTCAAGCGACGGGACCTCGGGCGATTGCACGTCCAACAGTTTGATGAGGTGCCAGCCAAACTCGGACCGTACCGGTGCTGATACCTGGCCTTTGTCGAGCGCATACAAGGCCTTTTCGAACGCGGGGTCATAGACACCTGGCCCGGCAAATCCGAGATCGCCTCCTTCATTGGCCGAGCCCGGATCCTCGGAGACTTCCTTGGCCAGCGCTGCGAAATCCTCGCCCGCAGCCAATCGCTTGGCGACCTGCTCGATTTTTGCCTTGGCGTCGGCGTCGCTGGCCTCGATCAGAATATGCGCGGCACGGCGCTGCTCTGCCAGGTTGGCGATGCGCTGCTTGTAGAGGTCCTGGATCGCCTCATCCGACACCTCGACCTGATCGAAGAACGACTCCTTGTTCAGCTCGACGTACTCGAGAACAACCTGCTCCGGTGAGCGAAAACGATCGGTGTTCTGCTCGTAGAATTCGCGCGCCTCGTCATCGCTTACCTCGACAGCGGTCGTGTTCGCAGGCACGGTTATCGTCGCGAAGTCGCGGGTTTGCTGTTCCAGACGAGCGAACGCCTCGATCTGCTTATCGGTGACGAAACCAGAACCGGAAATGCCCGCACGCAGCTGCCCAATCAGCATCTCCTGCTTTAGCAACTGACGAAACTGGAGCCTGGTGTAACCCATCTGCTGGATGACCTGATCGAACCGTGCCGCATTGAACGTGCCGTCTACGGTGAATTCCGGCGTCTGCAGAATCAGTTGATCAAGCGCCGCTTCAGAGAACGCGAAATCGGCATCTCGTGCGCCCTGCAACAACAATGTGCGGTCGATCAGTGCGCGCAGGGATGACTCACGCACCAGCTTGTCGTCCAGCAGCGAGGGGTCGAAGTCACCGCCCAGCTGCTGAGCCAACTGCCGACGTTGCATGTTCATTGCCTGGTTGAGCTCGTTCAGCGAGATGTCCTCGCCATTGACCTCGGCCGCGTTTCGACTGTTGCTCGCCGCGTTGAAGATGGCATCGAAGCCTGTCAACGCCAGCAGCATGACGATGATGCCGATGATGGTTTTGGCAATCCAGCCTTGTGAATTGTCCCTGATGTTCTGAAGCATGCGTCCCCCAGGAGTCAGCTGCGCAATGATCACTGCAGCACGGGTGGAAACCGGATAAAAGAAAGGCGCATCCAGGGATGCGCCTTCTCGGAGCTTTTGGAGCGGTCGGGCCTTATCCCCCAAGCCCTAACGCGACAGGTAGTCCTGTTCGAACACCCGCTCCAAGCCAGGGCCAGCGCTAACTGACAACTGGCCGGATCGAAAACGCTTAGTTAACAGCGTCTTTCAGAGCCTTGCCAGCTTTGAAACCCGGGATCTTGGCCGCAGCGATGTTGATCGGCTTGCCAGTCTGCGGGTTACGGCCGGTGCGAGCAGCGCGTTCCTTGACAGCGAAAGTACCGAAACCAACCAGCACCACGGAATCACCAGCCTTCAGAGCGCCAGTGACGGATTCGATCACTGCATCCAGCGCGCGGCCAGCAACAGCTTTCGGGATATCAGCAGATGCAGCGATGGCATCGATCAGTTCCGACTTGTTCACTCTAAGTCCCCTTATTTCTGTTGAGTCGTACTTTAATTTTTGGGTGTAAGCAAAGCGGTGCTGAAATAGCAGCAACACAGAGGGCCGGCTTATAGCAAGCCCATCGAAAATGTGTCAACAAAGCCTTTCAGACTAATGCGTGCTGATTCGCTCCTTGGAATCAGTCTCGCGCTTGTCGTCCTTTGCAACAATATCGGGAGCCGCATCGGGCAAGGGCTCCGGCGCGTATTGCAGCGCAATTTGGAGGACTTCGTCAATCCACTTCACCGGTTTAATCTGCAGGTCCTGCTTAATATTCTCAGGAATCTCCTTCAGATCACGTTGGTTTTCTTCGGGAATGATCACCGTCTTGATCCCCCCGCGATGCGCCGCCAGTAACTTCTCTTTCAGGCCGCCAATGGCCAATACCTGACCACGCAGGGTTATCTCCCCGGTCATCGCCACCTCGGCGCGCACCGGAATTTGCGTCAGCGCCGAGACGAGCGCCGTACACATCCCAATGCCCGCGCTCGGGCCGTCCTTGGGTGTCGCACCCTCCGGCACGTGAATGTGGATGTCCTGCCTCTCGTGGAAGTCCACCGGGACACCCAGACTCTTGGCACGGCTACGGACGACCGTAAGCGCAGCAGTGATCGACTCACCCATCACATCGCCCAACGAACCGGTCTTGGTCAGGCGTCCTTTGCCGGGAACCACTGCCGCCTCGATGGTCAGGAGTTCGCCACCAACCTGGGTCCAGGCCAAACCGGTTACCTGGCCCACCTGGTCCTGTTGTTCCGCCAGCCCGTAGCGGAACTTGCGTACGCCCAGGAAGTGCTCGAGCGAATCGGCGGTGACCTTCACCTCGAAGCTCTTTTCCGCGGCATGCTCCTTGACCACTTTCCGGCAAACCTTCGCGATCTGCCGTTCCAGGCTGCGAACGCCCGCTTCACGGGTGTAGTAACGGATGATGTCGCGGATCGCTTCTTCGTCGAACAGCAGCTCGGTCTTTTTGAGTCCGTTGGCCTTGATCTGCTTGGGCACCAGGTAGCGAATCGCAATGTTGATCTTCTCGTCCTCGGTGTAGCCGGGCAGACGGATGATCTCCATGCGGTCGAGCAACGGGGCCGGGATGTTCATCGAGTTGGCAGTACAGAGGAACATCACGTCCGACAGGTCATAGTCGACTTCGAGGTAATGGTCGTTGAAATTGTGGTTCTGCTCGGGATCGAGCACTTCCAGCAATGCCGACGCCGGATCGCCACGCATGTCATTGCCCATCTTGTCGATCTCGTCGAGCAGGAACAATGGGTTACGCACGCCCACCTTGCTCATCTTCTGGATCAAACGACCCGGCATCGAGCCGATGTAGGTGCGTCGATGGCCGCGAATCTCGGCTTCGTCCCGCACGCCACCCAGCGCCATCCGAACGAACTTGCGGTTGGTCGAGCGCGCGATGGATTCCGCCAGCGACGTTTTGCCCACACCCGGCGGGCCAACCAGGCACAAGACCGGGCCCTTGAGCTTCTTCACGCGTTTCTGGACCGCGAGATATTCCAGGATGCGGTCTTTCACTTCGTCCAGGCCGTAGTGATCGGCGTCTAGCACCTCTTCAGCCTTGGCCAGGTCCAGGCGCACCTTGCTGGCGGCCTTCCAGGGCACATTTACCAGCCAATCGATATAAGTCCGCACGACGGTAGCTTCTGCCGACATCGGTGACATCTGCTTGAGCTTGTTCAGCTCGGCTGTCGCTTTGGCGTGCGCATCCTTGCTCAAGCCGGCGTTCTCGATGCGCTTTTTCAGCTCATCGACTTCGTTGTGGCCTTCGTCGATATCGCCGAGCTCTTTCTGGATGGCCTTCATCTGCTCATTCAGATAGTACTCACGCTGGCTGCGCTCCATCTGCTTCTTCACGCGGCCACGAATGCGCTTTTCCACCTGCAGTAGATCGATTTCGGCGTCCAGCAAGGCGAGCACGTGTTCGACCCGAGCGGGCAAGTCAATGATCTCGAGGATTGCCTGCTTCTGTTCGATCTTGAGCGCCATATGCGCAGCCATGGTATCCACCAGGCGCGCAGGCTCATCGATGCTTGCAAGCGACGAGAGCACTTCGGAAGGGACCTTCTTGCCCAGCTGGACATATTGCTCGAACTGGCTCAGCAAGCTCCGGGTCAGGACCTCCGACTCGCGCTCCTCGATGTCTGACTCCTCGATCAGCGAGACTTGCGCACGGCAATGGTCCTCCACCTCGAAGAAGTGATCGATGATGCCCCGCTGCTCGCCCTCAACGAGCACCTTGACGGTGCCATCCGGCAATTTGAGCAACTGCAGCACGGTCGCGACCGTTCCAACACGATACAAGGCCTCTTCAGACGGATCGTCGTCAGCCGGGTTCTTCTGGGCCAGGAGCAGTATCTGCTTGTCACCAGCCATGGCCGATTCAAGGGCCTCGATGGACTTCTCACGGCCAACGAACAGCGGAATTACCATGTGCGGGTAAACCACGACATCGCGCAGCGGCAAAAGGGGCAATTCGATGGTTGTCTTCATAAATTCAGCTCTACGACGGCCATACGGCGGTAAACGGGAAACACCCTGGCAATCAAGATGGGGGCACGCAACGTAAAAAACAAGGATTCAGCGGAAAAGCAAAGGGGCCCGGAGGCCCCTTGTTCTTTTACGCGTCTGGCGCAGCCTTCGCAGGCGGCTCGCTATTTTCGTATATCAGCAGCGGCTGAGACGTTCCTTCGATAACGCTCTCATCGATGACCACCTTGCTGACATCCTTCTGGGAAGGGATCTCATACATGGTATCCAACAGAACACCCTCGAGGATCGAACGCAGGCCACGCGCGCCGGTCTTGCGCTCCAGTGCACGAGTGGCCACTGCTTTCAGTGCATCGGTACGGAACTCCAGATCCACACCTTCCAGCTCGAACAGCTTGGCATACTGCTTGGTCAGCGCGTTCTTCGGCTCCGTCAGAATCTGGATCAACGCAGCCTCGTCCAGCTCGTCCAGCGTGGCGATGACTGGCAATCGCCCGACGAACTCCGGAATCAGACCGAACTTGACCAGGTCGTCCGGCTCGACTGCACGGAGCGACTCACCAATCTTCTTGCCGGGATCCTGACTCCGGACCTCGGCATTGAAGCCGATACCGCCCTTGGCCGAGCGCCCCTGTATCACCTTCTCAAGACCGGCAAACGCACCGCCGCAGATGAACAGGATATTTCGCGTGTCGACCTGCAGGAATTCCTGCTGAGGATGCTTTCGCCCACCCTGCGGGGGCACCGAAGCAACCGTACCTTCGATGAGCTTGAGCAGTGCCTGCTGCACGCCCTCCCCCGATACGTCTCGGGTGATCGATGGGTTATCGGACTTGCGCGAAATCTTGTCGATCTCGTCGATGTAGACGATACCCATCTGGGCCTTTTCGACATCGTAATCGCACTTCTGCAACAGCTTCTGGATGATGTTCTCGACATCTTCGCCTACGTAACCAGCTTCGGTAAGCGTGGTCGCGTCTGCGATGGTGAAGGGCACGTTCAGCAACCGGGCCAATGTCTCGGCCAGCAACGTCTTACCCGAGCCCGTCGGCCCGATAAGTAGAATGTTGCTCTTGCCCAGTTCGACTTCTTCCTTCTTGTCGCGCTGATTGAGCCGCTTGTAGTGGTTGTATACAGCCACGGCCAGGATTTTCTTGGCACGTTCCTGACCAATGACGTACTGGTCGAGGATGCCGCTGATTTCCTTGGGCGCAGGCAGCTTTTGCGCGCTGCTCTCGGCCTGGGCTTCCTGCACCTCCTCGCGGATGATGTCATTGCACAGGTCGACGCACTCGTCGCAGATAAATACCGAGGGTCCGGCAATCAACTTGCGTACTTCATGCTGGCTTTTGCCGCAAAAAGAGCAATAGAGCAGTTTGCCGGAGTCCTCGCCGTTGCGGGTGTCAGTCATTCGATCGATCCAATCGGGAAGGCTTGAAATACAAGATGAAGGCAAATGCGGGCATTTTCAAGGGCACGCGACGGCGCACATGACGGACGCCCGCTAACGTTGACCTCCTGGACCGTATCAGACCGGCTGTTGACGCTTCTCATGAACAGCGTCGACGACTCCATACTCCAGCGCGCGGCTAGCGCTCATGAAGTAGTCGCGGTTGGTGTCACGCTCGATCGTCGCCAGATCCTGACCGGTGTGATGCGCCAGCAGCTGATTCAACCGCTCGCGAATGTAGAGGATCTCGCGCGCATGGATGTCGATGTCCGACGCCTGACCCTGGAAACCACCGAGTGGCTGGTGAATCATCACCCGGGCGTTCGGCAGGCAGAAACGCTTGCCCTTGGCGCCGCCCGCGAGCAGGAACGCACCCATGCTGCAGGCCTGGCCGATACACGTCGTCGAAACGTCGGCCTTGATGAACTGCATGGTGTCGTAAATGGCCATGCCCGCGGTGACGGAGCCGCCCGGGGAATTGATATACAGGTGAATATCCTTCTCCGGGTTTTCCGCCTCGAGAAACAGCATTTGAGCGACGATCAGGTTGGCCATGTAGTCTTCAACCTGGCCCACCATGAAGATCACCCGCTCTTTCAGAAGACGGGAATAGATGTCGTACGCGCGCTCGCCACGAGCAGATTGCTCGATGACCATGGGCACCAGCCCACCAGCCGCCTGGATGTCTGGTGCTTGCATAAACGGATTGCCGGACATTTCCAACGAAACTCCCTAGTCATGCCGCAAAGACATAAGCCAGCGCGAGGCTGGCTTATGAGTATGCATATAAACGGTTGAAGAGACTCAGGCAGCTTGCGGAGCTTCCGCAGGCTTCACTGCTTCTTCGTAGGAGACCGATTTGTCGGTCACTTTAGCCTGCTGCAGGACAGTATCTACAACTTGTTCTTCGAGCACAACAGAACGGACTTCGTTCAATTGCTCGTCGTTCTTGTAGTACCAGGATACGACCTGCTCCGGCTCCTGATAGGCGGAAGCCATTTCCTCGATCAGCTCGCGCACACGCGCGTCGTCAGGCTTGAGCTCGTACTGCTTGACCACTTCAGCAACGATCAGACCCAACACGACGCGGCGCTTGGCCTGCTCTTCGAACAGCTCAGCGGGCAGTTGGTCGGGCTTGATATTGCCGCCGAACTGCTGAACCGCCTGAACACGCAAGCGATTCACCTCGTTGTCGATCAGCGCCTTCGGCACTTCGATCGGATTCGAGCTGACCAGACCTTCCATGACCTGATTCTTCACCTTGGTCTTGATGGCTTGGCGCAGCTCGCGCTCCATGTTCTTCTTGACCTCAGCCCGGAACCCTTCCAAGCCACCTTCCTGCACGCCGAACTGCGCGAAGAATTCTTCGTTGAGCTCAGGCAGCTGGGGGGCTTCGACGCTATTGACCGTCACGGTGAACTCGGCCGTTTTACCCGCCAGGTCGAGATTCTGATAGTCCTCGGGGAACGTCGGGGTGATCACCCGCTCTTCACCCGCCTTGGCACCAACGAGTGCGGACTCGAAACCTGGAATCATGCGACCGGAGCCAAGCACCAGTTGAGTCCCTTTGGCCGAGCCACCAGCAAAGGCTTCGCCGTCGATCTTGCCGACGAAATCGATGTTCAGCTGGTCGCCGTCTTCAGCCGCACGCTCGGCCTTCTCGAAGCGGGTGTTCTGCTTACGCAGGATGTCGAGCATGTTGTCGACGTCAGCATCCTTGACTTCCGCCTGCAGACGCTCGACTACGATACCCTCGAAGCCTGCAACCTTGAACTCGGGAAATACTTCGAAGGTCGCGACGTACTCGAGATCCTTGCCCTTCTCGAACACCTTCGGCTCGACGGCCGGTGCGCCGGCAGGGTTCAGCTTTTCAGCCACCACGGCCTCATAGAAGGTGGCCTGGATCAGATCACCCAGCGCTTCCTGACGTGCGGCCGCCTCGTAACGCTGGCGAATGACGCTCATCGGCACTTTGCCGGGACGGAAACCTGGGATCTTTGCACGGCTGGCGGTCTGTTGCAGACGCTTGTTGACTTCGGTCTCGATGCGCTCGACCGGCACGCCAATGGTCATGCGGCGCTCAAGAGCGGAGGTGCTTTCAACAGAAACTTGCATGGATTTTCCTCGTTGCACAGACATAAGCCGGCGTTCCGGCCCCAGAATGGGCAAGCATTCTAGTGGCTCGTCTCATAGAAGTCACCCCGCGCGTATGCGCGCTTGCCCACTGAAACCTGCTCCGACTTCCGGCCGCTTCGACCGCAGCGACATCAACGTGAAAGCATCACTGCGAACATCATCGATACACATGCAACGGCGGGTTCGCTGGTCTATGTTATAGAAGCGCTGATGCCAGAGCCCCTGGTGCCTTAGAGGAAGCGGCAATCATGACTGACGACATTGGAAAATTGGTACTGAGGTTATCGGTGGGAGTGCTGATCCTCCTACACGGCATATCCAAGCTGCTCAACGGCGTAGATGGCATAGCCGGCATGCTGAGCGGCCATGGTCTACCGACGTTTCTGGCCTACGGCGCATACCTGGGTGAAGTCGTTGGGCCCGTCTTGGTCATCCTTGGCCTGTTCACGCGCGTCGGCGCCGTACTCATGATTGGCAACATGCTCTTTGCCTTCGGCCTCGCCCACATGCAGCAGATCTTCTCTCTAAGCCAGACGGGCGGCTGGGCTCTTGAGTTGCAGGGAATGTTCCTCTTCGGCTCGATCGCCATTGCCCTGCTCGGGGCTGGCAGGCACAGCGTCGGCGGGCTTCATGGCCGATATAACTGAAGCATCATAGAGCGCCACCAGACGCGGGCTCGCCCGCGCCTCGGCAGCCGCGGCGATGCCCACTCGATGCAGTGGGCAATGCCTTGCGGCGTTGGCTAATATCAGTGACATGACAGCTACGGTTCCGATTCGTCAGCCTTGCCCGCCAGCCGCATGCATTTGTGGGCGCGAGCAATTGTTGCAGACTCCGAGCACCGATCTGCGCATTCTTCGCCTGACCCGACACGAGGAAAGCCGCCTGCTGGAGCGCTTGGAAAGCCTGACAAGCCTGGAAGATCTGGAGCATATGCAACAACGAATGTACCAGCAGCTAGGCATTCGTCTGCACATTGCGCCGGGTTTCAACGAAGTGCGCAGCATGCGAGGTATCCGCATCGAGCTGGACGACCTGCCAGGACTCTGCCGCAAGACCCGCCAGTCGATACCTGCCGCGATCAGGCGCGCATTGGAGAGGCGCCCAGAGATCGCCTATCGCCTGCTGGATGCACACGACCTGTTGCGCGACGCCTAAGCCCAGCCAGCACATGCTGGCTCTCATATAGGTTCGATATCGCTCCTAGCCGCCCGGGTAGCAGCATGCACGTGGCCGTCACCGTCGTAACGTTCGCCATAGACACACCAGTAGGCACGAACATTGGCGCGTTAACTCGCTTTATTGCTTCGCTTTGGCCCGGTCCACGTTTCAGCTTGGCGGTACGCTGGAACGGCGTTCGGTTTCCTGCTGACCGCCGCGATCATGGTCTCATTTGGTCAGATCAACATCCTCTGGTTCGACCTGTTGGGGCTGTTTGCCATCGGTGTGCAATACCGGCTGAGCCGCTGGCATCGCGGAAAATCTGGAACGCCTACAAGCCTTCAATACAGGACTCAGCGTTCAGCTCCGCTGACCCCCAAGTCGCCAGCGGTGCAACCGCTCTGCCCAACCGATGGCGCGTGCCGGCCTGCGCTGCTGCCGCCAGGCAACGGCAACTACTCGACTGGCTTCTCCCAGGGTCGCCCCGAGCTGTACGGTGTTGGCGAGCTTGTTCAGCCCAAGCTTGTGCTTCATCGCCAGGACGAAGCCGGCAAGCGTCTCGCTGGCCTGATCGCCAACGATGGTGACCCCGAGGATGCGGTCCTTGCCACGCTCGGTGAGCACCTTGACGAAGCCGTCATCGGCACCCTCGGCGACCGCCCCGGCTATGGCACCGAGGCTCAGGCGAGTCACCTCGAATTCCACTCCCAGCGCCTGTGCCTTGGCCTCGGTAAGCCCGACCGAGGCCACCTCGGGCGAGGTGAACACGGCGTGGGGTATGGCCCGCTCGCTGACCACGAACCGTTTGAAGCTTCCGAACAGTGTATTGAACGCCGCGTACCAGCCCTGGTGCTCGGCCACGTGCGGGGCGCCATATGGCCCGGCCACGCTACCCACTGCATAAATGTTGGGGAACCGGGTCGCCAGATACTCATCGACTTCAAGACTGCCATCGTCTGCGCAACACAGCCCCAGCGTTTCCGTGCCCAGCCCATCGATATCGGCGCGCTCTCCAAGCGCCAGCAAGACGCGGTCGAACGGCAGCATCTCCTCTTCCTCGTCGTCGACAGCGCAGACCAACCGATGCTCGCCATCGACCTCCTCGACACGCAGCGGCGACAGGCCAAGCCGTATTTGGACGCCGTCGGCAGCCAGCGCGGTCGTGATCGCCCGGGCCGCCTCCGCATCTTCTTCTTTGAGCAACCCCTCACGCTCACAGACCAGCGTGACCTGACAACCCAGCCGCTGGAACGCCTGAGCGAACTCGCAGGCGCCTGCACCTGCGCCGAGTATCAGCAGCCGCTCGGGGCGCTTCCGCAGGCTCCAGAGGTTATCGCAGGTCAACGGCTCGGCCGCCTCAAGACCAGGGATCGGCGGAATCCATGGCCGGCTACCGGTGGCGATGACGATGGCACGAGTGGCCAGGGTGCGACCGTTCACCTCGACTTCCCAAGGGGATTTCAGCCGTCCTTCGCCCATGATCACCTCGACCCCGAGGTCGGCGTAGTGTTCGGGCGAAGCATCTTCCACCGCTTTGTCGACGAGTCGCTTCACCTGCGTCATCACCCCGGCGAAATCAACTTCATTCGCCGACTGGCTGGCCGTACGCGGATCGTGACGCAGCGCGTGCACCCGTCCTGCAGAACTGCTCAGGGCCCTGGCCGGGACGCTGCCTTCATGCACGGCCACCCCGCCGAGACGCTGCCGTTCGATCAGGCTCACCCGCGCCTTCAATGACGCAGCGATCCGTGCGGTCGCCAAGCCGCCGGTGCCGCCGCCGATAACCACCAGATTGCGTTCGAAGCGCTTGGGCTTGCGCCAGCCCCGGTAGGCCTTGCGAGCCTTGTATAGCGTCAGCAACCGGGTAGCCAGGATAGGAAACACCGCCAGCAGCACCAGCGTGCCAATCATGCTCGGTGAAAGAATGCCGGACAGCGATTTCAGGCGGACCAACTGCTGCCCAGCATTCACATAGATGGCATGCCCCGGCAGCATGCCCAGCTGAGTGGTCCACCAGAAGGTCCACATACTCACCCGAGTCAGGCCCAGCGCCGGGTTCAGCAGCACGAAGGGCACCAGCGGAATCAGCCTCAGCGAGACCAGGTAGAAGGTGCCGTCGCGCGCCAACCCCTTGTTAATGCCGGTTATCTGCTTGCCGAAGCGCTTCTGCACCCAATCGCGCAGCATGAAGCGGCTGATCAGCATGGCGATCACGGCACCGACGTTCGATGCGATCGAGACCAGCAGCGTGCCTTCCAATAGTCCGAACAGGGCGCCAGCCAACAGCGTCAGCACCACGGTACCGGGGAAAGACAGCGCAGTGAGCGCGGCATAGCCGAAAAAGAACACCCCACGCGCCCACCAGGGATGAGCCTGCACCTGTCCATGCAAAGCGCCGCTATGCGCCTTGATCGACTCGAGCGTCAGGTACTCGCCAAGATCGAAGATGAAGAAGCAGGCGACCGCTGCGATCAGCAGAGCCAGAATGATGAGTCGGCTGGCCTTCATTCGCGCGCAGGCCTCTTCGGCTCAGACACAAACTGTGGCAAGACGCGGTGAAATTTGAGGTTACAGCGGTAGGCATGCATCAATGAAGCGCTCTCGTGCGGCTCAACCCTTGGAGCCTGCAAGCGCGCGGTCGTTCCGAAGCGGCTCGTTCAAGCTGCGGCGCCCGGGAGAAAACGTCATCCATTGCGACATAGCGCTCACTGACACCTTCTGCGATAGTTGTCCGACCAGTCGCATTGCGGCTGGCACACCCTTGCCCACAAGGCATTCGGTGCTCATGACGCGATATGCGCTTCGCTGCCAGTACCTGGGCAGTCTGCCGCGTCCTGTTTTCGCGCTACCCGCGCGTCCCAATGGCCAATCCGCCATTGCCGAGCCCGCCGCTGTTCGCCAGCGCCCGGCCGTTCGCCGATAAAAACCAAAAGACCGATCCGAACAAGGACGCCCCATGAAACTGACCCGTTGCTTCACCGCGCTGGCCGTCGCTGCCACATTGTCTGCGAGCTTCTCTGCCGCTGCTCGCGAGTATTCCGTCTCCACCGTGCTCTCCGACGCCTTCCCCTGGGGCCAGGCCGCGCAAAAATGGGCCGATCTGGTCGAGGAGCGCTCCAAGGGGGAAATCACCCTGCGGGTTTACCCCAATGCCCAGCTGGTCGCCGGCGATCAGACGAAAGAATTCTCGGCCATGCGCTCGGGCCTGATCGACATGGCGGTCGGCTCGACCATCAACTGGTCGCCGCAAGTGCCGGAGCTGAACCTGTTCTCGCTGCCTTTCCTGATGACCGACAATGCCGACCTCGACGCCATCACCCAGGGCGAGGCCGGCAAGCAGGCATTCGATGCGATCGAAAAGCGTGGCATCGTCCCGCTGGCCTGGGGCGAGAACGGCTTCCGCGAGTTGTCCAACTCCGTCAAACCGATACGAACCCCTGCGGACCTGGCGGGCCTGAAGATCCGGGTGGTCGGCTCGCCGTTGTTCCAGGACACCTTCACCGCGCTGGGCGCCAACCCCACACAGATGAGCTGGGCCGATGCCAAGCCGGCTCTCACCACCGGCGCCGTCGATGGCCAAGAGAATCCGCTGTCGGTATTTGACGTCGCGCGGGTCGACCAAGTCGGCCAAAAGCACCTGACGCTCTGGCATTACATGGCCGATCCACTGATCTTCGCGGTGAACCAGCGCGTCTGGAAGCAGCTGCCGGAAGCTGACCGCGAGCTGCTCCGTCAGGCGGCCATCGATGCCGGCAAGTGGGAAATCGAACTGTCGCGCAGCGGTGAAGCCAAGCGTCTGGACGACATTCGCGCACGCGGCGTGGACGTGGTCGAACTGACCGCTGAAGAGCATGAAGCCTTCGTCGAAGCGACCCGCAGCGTGCACCAGAACTGGACGCCGAAGATCGGCGCAAAACTGGTCGACGCCGCTCGCACCGCCATTACCGCCGAGTAAACCGTTCTGCCCGGCGGCGCCACGCCGCCGGTTTCGAGGAAACCATGAACAATCGACAGGACGCGCGCCTTGAGCGCGTGCTGGCCACGCTGGCGCTGGTGATCATCAGCCTGATCAGCTTGGCCAACGTTGTGGTCCGCTATTTCACCGACGCCTCCTTTGCCTTTACCGAAGAGTTTTCCGTCTTCCTTCTGGTCATCCTGACCTTCGCCGGTGCAAGCGTCGCCATCCGCAGTAACCGCCACATTCGCATCGGCCTGATCGAGCGGCTTTTCCCCCAACTGCGCACTCCGCTGATCGTCGTGCAGTGGATCGCCAGCATGCTGGTCCTCGGGTTGGTGATCTGGTTCGGCGGGCAGTTCGCGCTGGAAGAGTACCAATGGGATTCGGAGTCGCCGGGCCTGGGCCTGCCGAACTGGTGGTACGTGATCTGGCTGCCGCTGCTGGGGTTGGCGATGGCTGTGCGGCTGAGCCAGATGACCCTCGACCGCCTGAACGGGAGACTGCCTGATGAGCCCTGATGCATGGATGCTCGCCAGCTTTTTGCTCATGCTCCTGATCGGCGTGCCGGTCGCTTTTTCTCTGGCATTGTCCGGCGCCATCGGCATCCTGGCCGGGCTGTCACCGGACATGCTGGCAACGCTCGGCACCAACACCTATAACGGTGTCGCCAAATACCCGCTGATCGCGATCCCGCTGTTCATCCTGACCGGTCTGGTATTCGAGAAATCCGGCGTGGCTTTGCGCCTGGTGCGCTTCGCGCAGGCATTGATCGGCCCGCGCCACGGCGGCCTGGCTATGGTCGCGATACTGGTTTGCCTGATCATGGGTGGAATGAGCGGGTCAGGCCCGGCAGACGCTGCCGCGGTAGCCATGGTAATGCTGCCGAGCATGACCCGAGCCGGCTACCCGAAGCCATTCTCGGCCACGCTGATCGCCGCTTCTGCGTCCACGGCGATCCTGATTCCGCCTTCGATCGCGTTGATCCTTTACTCGATCGTCGTGCCGGGTGTAGACCTGCGTGCACTGTTCGCAGCCGGACTGTTTCCCGGGATCATCGCCGGCCTGGTCTTGCTGCTGCCGGCCTGGCTGCTGTCGCGCCGTAATGGCTGGGAAGATCCGGAACACACCGAGCGCCCGCCGCTGGCCGAAAGCTTCCGCCAGGCGCTGCCGGCGTTGTTCGCGCCAGTACTGATCCTCGGCGGTCTTCGCAGCGGCCTTTTCACGCCGACCGAAGCGGCCGTCGCCGGCGTTACCTATGGTGTGCTGGTCGGCCTGTTCGTCACCCGCGAACTGGACTGGCGTAACCTGTGGCGCCTCTGCGGCGAGGCGGCCGTTATCTCCGGGGTCGTTATGCTGATCATCGCCTTGGCGGGCATCTTCGCCTGGGCCGGCACGATGCTCGGCACCTTCCGCCATCTCGCCGAATGGCTGATCTCGCTCTCGGACAACGGCGCGGTGTTGCTGCTATTGGTGATGGTCGCCGTACTGTTGGCAGGCATGCTGCTGGATGCGATATCGATCTATCTGATCCTCATGCCGATACTGATTCCAGTCATGCAGCACTTTGGCTGGAATCCGGTGTGGTTCGGCATCCTGCTGGCGATGAACATCGCCATCGGGCAGTTCACTCCGCCGGTGGCGATTAACCTGATGGTCACTGCCGAAGTGGCGCGCATACGCCTGGAGCAGACGGTTGGCTGGGCGTTGCTTTTCGTGCTGGTGATGGGCAGTGCGCTGGTGTTGGTGGCGATCTTCCCTGAAATCGCGCTGTGGCTACCGAGAGTGTTGGGGTATGCGGTCTAGGGTGTATCCCAGGTCGCAGCACTAGGGGCTGCAGAAGCCGATGCCGCAAGGCGAGCTGCCTTTTGAAGTCATTGAAGCGCCAGCAAGGCACTGGCAAGACCTGCAACAGGGTGTTGCCGCTGACGCTCTTCAACAGCAGCCTTCAACAGCCCGGTGAGCAGCGGCTCTCACGAGCCAAACCGGGCCAGATACAGAAGCGTGGCCGGCGATCCCGCCATGCATAGCCGGCCGGCAAAGGGGGTAGCTGAAGGGTGCAGCCCAAGCTGGAAGCCAGAGCGCAGCCCTGCGGTCTGCATTCGCCGCGGGGCGCGCCTCCCACCCGTTTGATGGTCTGGTGATCCGTCGAGCGCCGGAACGGCACCGCATTCCAGCACTCGACAGCGGTCTCAACTGCCCAGCGCGACCATTCCGACAGGCCCAATGCTACTCGGCGCGACTGTCCGAGCTGCGGCAGCGGCGCGCTCTGCACGCTGCTGCATGACGATATCCAGGGCACGGCTCGGCAGGATGTCGATGTCGTCGAAGGTGATCAGCTGACCCGGCTCGACGGCGCGTTTGAGCGCTGTCTTTCGCAACAGGCCGATCGGCACATGATCCGGATTCTGGTCGAGCCTGAGTGCTTCACCGCGGAACTGGAACCCGCCGATGCCACGCTCGATCAGTTCGCCAGGACGCATGGCCCGCTTGGCCACGGCGCCGACGCCCAGTGTCGGTGCCGTCGAGTTGTTCAACAACACGCCACCGCCATTGAGCACACGCCTTACGGTCTTGCCGACTTCCAGCGAGCACAGGTGGAACGGGCGAACCAGGGTGTAGTAAGGGCCTGGGCCGAGCTTGAAGTACTCGATTGCGGCCTGCTGATTTTCGTCATGTCGGCAGACGAGAAACACGCCTCCCGCCGGATAGCCAGATGGAATGACGTAATCGACGAAGGGTTGCCCGAGACGCTCGGCCATCAGGCCCAGCAGATTGCCGGTTTCGGTCAGGTTGGTCGAGGCCAGGCCTTCCAGGCCCTGCCGGGTAATGGTTGCACCGAGGCCATTGCCGACGATCACCTGTTCGATCTGCACCTTGGTGCCGTCGGTGAACGAGGTGGTCTGATCGATGCTGATGCCCTGACGCTTCGACCAGTAGGCCATGTCTTCCAGCGTCGGATCGTGATTCAGATAGCCCTTCATGTTGCCGTAGACCAGCGGCTTGAAGCCCATCATCAAGGCTTCTTCGTGCAGCGCCGCCAGCGAGCCTGGCTGGTCACCCTCAGCCTCGGTGAGAAAGCCTTTGCCGGCGAGATAGGAGCCGGTGGTGACTTGCAGCTCCGCATTGACGGTAACGACCGGCAGACCGGCTTCGAAAGCGCGCTCGATGACCTCCGTTCCGTGGAAAACATCACCACTGCATTCGACGATCAGATCGGCGTTGTCGATCATCTGGTCGATGGAGTTCGTGAGACGGTCGGCCAGCGGGAAATCGCTGAAGGAATTCAGCGGGCGGCGGGTCAATACGCGGGTAATTTCCAGATCCTGGTAATGCTGCTTGATCAGCCGGATGAAACAATGGGCGATCATTCCTGTGCCGGATACACCGATCTTCTTGATGTGTGAGGTAGACATAAGCGAATCCATTCAATGGGCAACGAAAGCTCAGACCGCAGCGGCAGGAAAAGATTTTGTAGCAATAAAAATAATCTGGCCTAAAGCCATCGCCTGCCCCAGCTGCGCTCATGGAGCGGTGGACAGTTCCAAGCTAAGCGTTAAGAGCGCGATCCAGCCAATTGATTAATGGCTGCAAGAAAGGAGACGAAAGTTGATTTTTTGTCGCCAGAGCCAAGACGTAAAGGAGGCGGCATTGCACCGCCCCCTATCATGTGTGGTAGCCGTCAGCTTCAGCCCTTCAACGCCGCGATGGCGGCGTCATAGTTAGGCTCTGTGCCGATTTCCGCCACCAGCTCGCTATGCAGCACTTGGTCCTGCTCGTCCAGCACGATCACCGCGCGAGCCGCCACGCCAGCCAGTGGTCCCGTCGCGATGAGCACGCCGTAGTCTTCGAGAAACTCCCGGCCACGCATGGTCGACAGGTTAACGACGTTGTCCAACCCTTCCGCGCCGCAGAAGCGCTTCTGCGCAAACGGCAGATCGGCAGAGATGCAAAGGACGACCGTGTTAGCCAGATCGTTGGCCTGGGCGTTGAATTTGCGCACCGAAGTGGCGCAGGTCGGGGTATCGATGCTCGGGAAAACGTTCAATACCTTGCGTTTGCCAGCGAAGCTGCCCAGCGTGACATCGGCCAGATCTCCGCCAACCAGACTGAACGGCTTGGCCTTCTGTCCCGCCTGCGGGAACGTACCGGCAACCTGGATCGGATTGCCTTTGAGGGTTACTTCAGTCATATCAACTCCTAAGGTCGAGGGCCGCAAACGCATCTGCGGCCCGGATTGATCACGCCGCTTGATTGCGAGCGAAATACTCCTTGGTCAGCTTGGCTACGACCGGGCTCAGCAACAGCAGCGACACCAGGTTCGGGATCGCCATCAGGCCGTTGAGCGTATCGGCCAGCAGCCAGGCGAAGTCCAGCTGAGCAATGGCGCCGAACGGTACGGCCAGAACCCAGATCACCCGGAACGGCCAAATGGCTTTGGTTCCGACCATGAACTCCCAGCATTTCTCACCGAAATAGCTCCAGCCGAGGATGGTGGTGAACGCGAAGACCACCAGGGCGATCGTCAGCAGTGCGCCGCCAATACCCGGCATGGCCGATTCGAAAGCGGCAGCCGATAGCGCCGCGCCACTCTCGCCGCCAGTCCAGACGCCTGAACAGATGATGGCCAGACCGGTGATCGAGCAGATGATGATGGTG
Source organism: Stutzerimonas stutzeri (assembly GCF_018138085.1). Lineage (NCBI taxonomy): Bacteria > Pseudomonadati > Pseudomonadota > Gammaproteobacteria > Pseudomonadales > Pseudomonadaceae > Stutzerimonas > Stutzerimonas stutzeri. Next base: position 2,820,810 of record NZ_CP073105.1, read on the forward strand.
TCGATGAACGTGCCCATCATGCCGATCAAGCCGGAGCGAACCGAGCTCTGGGTAGTGCCGGCTGCCTGAGCGATACCGGCGGTTCCAAGGCCGGCCTCGTTGGAAAAGATGCCGCGCGCCACACCGAAGCGAATCGCCGCCATCACTGCCGCACCGGCAAAACCACCCGTGGCGGCGATAGGAGTGAAGGCGTGGGTGAAGATCAGCTCAAACGCATGCGGAATCTCAGCGGCATGCACCACCAGTACAACGATGCCAGCGATGACGTAGGCAACGCACATGAACGGAACCAACGCGGCGGCAACGGCGCCGATGCGCTTGATGCCGCCGAGGATCACCAGGCCGACGAACAGCATGGTGACCAGGCCGGTGACCCAAAGCGGCACGGAGAACGTGGCCTCGAGCGCCAGCGCCATGCTGTTGACCTGCACCATGTTGCCGATACCGAACCCGGCCAGGCCTCCGAAGATGGCGAAGGCGCCACCGAGCCATACCCAGCGCTTGCCCAGACCGTTCTTGATGGCGTACATCGGCCCGCCGACATGCTCGCCACGGTCATCCTTCTCGCGGTAATGCACCGCCAGGACCACTTCGCAATATTTCGTCGCCATGCCCACCAGCGCAGTGCACCACATCCAGAACAGCGCGCCAGGGCCGCCGAGGAAGATCGCCGTGGCCACACCGGCGATGTTGCCGGTACCGACCGTCGCGGCCAGGCAGGTCATCAGCGCCTGGAACGGACTGATCTCGCCCGTTTCTTCGTCGCCTTTCGTGCGTCCGCGCCAGATCAGTGCGAAGCCGGTGCCGATACGCGCCAGCGGCATGAACTTGAGCATCGCCATCAGGAAGAGACCGGTGCCCAGAATCAGCACCAGCATAGGAGGGCCCCAGACGAGACCGTTAACGCTATTGACCAGGTTTTGCAGGAATTCCATTCAAGGCACCCTTATTAATTATGTTAGACATCCTTGCCCGAGCGGCTCGCACCGAGCGGCATAGAGTGCGACGTACACGTCGTCCTCCAACCGTTACGAAGCGACTCGGTAGTGCCCCCACCTCATGTGTTGGGTACTACCGGTAACCTGCAAAACTCATGCTAGAGCCTTGCGTCAGCCGCCATGCAAGATGCGACCGAGCGATCCTACCACCACTGCAAGCGCTTCGCGCGGCACCGTTTACAGCGACCTTCGCCACGTTCTTTACGGGACTGCGCCTGATGCTGGATTGCCGGTTACGTAAGCTCAGTCAGCGTAGCCCAGCGGCGCCGCATCGCCAGCCGATCGATGCGGTTTTCGATCGTACCGGCGGGCTGCGCCGTATCAGAAGTTGCGCCGGTAGAAGATGTCCAGGGAACTGGCGAGGCCGCTGGCGGCCTCGAGGAAGATGCGCTTGGTCAATTGATAGCGCAGGGCGATCGTATTGGCCGACTCGAATACCCCGACGCCGTAGCGAAGGGTCAATTTATCGGTCAGTCGGCCACTGGCGACCACACTGGTATCCGTACCGCTCCCTTCGGTGTCGAGCTGGAAGTCCTGGATGCCCAGCCGCTGAGCGACATTGCCGGTGAACGACGAGCTACCGGCGAGCCCGAGGCCCAGGGCCGCTTGCGCCAGCAGGTTGTTATCGCCGGTTTCGGCACCCAGCGGCCGACCAAGCACCAGGTAGGACAACGCCTGTTCCTGACTCATCGCCGGCTCGGCGAACACGTCCACCCGGGGCTGTTCGGCGCTGCCGGTGATGCGAAGCCCGGCAATCACGTTGTCCGACTCGATCCGGCGTATGGCTTCGATATTCAGGAACGGCTGCGACAGCAAACCGGTGAACAGCAACTGCGCACGGCGAATCGTCAGGCGCTGGCCGTAGGCCCTATAGCGCCCGTTGTTCAGATTGAGCTCGCCACGGGTGTCCAGGTTGTCACCGATGTGCAGATGGCCGGCCAGATCGGCGGTGAGGCCGAAGCCAGAGAATCGCAGTCGGTCCTGGCCCACCTCCACATCGATGTCCATGCGAATGGCCAGCGGCGTCTCAGCTTGTTCGGCTTCTTCTCCGACGATCTGCGCATCTTCGGAAACCCGGACGGTCGAGGGCGGCAATTCACGCACAGTGATCTTCCCGCGCGGTACGCGCACCTTGCCGCTTACCGCCAGTTGCTGGTCGGCCAGCTCGATTCGCAAGTCCGGCTCGATTTCCAGTTCGGCGTAGGGTTCGACGATCACCGGCAGTCGGCTGCCGCTCACCCGCAGGTCCAGCTCCAGCGCATCTCGCCAATCCAGCGTGCCGACGATCGTCCCCTGGCCCTGCTCGCCACTGCGCCAGTCGCCATCGACGCGTACACGCTCGCCTTCGATGGATGCGCGCAGCTGAAGCTGCTCGAAGCTGACGGGCAACTGACTGCCCGCAATTTCAGCGTCGCTCAGTCGCAACTCACCATTGACTTGCGGCTGACTCAAGGTACCGGACAGCTCACCGCTGCCATTGAGCTGCCCACTCAGACGATCTACCTGAGGAATGAAGGGCCTGGCCACCGCAAGGTCGAGACGACTCAAACGGAAATTGCCGGAGATCGCCTTCGCCTCGGACCGTGGATCGACCTGCAGACGCAGGTCCAGCTCACCCAGCTCGCCGCCTTCGAAGCGCACACGGCTGTCGACCCGCTGGGGCGTCAGTTCGCTGTCCAGCGCAAGGGTCTGGTAAGGAAAGGCCAGCCACTGGTCCCCGTCGCGCATGCGCAGCGTACCCGGCCCAGCATCGATATGAACGCGCCCATTGGGGCCGGCACTTGGCAAGTCGAGGGACACATCAGCGTTGACCTCGCCCTGCCAGACCAAGGTGTCAGGCAAATAAGCGGAGAGCGATTGCAACGGAAAGTCGCGCAGCTTGTAGCGCAGCTGCGGGTCTGGAAGCAGCCGCTGGGTTTCGGCACAAAGCGAGGCAGGTCCGGAAGTCCAGCAGTGCGCGCCAAAGGTGAGGCGACCGCTGGCTAGCCGCTCCAGGGTCGCCGGCTGCCGAAGCGCCCATTGCTGCCCCTTGGCGTCCAACTCGGCACGCGACAAACGGCCTCGCCAATCGTCGCCACGTAATCCCCCCTCCAGCGCCAGGGACAGCTGCAACAGCGGGCCGCGTAGGTACAGCTCGGTCTGATGGGCCTGTCGGGTACCCGCTGCACTGACCTGCAATCGGCCCAGGTCGGTATCGCCGGCTTGCAGGCCCTCGGCCGACAGGCGCAGCTGGCCGCGTTCGTCGCCTGCCAGGCTGGCCGCCAGCTGCAACTGGCTCACCCCATTGTCCTGAAAGGCGATCTTGCTGCCTTCCAGCGCCAAATTGCCTTTGGGAGCCTGGGGCGTGCCGGCCAGATCGAGATGACCGGCCAATTGCCCGCGTAGATCAGGCCAGAGCTGTCCGAGCCTGGTCAGATCCAGTTCGAGGTTAGCCTGCAGCGTTTCGGCCCAGCGTCCGTGCCCCTGGATCCGGTTGTCGCCCAGGCGCAGGTCGAGACGCGGAACGTCCCAGACCGCGCCCTGCCCGCTTGCCTCCAATTGCAAATTCAACGGTTGCTGGCGCAGCCGGCCATCGAGGTCCAGTTGCGCCTGCGCCTCCAGTTGCTGCCCGCGCAGGGCGCCGCGGCTGTCTAGCGTCCCGCCGAGCTGCCCAGGAAGTTCGGCGACCCAATAGGAGGGATCGAGTTCGCTCAGCGTAAGCCGAGTGTTCCAGTCGATGCCCTCGACGAAGCCGACGCTGAGGCTGCCACTGGCCTTGCCCTGCCCGGTGCGCAATTCCAACTGGGGCAGATGGACCTCCTCGAGGTTGCCGCTCACCGGGCTCTGCAGGCTGAAGGCACCCGAGGGACCGGTCAGTGCCGCGTCGAAGTTGCCCAGATAGCGTCCGTCGTCGTACTGAATCTGCGCGTTCAGGCTGTGCAACGTCACGGGTGGTTCGTCCACCTCGGGATACAGCCGGCGCCAGGGGAAATCGCGCCACGCCAATTGCGCTTCGCCCGTCACCCCATCCTGCCAGCTGGCCTGTCCGCTGATGTCGATCCGCTGATCGGATCCAGCGTCCAGTCGTAACGCATCGACCTGCGCCCGTTGCGCGTCGATCAGAGCGTTCAAGACGAGACCGACCGCACCGCCCTGGCCCTGAAGACGGCCCTCGCCGACCATCCGGTAGCCGCGGTCGAGGTCGCCTTCGGCCGTCAGCTCCAGTGTCTCGAGCCGCAGCGCGTCGGGCAAAGCTGCGGTTGCCTTGAAGCCCTCGACCACGAGCCCCAGTTTCGCCGGCAACGACGGCTCCAAGGGGCGTATCCGACCACCGAGCTTGGCGTCCAGGTAGCCCTGGCTCTCGATGTTCAGCATCAAGTGCTCTTGCAGCTCGCCGTCAACTTCGATCTTCAGCGCCCAAGGTTGCCCATCTGGCGAGCGCAAGGCCGCAGTGCCGCCCAGCCTCAACGGCCAGTCCCCATCGGGTTGTAGCTGTCCGCCGAGGTCCAGGATCAGGTCTTCGCGCCGCAGTTCCAGCGCATCGATGTCTAGCCCCTGCCGCTGCCAGTTCGCGCGCAGCTGTAAGCCCTGGAGTTGTTCGACCCCATTCAGTCGGAGGTTGCCGATCTGGACGCGCTCGACACGCAGCTCCAGCGGCAACTTGAGCTCGGGCAGGCTGAACGGCTCGTTCGGCTTGTCGTCCTCGGCCGTCGAGGGAAACGTCAGATCGACATCGCCCGTCACCAGCTCGTCGACGCAAAGCGCCATGCGCAGCAGGCATAGCGGCGACCAGGCCATGCGCGGCGACTGTATCTCGACACGGCTACCGTTCTGCTCCCACACCAGTCGCTGCGCCTGCCACTCACCGCCGAGACGCCCACGGAACTCCTCGACTTGCACGCCTGGCGCCTTGGCCAGTACCCAGCGACTGCCGGCAGTAGTACCCAGCAGCGCACCTACCGACAGAGCGATCAGCAGCACCAGCAGCATCAGGCCCGAGCATGCCCAGCCCAGGATTTTCAGGGTTTGCCTCAAAGCTCTGGCCCCATGGAGAAGTGCAGCCGCACACCGCCCTCGTCATCCAGCGGATGCGCCAGGTCGATCCGGATCGGGCCGACCGGTGAAACCCAGCGAACGCCCAGCCCGACGCTGCTCTTCAGCGAGGGCAGCTCCAGCGAGTTGAACGCATTGCCCTGGTCGATGAAGGATGCGACGCGCCACTTGTCCGTCAGCGCGTATTGATACTCGGCACTGACCGCCAATTGATAGCGTCCGCCCACCTTGTCGCCATCCGAATTGGTGGGCGACAGGCTCTGATAGTCGTAGCCACGAACGCTCTGATCACCACCGGCGAAATAGCGCAACGACGGCGGCACATTGGTGTATTCGTTGGTCCAGTTGCCGCCGACCTGCACTCGTCCAAGGAAACGGTGACGCCCGGCGAGGGTGATCAGGCCCTTGATCGTCGTGTTCGCGTGGATCAGATCGGCGTCCGACAGCAGGCCCTCCTTGGCCGCGGCCAGCTCGAACTCGAGGCGATAGCCACGGCTGGGATCGATACGGTTGTCGCTACGCAGATAGCTGTAGGCGACGCCAGGCATCAGCAAGGTGCTGACGCCCGAGTCATCACCCAACTGGTACTGTTCGTGCCGCCATTTCAGCGCCCAGACCCGCTGCCAGCCGCTGGGCAACTTGCGGTGCCATTCGGGGCCGACCGTCAGCAGCCGGCTTTCACTGTCACTGTCGGCCAATTGCTCGAATTGATAGCCGCCGGCATAGCGCAGCTTATCGGTCAGAGGCGGGTCCAGCGGCACGTCGTACCAAAGCCCGATGTTCTGGCGCGGCGCCGACAGCTCGGTTTCGAGCCCGTAGCTGTGGCCTTTTGCGTTGACCCAGTGACGCAGGAAGTCGAAGCGCATGCGCGGCCCCACATCCGTGGAAAAGCCCAGTCCGAGACCCAGTGTCCGCGGTTCACGGGTGGTCAGCTGTACCGCCACGGGAATGCGCTGCTGCTGGGCATTCGCCGGATTGGCGTCGACCCGAACCCCTTCGAAATAGCCACTCGACTGCATCGCCTGGGTCAGCTCCGCGACCAGTTCGGAATCGTAGGGCGTGCCGGCGTCGAACGGCACCATGCGGGCCAGCAGATCGGGATCGAAGGGTGAATCCCCTTCGAAACGCACATCGCCGAGGGCATATCGCGGGCCACTGACGAACACCAGCTCGACGTCGGCCGCGTTCACCGCGGGATCAATGGCAAGCCGTTGGCGTTCGAAGCGTCCGTCAAAAAAGCCATAGCGTGACGCCTGATTGAGAATCTGCTGCTTCACCTCTTCGTAGCGACCATGGTTGAGCACGTCGCCGCTATTGAGCACCTTGCGCGGCACGCGAAAGCGGCTCAGCTCGGCGGCTGGCCCTTCTACACGCAGCGTGATGTCGCGCAGCCGAACCGGTTCGCCCGGCTGGATGCGCAGGGTCAAGCGCGGATTCTCGCCGCCGGAGACTTCGCTGTCGAACTGGCCGTGGTAATAACCCAGCGCCTGAAGCGCCTTCTCTGCTTGCTGCTGGGCAATGCGGCTGTAACGCAACAGCTCCTGCTCGTCGCGATCACCGAGGCTGCCGATATAGTTCTCGACGTTTTCCCGCAGAGCACGTTGGGACGGTTCGATAATCACCTCGAGTTCCGCCGAGCAGACCGCCATGGAGGCGAACAGGCTGGCGCCGAGGAGAAGGATTCGACGAATAAAGGGTAAGCGCATGGCGGGCGATGCTAGCACGACGCGCACCGGCGCTCGGGCTGGCTGCGCCGCGTGCGGTTCGTTGGAAGCGGCATCAGGCAGTACATGAAAGGAACTTCGTCGGGCATCCACCGATTGGACTGCGAGGCCTCGGCAAAATTCGGCTTTAGCCGCCGCTGGCCTCGACTCGGCGCGGCGCCGGATGGAAGAACACATGCTCGACTACCGGTCCGATCGCCACCTGCCCGATGTCCTCGTAGCCCTGACGCTCGTAAAAATTCAGATAGCGAGCGTTACCCGTGTCGATCACCAGCCCTTGCGATGCCGTGTCCGCCGCGCACCAGTTGTGCAGCGCCTCGAGCAGTTGCTCACCATAATGCTGGCCTTGAAACTGCGGGTGGACACCCATCAGCGGCAGCACATGAAACGCGCCCGGCGGCAAGCAACCGAGCACCGCGGCGTGGTAGTCGAGATAGCGTCGGGTGCAGCGAAAGCCGGCGGTCAACAACATGCGCATCCGCCAGGCCCAGCTCTCGGTGACGTCCAGCCGCCGCTGCGGCGGGGCGATCAGGGCGACGGCGATCAGCCGATCATCGAGCAGCAAGCCCAGGGCGGGCTGGTCCTGCAACAGGTGCTGATTGACCAGCTCACGTACGGTCGCCCGCACGCGCTGGTCGTAGCCGGGTCGATCGGCTTCGAATAGATAGGCAAAGGTGGGCTCGTGTCGATAAGCGTTGTACAGCAGTGAGCGGGCTTCCCTGGCGTAACCACTGTCCAGCAGTCGTACTTCAGCAGGCATCGGCATGACGGTTCTCTTCTGGTCGTTCTGTCGTAAGCGCTGATTTCACGTTAGCACCCGCCATGCACTTGCGCCGCCTCGAGCGCGGACAGGCCGGCCATGCCAACACGATTCGCCCCGGTTCGTGCGAAACGACTAAAATCCCGTCTTTTTAAAGGGTCCGCAGCCATGAAAATCGTTTCCTTCAACATCAATGGATTACGAGCAAGACCCCACCAACTGGCGGCACTGATCGAAAAGCATCAGCCCGACGTCATCGGTCTGCAGGAAACCAAGGTCGCTGACGAGCAGTTCCCGCAAGCCGAGATCGAAGCATTGGGCTATCACGTCCACTTCCACGGCCAGAAGGGTCATTACGGCGTCGCGCTGCTGTCACGGCAGGCGCCGCTGGAGATCCACAAGGGCTTCCCAGGCGACGGCGAGGAATCGCAGAAACGCTTCATCTGGGGCCGGTTCGCCGACGGCAATGGCGAGCCGGTCACCGTGATGAACGGCTACTTCCCGCAAGGTGAAAGCCGCGCGCATCCCACCAAGTTTCCTGCCAAGACCAAGTTCTACGCCGATCTCCAGGCGCTGCTCGAAGAGCGCTTCACGCCTGAAGACTCCGTTGCGGTGATGGGCGACTTCAACATTTCCCCCGAAGATTGCGACATCGGCATCGGCGAAGTGAACGCCAAGCGCTGGCTACGCACGGGCAAGTGCAGCTTTCTGCCGGAGGAGCGCGAGTGGCTGGCGCGCTTGAAGAACTGGGGCCTGCAGGACAGCTTTCGCACACTCAACCCGGAAGTGATCGATCGCTTCAGCTGGTTCGACTACCGCAGCCGCGGCTTCGAGGATGATCCGCGTCGGGGGCTGCGCATCGATCTGATCCTGACCACCGCCGGCCTGCATCAGCGAGTCACCGACTGCGGTGTCGACTACGACATCCGCAGCATGGAAAAACCTTCGGACCACTGTCCGGTCTGGATCGCACTCAGCTGACCGCGCCCCTGGCGGCGCCCGCTCTGGAATCAGGCACAGCGCTGTCACGGGACGGTAATCAAAGCGTCTTAATCTCTCCGCTTCTTTTGAAAGGGAGAGTCGCTACATGGCCTGTACCGCGTCCGTACGCACCCTGGGAAAACGGGCGCTGCGCCTGGCATTGCTCAGCCTGATCGTTAGCGCAGCGATCATCAATGGCGCCGTGACAGTGCTCGCCGCCGACGGCGATGACGAAGCCGTGTTGCGGATACAGGGATCGAACACCGTAGGGGCAAAACTGGCGCCAACGCTGATTGCCGGCCTGTTCGAAGCGCAGGGCATGGGTTCCGTACGCGTTACCCCGGCCGGGCGCGAGAACGAACAGCGCGTCAGCGCCGTCGACAGTTCCGGCCGGACGATCCACGCACTGGTCGCAGCCCACGGGACGGGCACCGGCTTCTCCGGACTTAAAGACGGTTCCGCCGACCTGGCAGCCGCCTCCCGCCCGATCAAGGACAGCGAACGCCAAAGCCTTGCCAAACTCGGCGACCTGCGTAGCGCACAGGCTGAACAAGTCATCGCGATCGACGGCCTGGCGATCATCGTCAATCCAAGTAATGCTATCGCCTCGCTCAGCGTCGAGCAGGTTGCGCGCTTGTTCGCCGGCGAATTAAAGAACTGGAAGGAGCTGGGCGGCCAGGACCTCGCGGTCGAGTTGCACGCCCGCGATGACCAATCCGGCACCTACGATACATTCAAGGAATTGGTCCTCGGCCGACAGAACAAGACGCTGGCCGAAAACGCGGCACGTTACGAATCCAACGACCAGCTATCGAAGATGGTCAGCAGCCGCCCTGGCGCGATCGGTTTCGTCGGCCTCGCCTCGGTGGGCAGCTCTAAAGCCCTGGCGATAGCCGATGGCGACTCGCAGCCGATGCCACCCTCAACTGCACTGGTCGCGACCGAGGACTACCCATTGTCCCGGCGCCTGTTCTTCTACGCCAACCCAGGCCACCAATCGGACTGGACCCGCGCCTATCTCGATTTCGTGCACAGCCCGGCCGGGCAAGCCATCGTGGCGCAATCCGGTTACGTCGCGCAGGCCATCAACGCCATCAAGCTTCCGCCACAGCCCGGCATGCCGCCGCTCTACCAGGCCCTGTCCAGTCAGGCGCAGCGGCTGACGGTCAACTTCCGCTTCGACGAAGGCAGCGCTCAGCTGGACAACAAAGCCCAGCGTGACGTCGGACGCCTGATCGACTATCTGAAGCGCACGAACAAAACCATGGACTCCGCGGTACTGGTAGGTTTCGGCGACGCTAAAGGCGACACGGCGCGCACCGAGCTGCTGTCGAAACTACGTGCCATGGCGGTGCGGCGGGAGCTGTCGCGTGGCGGCATTCTCGTCAGGGATATCAACGGATTGGGCGACCAGCTGCCGGTGGCGTCCAACAGCGAAGCCGGACGCATCAAGAACAGGCGCGTCGAGGTCTGGGTGTATTGAAGCCGCAAAATCGTATCAGCCGCTTGCCTGCCTCGTACTATTCCCGGCCCCCGGGTCGCGACTAAGCTCTGAGAAATAATCAGCGCGGGAACGACTATGTATCTGGTATGTGGCGAAGCCCTGTTCGACGTGTTCATGGCGCCTGCCGGCACCGCTCACAATCGCCTGACGCTCGACGCGATCGCAGGCGGCTCGCCGTTCAACGTCTCAGTCGGGCTGGCCAGGCTGGGGACGCCCTGCGCGTTGTTCACCGGTATCTCCAGCGACCCCATGGGTCAGCAGTTGCGCCAGGTGCTCAGCAAGGAAGGAGTCGAGGGGCGCTATCTGGTGCCCTTCGATGCGCCGACCACGCTGGCCATGGTCGCGCTGGGCGACAATGGCGTGCCGAGCTACAGCTTTCGCGGTGAAAGTTGCGCCGATCGGCTACCGCGTGACGAGCATCTCGGCGTGCTTGGCGACGAGGTTCGCGGCATTCATCTGGGCTCCTATTCACTGGTCACCACGCCGATCGCCGATACGCTGTTAGCGCTGGTACGCCGCGAAAGCGGGCGTCGGCTGATTTCCCTGGACCCGAATATCCGCCTTAACGTCGAGCCAGATGTGCTGCGCTGGCGCGAGCGGATCGAAGCCTTCGCCGAGCGGGCTCACCTGATCAAGGTCAGCGACGAAGACCTTGCACTGCTCTACCCCGGCGAAACCCCTGAGAACGTGGCGCGACGCTGGCTGCAGGGCGGCAGCGAGCTGGTACTGCTGACGCGCGGGGGGGCCGGAGCGCAGCTGTTCAGCCGGCAGCACGGCGAGCTGAACGAAGCGGCGCGGGCCGTCACCCTGTGCGATACCGTGGGCGCCGGCGACTCCTTTCAGGCCGCCCTCCTCAGCTATCTGCATGAACACCGGCTGGATTCGCCGATTGCGCTGGCAGGCATTACCCGCGAGCAGTCGCAGGCGCTGCTGGCATTCGCGGTCGAGGCCGCGGCGCTCACCTGCTCCCGTCGCGGTCCGGACCTGCCCCACCGATACGAATTTGCCTAACCGGTTGGCGGCAACGGCGCGAACGTCTATAACCCCAAGGGGACAACAACAAGGACGCCGGAACCGAGCATGAAAGCGCTGAAGATCACCGATCCATCCTATGAACTGATGGACGACCATCACGGCAATTCACTGATCTACCGGGAGCACGGCTTCCCCTGTCCGCTGGTGCGCTGGCACAACCATAAGGAGTACGAGCTCCACCTGATCGTCGCCAGCTCGGGAAAGGTCTTCGTCGGCGATTACGTCGGCAACTTCAGCCCGGACAGCCTGTTCCTCACCGGCCCGCATCTGCCGCACAACTGGATCAGCCAGGTCGGGGAAGGCGAAGTGGTGGCCAAGCGCGACATGCTGGTCAACTTCACCGACGAACTGTTCGAGGCGGGCCACAACGTCTTCTCGGAACTTCGCAGCTTCGCGCCAATGCTCGAGCGCTCCCGCTACGGGATCGAGTTTCGTTGCCCGCACACCATCGCCCAGGCGAGACAGCTCATGCAGCAGATCGCCGACAGCCGCGGCGCTACCCGCCTCGGCTACTTCCTGATCATGCTCGAGCTGCTGGCACGCTGTGACGACTATCACCTGCTCTCGGGTGCGACCTCGGCGCAGCTGAGCGACGAGCATCACGCCGATCGCACCAACATGGCAGTCAACTACATCTTCGACAATTACATGCGCGAATTGCCGCTTGAAGAGGTGGCCAGCCACCTGGGCATGAAACCCACCTATTTCTCACGCTTCTTCAAACGGGCAACGGGCCGTTGCTACGTCGAGTTCGTCAACAGCCTGCGCATCAGCAAGTCTTGCGAGCTGCTGCTGGACCCGGAAAAGCCGGTGACCGATATCTGCTTCGAATCGGGTTTCAACAACCTGTCCAATTTCAACCGCCGCTTCCAGCAGCTCAAAGGCATGACGCCTTCGTGCTACCGTCGCCTGGTCGAACAACGACTGACCGAGCAGAACCTGGCCAGCTGATACGCTTCCGGCCGCTGCCCTGGACCATCCAGGCCTCCCCTATCCGATCATCCGAGCGTTATGGAGCGCGGATAAGCCCCATGCTTGAGCGCCCGGCACGGATAGAGCGCGCATCGGGCCTGGTACAGCGCGCATGCGGGCACAGTGCAAAAATGTATCGAATAGAGTGCAGTCAGGGCTTTGTCGCCTTGCTGCCGCCGGCGTTGTAATGCCTGCGAGCCGCTCGTAGCGAAGTACGCGGGCAACAACAAAAACAATAAGCGACTTCCACCGCTCTGCCGTGGAAGAGGAGTTCAGGAATGAAGATTTCACACTTGCTGCTCGGCACCGCCTGCATGGCCTCGCTCGGCGTGACCCAGGCTGCCGAAACCCTGACGGTCGCGACGGTCAACAACGCGGACATGATCCGCATGCAGCGCCTGTCCAAGACCTTCGAAGAGAAGCACCCCGACATCAAACTCAACTGGGTGGTGCTGGAAGAAAACGTCCTGCGCCAGCGCCTGACTACCGATATCGCTACCCAGGGCGGCCAGTTCGACGTACTGACCATCGGCATGTACGAAGCCTCTCTCTGGGGCGCCAAGGGCTGGCTCGCGCCGATGACCGATCTGCCCGCCAGCTACGACCTCGACGATGTCTTCCCCTCGGTGCGTGAAGGGCTGTCGGTCGATAGCACCCTGTACGCGCTGCCGTTCTACGCCGAAAGCTCGATGACCTACTACCGCACCGACCTGTTCGAACAGGCGGGCCTGGAGATGCCCGAGCATCCCACCTGGACGCAGATGGCGGAGTTCGCCGAAAAGCTGCACAAGCCGGGGGATGAGCAGTACGGCATCTGCCTGCGTGGCAAGGCCGGCTGGGGCGAGAACATGGCGCTGGTGACCACCGTCGCCAACGCCTTCGGCGCGCGCTGGTTCGACGAGAAGTGGCAGCCGGAATTCACCGGACCGGAATGGACCCAGGCGGCGAAGTTCTACGTCGATACGCTGAGCAAGTACGGCCCGCCCGGGGCGTCGAGCAACGGCTTCAACGAGAACCTGGCCCTGTTCAACAGCGGCAAATGCGCCATGTGGGTCGACGCGACGGTGGCAGGCTCCTTCGTCACCGACGAATCGCAGAGCAAGGTCGCGGACAAGGTGGGCTTTACCTTCGCCCCGCACGAAACGACCGACAAGGGATCAGCATGGCTGTACTCCTGGGCGCTGGCGATTCCCACCAGTTCGCAGCAGAAGGACGCGGCCAAGACATTCGCCGCCTGGGCCACCTCGAAAGACTACGCCGAGCTCGTCGCCAAGACCGACGGCGTCGCCAATGTACCGCCGGGCACCCGCGAGTCCACCTACAGCGAGGAATACATGGCGGCCGCACCGTTCGCCAAGATCACCCTGGAGTCGTTGAAGCAGGCTGACCCAGCCGATCCGTCGGCCAAGCCCGTGCCCTACGTCGGCATCCAGCTGGTCACCATTCCGGAGTTCCAGGCGATCGGCACCCAGGTCGGCAAGATGTTCGCCGCCGCGCTTACCGGGCAGATGCCGGTCGAACAGATGCTGACGGCTGTGCAGCAATCGACCACCCGCGAAATGAAACGCGCCGGCTACCCCAAGTAGGCCATGCCAAGGCATCCCACCGGACAGGGCTCGCCCGAGCCCTCATGGTCTTCCTTCACCCGGAGCACGTCCATGGCTACCCCTTCGACAGCCTTGCCCAAGGCCTCCCTTTCCGATACGGCAAGCGAATCGGACGCGCGCCAGCCGCGCCGGTTCGGACCCAGCTGGTTCCTCGTCAGCCCGTCCGTTGCGCTGTTGCTGCTGTGGATGCTGGTGCCGCTGGCGATGACCGTCTATTTCTCGGTGATTCGCTACAACCTGCTCTACCCCGGCGAGAACGACTTCGTCGGGCTGGAGAATTTTCACTACTTCCTGACCGACGCCGGCTTCATGCCCGGCATGATCAACACCTTGATCCTGGTCGGCAGCGTGCTGCTGATCAGCGTCGTGCTCGGCGTACTGATCTCCGCATTGCTGGAGGCGGCCGACTTCGCCGGCCGCGGCATCGTCCGGGTCATGCTGATTTCGCCGTTCTTCATCATGCCGACCGTCAGCGCCCTGGTCTGGAAGAACCTGATCTACCACCCGGTGTCGGGCATCCTCGCCGCGGTCTGGAAGTTCTTCGGTGCGCAGCCGGTGGACTGGCTGGCACAGCACCCGCTGGCCTCGATCGTGATCATCGTGTCCTGGCAATGGCTGCCTTTCGCCATCCTGATCCTGATGACCGCCATGCAGTCGCTCGACCAGGAACAGAAGGAGGCTGCCCGCCTCGACGGCGCCGGCCCGATCGCGATCTTCTGGCACCTGACGCTGCCGCACCTGGCGCGCCCCATCGCCGTGGTGGTGATGATCGAGACGATCTTCCTGCTGTCGGTCTTCGCTGAAATCTTCACCACCACCAGCGGTGGTCCCGGCTACGCCTCGACCAACCTTGCCTACCTGATCTACAACCAGGCGCTGCTGCAGTTCGACGTCGGCATGGCCTCGGCCGGCGGTCTGATCGCGGTGGTGATCGCCAACATCGCGGCGATCATCCTGGTGCGGATGCTCGGCAAGAATCTCACCGAAAAATACTGAGGGCAGACGATGCTGACGCTCAAACAAAGTCGCCGCCTCAATACCCTGGTGGTCGGGCTATTCGCCTGGGCCGTGGCGCTGCTGCTGTTCTTCCCGATCTTCTGGATGATTCTCACCAGCTTCAAGACCGAGATCGACGCATTCGCCACACCGCCGCAGTTCATCTTCACGCCGACGCTGGAGAACTACCTGCACATCCAGGACCGCAGCGGCTACTTCAAGTACGCCTGGAACTCGGTGACCATCTCCTTCGGCGCCACCGCACTGGGCATGCTGATCGCCATCCCCGCCGCCTACTCGATGGCCTTCTACGAGACCAAGCGGACCAAGGGCACGCTGCTGTGGATGCTTTCGACCAAGATGCTGCCGCCGGTGGGCGTGCTGGTGCCGATCTATCTGCTGGCCAAGCAGTTCGGCCTGCTCGACAGCCGCACGGTGCTGATCGTTATCTACACGCTGATCAACCTGCCGATCCTGGTCTGGATGATCTACACCTATTTCAAGGACATCCCCCGCGACATCCTCGAGGCGGCGCGAATGGACGGCGCCACGCTGATGCAGGAAATGGTTCGCGTGCTGCTGCCGATCAGCAAGGGCGGCCTCGCCTCGACCATGCTGCTGTCGTTGATCCTGTGCTGGAACGAGGCCTTCTGGTCGTTGAACCTGACCTCGTCCAATGCTGCGCCATTGACTGCGCTGATCGCCTCCTACTCCAGTCCCGAAGGCCTGTTCTGGGCCAAGCTTTCGGCTGTCTCCACCCTCGCCTGCGCACCCATCCTGATATTCGGCTGGATCAGCCAGAAACAGCTGGTCCGCGGCCTGTCGTTCGGCGCCGTGAAATAGCGCGCCGAACCGAAGAACAACAGAGGATTCGAACATGGCAGACCTGAAAATCCACAACCTGAAGAAAGGCTTCGACGGCAACGAGATCATCAAGGGCATCGACCTGGATATCCGCGACCGTGAATTCGTCGTCTTCGTCGGCCCATCCGGCTGCGGCAAGTCCACCCTGCTGCGGCTGATCGCCGGGCTGGAAGAAGTCAGCAGTGGCACCATCGAGCTCGACGGCCGGGACATCACCGATCTCAGCCCGGCCAAGCGTGACCTGGCGATGGTGTTCCAGACCTACGCGCTGTATCCGCACATGACGGTGCGCAAGAACATGTCCTTCGCCCTCGACCTGGCCGGTGCCGACAAGCAGGAAGTGGCGCGCAAGATCGAAGCCGCAGCGCGCACCCTGGAGCTGGAGCCGCTGCTCGAACGCAAGCCGCGCCAGCTCTCCGGCGGCCAGCGCCAGCGCGTCGCCATCGGCCGCGCCATCGTGCGTAACCCCAAGGTGTTCCTGTTCGACGAGCCGCTGTCGAACCTCGATGCCGCGCTGCGCGTGCAGATGCGCCTGGAGCTGTCGCGCCTGCATCAGGAACTGCAGGCCACGATGATCTACGTGACCCACGATCAGGTCGAAGCCATGACCCTGGCCGACAAGGTGGTGGTGCTCAACGGCGGTCGTATCGAACAGGTCGGTTCGCCCATGGAGCTTTACCACCATCCGGCCAACCTGTTCGTCGCCGGTTTTCTCGGCACGCCGAAGATGGGTTTCCTCCGCGGACGGATCAGCCGAGCCGAAGCTGCCGGCGTGGAGGTCGAACTGGAAGCCGGCTGCCGCCTGTTTCTCCCGCTTGGCGGTGGATCATTGGCAGTGGGCGACCCGGTTACGCTGGGCGTTCGTCCGGAGCACCTCAACCGCGGCAGCGCGGGCAATTGCCAGTTGACCGTCAAGGCCGACGTCAGCGAGCGACTGGGCAGCGACACCTATTGCCACGTGATTACCCAGACCGGCGAGCCGCTGACGATGCGCATCCGCGGCGATTTCACGCCGCGTTATGGCGAGCCGTTGACCCTGGATCTGGATGCCAGCCACTGCCACCTGTTCGACAGCAACGGGCTGGCGGTCGGCCAACCGCTGCAGCAGGTCGCCTGACAGCCAAACCGCTTCAGGAACAACCCGCCCGCCGACGTATCGCTGCCATCACGACAGCGATTACGCCGCCGGCTTTCCCTTCACACGCCCAGCGAGGCCTGACATGAAGCTGAAACAACAGAACCTGCCGCAGCTGCCGGACCAAATCGCCCGCCCGGCCTACAACCTCGAGGCGGTCACGGCGGGCATTGCACACATCGGCGTCGGCGGTTTTCATCGCGCCCATCAGGCCGCCTACATCGATGCGCTGATGAACACTGGCGAAGGCCTGGACTGGGGCATCTGCGGGATCGGCACGCGTACCGACGAGCTGGGCATGCGTGATGCCCTGGCCTCGCAGGATTTCCTCTACACCCTGGTCGAACTCGACGATCGCCCGGATACCGAAGTGCGCGTAATCGGCAGCATCCGCGACATGCTGCTGGTCGGCGAGGACGGCTCCGAGGCAGTGGCCGCCCGGCTGGCCGACCCCGCCATTCGCATCGTGTCGCTGACCATCACCGAAGGCGGCTACTGCATGGACGACAGCACCGGCCAGTTCAACGCTGCGCTGCCCCACATCCAGCATGACCTGGAAAACCCATGCGCTCCGATCAGCGTGTTCGGCCTCATCTGCGCGGCGCTCGCCAAACGTCGTGGTCAAGGCACGCCCCCTTTCACCGTCATGTCCTGCGATAACCTGCCGCACAACGGCGACGTCACCCGCAAGGCAATGCTGGCCTTCGCCAGCCTGGTCGATCCCGAGCTGGCTGGCTGGATCGACAGCAACGTCAGCTTTCCCAATGCCATGGTCGACCGGATTACCCCGATGACCAGCGCCGCGCACCGCAAGAACCTCAGGCAGCAGCACGGTATCGACGACGCCTGGCCAGTGGTCTGCGAGCCCTTCGTGCAATGGGTGCTGGAGGACAAGTTCGTCGCTGGTCGGCCTGCCTGGGACAAGGTCGGCGTGCAGTTCACCGACGACGTCGCGCCCTACGAAGAGATGAAGATCAAGCTCCTCAACGGCAGTCACCTGGCGCTGACCTATCTCGGATTCCTTCGCGGCTACCGCTTCGTGCACGAGACCATGGCCGATCCGCTGTTCGTCGAGTACATCCGCCGCTACATGGACGATGACGTCACGCCGCAGTTGGCGCCGGTGCCGGGCATTGACCTGACCGAGTACAAGCAGACGCTGATCGAGCGGCTCTCCAACTGCGCCATTGCCGACCAGCTCGAGCGGGTCTGCTCGGACGGCTCGTCGAAGTTTCCCAAGTTCACAGTGCCGACCATCAATCGCCTGATCGCCGATAACGCCGAGCTGGACCGGGCGGCGCTGGTCGTCGCGGCGTGGGCGCTGTATTTGCGCGGCGTCGACGAAAACGGCAACCGCTACCGGATTCCCGATCCACGGGCCGAGTTCTGCCAGGCGCTGGTCGAGGAAGACGAAGGACTCGCCGAGCGATTGCTGGGTCGTGAAGAAATCTTCGGCAGCCAGATTCCACGCTCGCCCGCGTTCCGCGATGCGTTCGAGCGCAACCTGCTGAGGCTGCGCACGCTGGGTGTCAGCGGGACACTCGATCTGTTACTGACGCGCTGAGGGCAGCTCCATGTATCTCGGTATCGACTGCGGGACCCAGGGCACCAAGGCACTGCTGCTCGATGCGGACAGCGGGCGTGTCCTGGGCCAGGGTTCGGCCAGTCACGAGCTGATCAGCGGGCCGAACGGGCGTCGCGAACAGGACACCGAGCAATGGACTTCAGCGTTCGAAAAGGCCACCGCCGCGGCTCTGGCCGAAGCGGGCGTGGACGGGAGCCAAGTGCTCGGCATCGGGGTCTCCGGCCAGCAGCATGGCTTGGTCACGCTCGATGCTGAAGGCCAGGTGCTGCGGCCGGCCAAGCTCTGGTGCGACACCGAATCAGCGAACGAAAACCAACGCCTGCTCGATTGGCTGGGCGGCGAACGGGGTTCGCTCGATCGTCTCGGTGTGGTCATCGCGCCGGGCTATACCGTTTCCAAGCTGCTCTGGATGAAAGAACAGCATCCGCAGTTGTTCGAGCGCATCGCTCATATCCTGCTGCCTCACGATTATCTCAACTACTGGCTCACGGGCCGATGCTGTAGCGAATACGGCGATGCGTCCGGAACCGGCTATTTCAACGTGCGCACCCGGGAATGGGACTGCGCAATCCTGCGCCATATCGATCCAGGCGGTCGCCTTGAAGTGGCATTGCCGGAGCTGATCGAGTCGGACCAGCCCGTTGGCCGGCTGCGCCCAGCGCTGGCGAAGCGCCTGGGTTTGAATCCGCAAGCCATCGTATCGAGCGGTGGAGGCGACAACATGATGGGCGCGATAGGCACCGGCAACATCCGCCCGGGCGCTATCACCATGAGCCTGGGGACATCCGGCACGCTCTACGCCTATGCAGACCAGCCGCGTATCAGCGCGCAGCCCTCCGTCGCCACCTTCTGTTCATCCAGCGGCGGCTGGCTGCCGCTGATCTGCACCATGAACCTGACCAACGCAAACGGCGCCATCCGGGACCTGTTGCAGCTTGATCTCGAGGCCTTCAGTGCGCTGGCGGCCGAGGCGCCGATCGGCGCTGCAGGCGTGACCATGCTGCCGTTTCTCAACGGTGAACGCGTGCCCGCCCAGCCCCAGGCAACAGCCAGCCTGCACGGCCTGACCGCGGACAACCTCACCCGCGCCAATCTGTGTCGCGCGGTGATCGAGGGCGTGACCTTCGGCCTGCGCTACGGGCTGGATCTGCTACGTGACAGCGGGATTCACAGCCAGCGTATCCAACTGGTCGGAGGCGGCGCGAAGAGCCCGATGTGGCGGCAGATGGTCGCCGACATGATGGCAGCCCCGGTGGTCTGCACCCGCCACAGCGAAGCCGCCGCGCTGGGTGGGGCGATCCAGGCCGCCTGGTGCCATGCGCGACAGACCGATCCTGAAGCCAGCCTCGAAGTCCTGTGCGAGCGCTGCGTCAGTGTTGACGAGGCGACTGCTGTCGAGCCGTCAGCCAATGCGGTCAATGCCTATGAGCTGGCCTACCGGCGTTACCGAGAGCTGATTGCGGCCACCTACGGTCAGCGAACCCCACCGGATCTGAGCACAGTGGCGCCATAAGCGCGCCGGGAGCGGGGGCAGGTGCGGCGGTACGACCGTAGCTGCAGCCCGTTCGCGAGCAGAGCTCGCTCCTACCAAAAGCGGGCCGCCGTGGCAGCAAGCTTGTTCTCGAACGACCTCCCGGTAAGCCGCACTGATAACAGCGCATAAAAAAGCAAAGCCACTCGCGTGGCTTTGCTTTTATTTGCTCGGTACGACTGCTTGCTCCTGCTGCTCGGAGCTACCGGCGCTTTATCGGCTACGCAGCATCTCACGGGGGAAGTACTTGCCCAGCTCGTGCTTGGCGATCGACGCGCGGTGCACCTCATCCGGGCCGTCGGCCAGGCGCAGGGTGCGCTGCATCGCCCACCAATGAGCCAGCGGGAAGTCTTCGGAAACCCCGGCGCCGCCGTGGATCTGGATGGCACGGTCGATCACTTTCAGCGCGACGTTCGGCGCCACGACCTTGATCTGCGCAATCTCGCTCGCGGCAATCTTGTTGCCCACCGTGTCCATCATGTACGCGGCATTGAGCGTCAACAGGCGCGCCATGTTGATCTCGATCCGGCACTCGGCGATGTGATCGAGGTTGGCACCCAGTCGCGCCAGCGGCTTGCCGAACGCGGTGCGGTTCACCGAGCGCTCGCACATAAGCTTCAACGCCCGCTCCGCGACACCGACCGAACGCATGCAATGGTGAATACGACCTGGGCCGAGGCGACCCTGGGCGATTTCGAAACCGCGGCCCTCACCGAGCAGCACGTTCTCGTACGGCACCCGCACGTTCTCCAGCAGCACTTCGGCGTGACCGTGCGGCGCGTCGTCATAGCCGAACACCGGTAGCGGACGCAGCACCTTGAGACCCGGCGCATCCATCGGCACGAGAATCATCGAATGCTGCTGGTGGCGCGGCGCGTCCGGGTTGGTCAGGCCCATGAAGATCATCACCTTGCAACGCGGATCGCAGGCACCTGAGGTCCACCACTTGCGACCGTTGATGACCCACTCGTCCCCCTCACGTACCGCGCGCGCTTCCATGTTGGTCGCATCCGACGACGCCACACCCGGCTCGGTCATGCCGAAGGCCGAACGGATCTCGCCACGCAGCAAAGGTTCGAGCCATTGTCTTTTCTGCTCTTCACTGCCATAGCGCACCAGCACTTCCATGTTGCCTGTGTCCGGCGCCGAGCAGTTGAAGGCCTCCGGGCCGAGGCCCGAGCTGCCCATGATCTCGGCCAGCGGCGCGTACTCGGTGTTGGTCAGGCCGGCACCCAGTTCGGAATCCGGCAGAAAGAGGTTCCACAACCCTTCGGCCTTCGCCTTGGCCTTCAGCTCTTCGACAATCGCGGTCGGCTGCCAGCGGTCGCCTTCGCTTACCTGTTGGTAGAACACTTTCTCGGCGGGATAGACATGTGCATCCATGAACGCCTGAACGCGCTCACGCAACTCTTGAACCTTGGGGGAATAGGCGAAATCCATGGCGACAGACCTTCTGCAGGTAACGTTTTGTAGTTTTAGATGCTAGAGGAGGCCCAACGATTTATCTAAGCTATTTTCCTCGTGTATAAACATTCATCACCGATATATGATCGGCGAATTCCGATACACGCCGGAGAGCACAACAATGAACCTGAACAAGGTCGATCTGAATCTTTTCATCGTCTTCGATGCCATCTACACCGAAGCCAACCTGACCCGTGCCGGACAGATCGTCGGCATAACCCAGCCGGCCGTTTCCAACGCATTGGCGCGGCTGCGCGAGACGTTCAACGACCCGCTTTTCGTGCGTACCGCGCAAGGCATGGTGCCGACACCGATGGCGCAGAACATCATCGGGCCGGTGCGCAATGCGCTGCAGCTACTGCGGGTTTCGGTGCAGGAAAGCCGCACCTTCAACCCGCTGCAAGCGAACAAGACCTTCCGCATCAGCATGACCGACCTCACCGAGGCCGTGGTGTTGCCACCGCTGTTCCAGCGGCTGCGCCGGCTGGCACCGAATGTGAAGATCGAAAGCATGCTGGCCAAGCGTCGCGAAACCACCAAGGAGCTGGCTGCCGGCCGCCTGGATTTTGCCATGGACGCGCCGCTCAATACCGATCCGCAGGTGCGCCACGTCAAGCTATTGGAAGACCGCTACGTCTGCGCCATGCGCCGCGGTCACCCGTTGGCGAAGGACAAGCTCAGCGTCGAGGAGTACCTGTCGCTGTCGCATATCCATATCTCCAGCCGGCGCAGCGGCCTGGGCATGGTCGACCTGGCGCTGGGCAAGATGGGCCAGCAGCGCAAGATCGCCCTGCGCTCGCAGCACTACATGATGGCCACCCAGGTGATTCAGCAGACCGACATGGCAGTCACCGTGCCGGAGCGTTTCGCCCGGCGCCACGACCTGCACCAGATTCCGCTGCCGGTGGACATCCCACCGCTGGAAACGCACATCTATTGGCACGAAAGCACCGATCAGGACCCAGCCAACCGCTGGATGCGCGAGCAAATGATCGAAATCGCCCAGCAGGTGACGGCGCAACAGGCAGACTGACTACCGCGCGTATGTGAATGGCGGCACGTGCAATGCGTGCCTTGCCGGGTCAGGCGCTGTCGCGCATCACCACTTCGAACCCCACGTCGATGCGCCTTTGTGGCGGTGTTTCTCCGCGCATCAAGCCGAGCAGCATCTTCCCGGCCAGCATGCCTATTTCGCCGCGGATCGTGCGGACCGTGGTCAGCGCCGGATTCATCCAGGCCGCCGCCGGCAGATCATTGAAGCCAGCGATGGCCAAGCGCTGCGGCACGGCGAGTTGCAACTGCCGCGCGCGAAACAGCGCACCCAACGCCAGGTCGTCGTTATTGAAGAACACGGCGTCGATTTGTGGCTGCTGCGCCAGCAATCGATCGAGCAGTTCAGCCCCCAGGCCAATGGACGAAACCTGCGGAGTCAGAAGCTCCAGTGCCGCGTCGTAACGCGACGCCTCGCGCATGACGCTTCGGTAGCCCTCAGCGCGCTGCAAGGTGCGCGGGTCGAGCTGAGCGGCAGCAAAAGCTATGTTGCGATAGCCCCGCTCGAGCAGCTTGCGGGTCATCGCCGCGCCGGCATCGTATTGGGAGAAACCGACGCAATACTCCTCGTCGGTATCGCTCAACTCCATCAAGGTCACGATGGGGCTGGAATAGCTGCCCAGCAATTCGCGCGCGGCATCGCTGCGCTCGAAACCGGTCACCAGCAGGCCCGCCGGCTGATGTGCCAGATAGGCGCGCAACAGCCGTTCGTCCTCGTCAGGATGGTAGTGACTGACGCCTATCATCAGTTCGTAACCGGCTGGCATCAGCACTCGCTGAATCGCCTCGACGGTGTCGACAAAGACCGCGTTCGACAGCGACGGGATAATGACCGCGACCAGATTCGATCGCGCACTCGCCAGGTTGCGTGCGGCGGTGTGTGGCACGTAGCCCAACGCTTTGACCGCTGCCATTACACGCTCACGCAGCGCATCGGAGACCCGTTCGGGTTGCGACAAGGCACGCGAGGCAGACATCAACGAACAACCGGCACTGCGAGCGACGTCGGACAACGTGGCCCGCTCCAGTGAACGGCGACGACGAGAACTCATAGCAGGTTCCAGCGGTGAGGGGCGGAGATTCTACAACGGGACGGCGCCCCCGAAGGGGCGCGCCAGGTTACTTGGGAGCCTTCTCGATCTCGGCCTGCACTTCGTTGAACAGCGGCTCGCCGACCGTGTCGACAACGGTCTGGATCGCCGGCTTTGCCTGCTCACGCATGCGCTGGATCTGTTCCGGGCTGACCTTGTTGACCTGCATGCCGTGCTCCTTGATCTTCGCCAGGGCTTCGCGGGCTTCGGCACGGGTATCTTCACGTTCGGAATCGCGAGCCTTCTTCGCCGCATCCATGATGATGTCCTGCTCGGTCTTCGACAGGCCGTCCCACCAGCGCTTGGACGCGGTGACAATCCAGGGGCTGTAGACGTGATTGGTGACGCTGAGGTACTTCTGCACCTCGTAGAACTTGGACGACAGGATGGTGTTGTAGGGGTTTTCCTGGCCATCCACGGCCTTGGTCTCCAGCGCGGTGAACAGCTCGGAGAACGGCAGCGGCACCGCGTTGGCACCCATCTGCTTGAAGGTATCGATGAACACCGGGTTAGGCATAACGCGCAGCTTGATGCCGTTGAAATCTTCCATCGTCTCGACCGGACGCACGTTGTTGGTCAAGTTGCGGAAGCCGTTTTCCCAGTAGACCAGGCCGACGAGACCCTTGCTCTCCAGGGCATCCATGACCTTCTGCCCCACCGGACCGTCGAGCACGTAGTCGGCCTGCTTTTCGCTCTCGAACAGGAACGGCGTATCCCAGACGGCCATCTCCTTGGCGACACCCACAAGGGTCGCCGTCGAGCCGACCATCATTTCCTGGGCGCCGCCCATCAGTGCGTTCTGCATCTGATCATCGGATCCCAGGCTGGCGGAGCCGAAGGTGCGGACCTTGAGCTTGCCGTCGGAGGCTTTCTTGATCTCCTCGGCCAGCACCTTAGCCGCACGGCCCTGGTTGCTGTCTTCATTGAGGCCGTAGCCGAAGCGAATCATGCGCGGACGAATGTCGTCTGCCGCCTGTGCGGTTACCGCGGTGATGGCGCTGGTCAGGGTGGTGGCGGCGAGGGCCGTGATGAAGAAACGTTTCATGCTGACGTACCTTTTGTTGTTGTGGAGGGTTGGGTGAAGCGATTGTTGTTCTGGCCGATCACCGCAGCCACTGCAGCGGCACGGTGATGATCGACGGCACTGCGATCAGCAGCAGCACGATGACCAGATAAATGGCGAAGAACGGCGTGACACCACGCACCAGTGTTTCCATGCGCAACCGCCCTATCCCACCGACGACGTTGAGCACCGTGCCGACTGGCGGAGTGATCAGGCCGATCGAGCCGATCAGCACGAACATCACGCCGAAGTACACCGGGTTGATGCCCGCCTTGACCGCGATGGGCGCCAGTACCGGCCCCAGGATCAGGATGGTCGGCGTCAGGTCGAGGACCATACCGATGGCGATCATCAGCACCATGATGGCGAACATCAGCAGCTTCGGATCTTCAGCCAGCGGCCCGAGCATCGCCGCGATCTCGTCAGGAAGCTGGGCCAGGGTGATCATGTAGGCCGATACGATGGCGGCGGCACAGAGGAACATCACCGAAGCCGTGGTGCGGCTGGCGCGGGTCAGGACTTCGATGACACCGCTCCAGCTCAGCTCGCGGTAAAGCAGCGTCGACACCAGCAACGCGTAGACCGCCGCCACCACCGCCGCCTCGGTGGGCGTGAACAGGCCGAAGCGCAAACCGCCGACAATGATCACCGGCAGCATCAGCGCCGCGGCACCATCGACCAGGGCCTTGCGGCGTTCGGCCCCGCTGGCCTTCGCCTGCGGTGGTTCTTCGATCTTTCGGGCGATCAGGGTCCAGGCCACGACGAGCCCGGCGCCCATGATCAGGCCCGGCACCATCCCGGCGAGGAACAGCTGGCTGATCGAGGTATTGGTGACCACGCCGTAGATCACGAACGGCATCGACGGCGGAATGATCGGTGCAATGATGCCACCGGCCGCCACCAGCCCCGAGGACGGGCTCAGCGGGTAGCCGCGTTCGCGCATCATCGGCAGCAGCAGGGTCGCCAGTGCGGCGGTGTCGGCCAGCGCCGAGCCGGACATGCTTGCCAGCAGCACGGATGCCGCGATCGCCACGTAGCCGAGACCACCGCGCTTGTGGCCGAAATAGGCCTGCGCCATGTTGATGATGCGCCGGGAAATACCACCGGCATTCATCAGTTCGCCAGCGAGGATGAAGAACGGCACGGCCAGCAGCGGAAAGCTATCGGCCCCGGCTTGCAGGTTCTGGGCGAGCAGTTGCACGTCCCAGAAATCCAGATACCACATCAGCACCGCGCCGGTGAGGATCAGCGCGAAGGCGATCGGCATGCCGAAGGCCATGAAGCCAAACAGTGACGAGAGAAAGACGACGACAGTCATGTACGGACCTCGGGTGGGCGTCAGCCCTTGTTGTTATCGAGAAATCAATCGGCCGTTACATTGGCTTCGGCGATATGTTCGGGCGGCTGTCGACGCCAGACGTTGATCAGTTGCACCAAGGCCAGCACCGTCAACGCGACCATGCTGGCAGCAACCGGAAGCATGGCCACCGCCAATGGATAACCGACCACTGGACTGGTGATGCTCCAGCCGAACTGCATCTGATGCCAGCCGCCCAGCGCTGCGAGGCCGCTGGCGACGGCGACCATGATCCAGCTGATGGAATCCACCACGCGGCGGAACAACCGGGGGAAACGATCGCGAATCATGCTGAAGGCCATCAGCTCGCCGCGGCGCATGCTGGAGGCGACCCCGACGAACACCAGCCAGACGAAGGCCAACCGCGACAGTTCTTCGGCGCCGGTCCAGCCGGTACCGAAGGCGTAGCGCAGTACCACGCTGCTGAACACCACGACGACCATGAACGCCAGCAATGCCGCCATCAGCCAATCGGTAATGCGATCGAAGCCCTGCGCGACTCGTCCGTTGTAGATCGGCGAACCGGTCAGCTCGGCACCGCGCGTGCTCGACGTGTTAGCGCTATCAGGCGGAGCGGCGGAAAAACCTTCTTGCTCGCCGATCTCCAGCCCCGGGTCGCGTTGCATCCAGTCGACGATTTCCTCGAGCACCCGCTCACGCGGCTGGCTGGCATCGACGACCAACACGCCCGGCTCGCCTTCGGGGGATTCGAGCGTGGCGAACTGGCTGTCCACTAGCGAAATAGGCATGAAATGCCCGGCTCGGCCGCCGACACGCTGGACTGCGGTGTCGTAGTCAATGGCCAGATGGGCAAAACGCAGACCGGGAACGGCATGACGCAGCAGGTCGCGATAGCGGCACTTGAGGGCCGAACAGGCGAGCACGAAGCCAACGCCGTCATCGATGGCGCGCTGCATCTCGGCGATCAGCCTCTGCAACCACTCGACGCGATCGGCATCAGACAGCGGCGTGCCGGCACGCATGCGCGCAACGTTTTCTTCAGGATGGAAATGATCGGCTTCGATATGCCGGAAACCCAGGGCATCGGCAACGGCGTGACTGGTGTCGGTCTTACCCGAACCGCTGACGCCCATGACCACCAATGCTCGGTGGGCAGCGGGAAAATCACTATTGGAGTGGCGATCCACTATTGGCTCTCCAGCAGCATCGAGGTGCTGCGTTATGATTGTTGGGCCAAATGGTAGCGCTAACATGCCAACACATAAACCCAACATAATGACCGTTCGTCGGGCCGAATCGCGGATGAGCGGTCAATAGTTACGAGATGCCGCTTCGATTTGCCCACCGCGCTGACTACAATCCCCGCCACAGACGAGGAGTATCACGATGGCAAAAGCCATGGCCCGCCATATCTTGGTGAAGACCGAAGCCGAAGCGGTCCAGTTGAAAAAACGCATCGCCAACGGCGAGGCCTTCGATGTGCTCGCCCGCAAACATTCGACCTGCCCGTCCGGCAAGAAAGGTGGCGACCTCGGCGAAGTGCGCCCCGGACAGATGGTCCGCAGCATCGATCAGGTGATTTTCAAGAAGCCGTTGCGCGACGTTCACGGACCGATCAAGAGCCAGTTCGGCTACCACCTGGTGCAGGTCTTCTACCGCGACTGACCGCCGTCAGATCACCGCGCCAAATCGTTGCAGCTGCATCTCGCGCAGCCGGCTCAACGTCCGGCGAAACGGGAACGCCAGGTAACCTTGCGTATAAAGCCCTTCCAGCGCCACCTGGGCCTCGAGGTACAGAGGGACGCCACGGTCGTAGCACTCGTCCACGAGCGCGATGAAGCGCCTGACCGCATCGTCGCGCCGCGCCAGCTGTGGCAGGTCCCGGTCCCCCGCCTCCACCCTCGCTGCAGCGTCTTCCGTACCGCGCGCGATGCGTCCTTCACGCGGCTCCCCGCCCAGCATCGGTACCTCACTGAGCAGAATCGCCGAGAAGCGATCGCACAGCGCGATGAAGTCCAGCGCCGAAAACGGTTGCTCGCACAGATCGGCGAAGCGACACCACAGAACCGAGTCACTGCAACCCACCGCCTGCAGTGCGCGCCGACCGATACTCACCGGAGCGGCACTGGCATGCTGGCCGTCGGTCAATGCCTGGAAAACGGCTTGCAGTGCACCACCGCGGCCCGGCTCAGCTACCCAGTAACGCTGCAACGCAGCACCCGGGCGCAACCGATGGTCCTCTCCACCGTCCACATCGAGCACTTCCATGTTCTGCTCGATGGCGGCGATGGCGGGCAGAAAACGCTCACAGTTGAAGCCGTCCGCGTAGAGCTGGTCGGGCGGCTGATTGGACGTGGCGACGATAACCACTCCATGGTCGAACATCACCCGGAACAGGCGCCCCAGGATGATGGCGTCACCGATATCACCTACGAATAGCTCATCGAAGCAGAGCACCCTGACCTGTTCACTGAGCTCCCGGGCCAGCGCTTGCAGCGGGTCGGCCGTGCCGTTGAGCTGGAACAGACGAACATGCACCCAACGCATGAAGTGATGGAAATGCTGTCGGCGTGAAGGGATCCGCAGGCTGCGGTGGAAGATGTCCATCAACCAGGTCTTACCGCGGCCAACCGGGCCCCACAGATAGATACCACGCGGGGCGATGGCCGCGTCGTCGTGCAGCGCCTGGTAACAAGCCTGCAACCGCTCGACCGCCCGCTGTTGGGCTGCATCGCTGACGAAGCCACGAAGTTCGACGGCCTGCTGATACAGGGCAAGCGGTGTGGTGTGTTCCATGAAGCCCGAACCCGGTTGATATCCGACGATGGTAACGCAGCCGGACCGCGAGACCGGTACCGGACGATTCGTTCAGCTGCCGGGTGGCGAATACATCAATTTTTCCGCCTGTTGGCGCACTTGCTCAAGCAGTTCCAGTTGCGCCGCAGGTGCCGCCTCCTGGGCCCGTACCAGCGCATACAGCGGTACCGGCACCTGAGGCTCCAAAGGGCGCGCCTGAATCGACTGCCCGCCACCGTGCAGTGCCGTGAGCGGATCGACCAATGCCAGTCCCTGCCCGGCCTCGACCAGGCTTCGTGCCAGCTGGTAGGTCTGCACCCAGGTATCGATACGGGGAGGCGAAGCGAGTGCCTCGAGATGCCCCCGCAACAAGCCGCCGAGCGCATCGCGGGTATCCAGGCCGATCAACGGCGCATCGGCCAGTTGCTCCAGTCGAAATGGTTGCGCTAGCGCCTCCTCCGGCCACCAGCCCGCTGGCGCGATCACCATCATCCGCCCCTGCGCGAGGGTCTGGCTACTGAGGCCGGGATGTTCCACCGCCTGCAGCGTCAGGCCGAGATCCGCCGCGCGCAGCAGCAGCGCGTCGACGATCTCCGTCGTGTGCTGAGTCGCCAGATGGCATCGCGTCCCGGCAAAACGCTTTCGCCAGCATCGCAGCGCCTCGGGCACCAACGCCTGCGCCAGTGCCGGCGTACAGATCAACCGTAGCGCGCGCTCTTCGCCACGCCCCAGGTTGTCCGCCAAGCGCCGAAGGCTCTGCAGATCCGCGGCGATGCGTTCGGTTTCTTGCTGCAGGATGCGCGCTTCGGCGGTCGGCTGTAGCTTGCCTCGCACGCGGCTGAACAGCGCGAATCCGAGTTGCTGTTCCGCATGCTTGAGAATCTTGCTCGCCGCCGGCTGCGAGATGTGCAGCAGCTGCGCCGCCGCCGTCAGGCTGCCGGTCTGCAAGATGGCCTGAAACAGTTCGATGTGGCGAAGACGCATGAGCATGCTCCAGAGCTGACGTGTCCGGAGCATAACCGTGGGTTATAGGTCGCCTCCATCCTTTCATTGGCCGGGCGCGCCGGCCGTGCTTAGGCTTCGGTCATCGATTTGTTGGAGTGGCACGATGCGAATAGCGGTAATCGGCGGTGGCGTCATCGGCTTGAGCACAGCCTATGCCCTGGTGCGGCGAGGCCATCAGGTGGACCTGATCGAAAAGCGCAACCAGGTTGCCCTGGAGACCAGCTTCGCCAACGGTGGTCAACTCAGCTACCGCTACGTGTCACCGCTTGCCGATGCGGGCGTTCCCCTGCAGGCGCTTGGCTGGCTACTGCGTGGAGACGATGCCCCTCTACGTTTTCGCCCAAGAATGAGCCGGCAGCAATGGCGCTGGTGCCTGCGTTTTCTGCTCGCCTGCCGACGCTCCGTCAACCGACGCAACGCCGCACATCTGCTGCGCCTCGCACTGCACAGCCAGCAGGCATTGCGCAGCTGGAGAGAAGAGGACGGTCTCGGTGACTTCGACTGGCGCGCCAATGGCAAGCTGGTGATCTATCGCGACCGAGCCAGCTTCGAAAAGGCGGCTGGCGGCCTCGACGCTAATGCAGGGCAACTCCTGCTCGACGCTCAGCAATGCGGCGAGATCGAACCCGCCCTGCGGCCGCTGGTGGCTGAACTGCAGGGCGGCATCTATTCGCCAGGCGACGAGGTCGCCGATTGCCAACTGTTTTGTCGGCGGCTGCTGAAGCGGCTGGAAGCATCGTCGGGGTTCCGGCTGCATTGTGGCCAGGCGGTCAGCGCGTTCCATACCCAGGCTGGGCGTATCCGCTCGCTTGGCCTCGAGAACGGGGCGCTCGAAGTGGATCACGTGGTAGTGGCGGCCGGCGCCGCCAGTGTCGCATTGCTGAAGCCGTTGGGTATCGAATTGCCGATCTATCCACTCAAAGGCTATAGCTTGACGCTGCCGCTGCGCCACCAGACCGGCGTGCCTGAAACCAACGTGACCGACTACGACAATAAGGTGGTCTATGCGCGGCTCGGCGAGCAATTACGCGTCGCGGCAATGGTGGACATCGGTGGCTGGGACGCCACCGTCGATAGAGGCCGGATCGCCATGCTGCAACGCCTTGCCAGCGAAACCTTCCCCGACGCCGGCGACTATCGCAACGCCACGCAATGGGCTGGCCTGCGGCCTGCGACTCCGGAGGGCACGCCGCTGCTCGGCGCCTCTCCGTTTGCCAATCTCTGGCTCAATGTGGGCCATGGCAGTCTCGGCTTCACCCTGGCCTGCGGGAGCGCCGACGTGCTCTGCGATCTGATCGACGATCAGCGCCCTGCCGTTACGCTGGACGGCCTCACCCTCACTGCCTGATCGAGTCAACCAAGAGGAGCTTTAACATGACGATTCAACGCATCGACACCACGGAACGAGTCCGCCGCCGTTAGTTTCGCCAATCTGATCTTCCTCGCCGGGCAAGTACCTGACGATCGTAGCGAAGATGCTGCCGGCCAGACTCGCCAGGTATTGGCCAAGATCGACCGTTTGCTGGCCTCGGCCGGATCCGATCGGTCACGAATACTCAGCGCACAGATCTGGCTGAAAGACATAGACGCCGACTTCGCCGCGATGAACGCCGTCTGGTGCGAATGGTTGCCAGCCGGTTGCGCGCCGGCTCGAGCGACCGTCGAAGCGCGACTCGCCTCGCCAAACGTACTGGTGGAGATCATGGTGATCGCCGCCGGTGCCATGCCGAACCCGTCCTGATCGAGCGTACCGACACGGGGCAGCCGCCCGCGCAGACGAATAGACAACTCATTCGAACAACAACAAAAGAGGGACTCATGATGAAGCAGAAAATCCGTATCGGCTTGCTGAGCTGTGCCCTGGCAGGCTCGCTGTACGCTGCCACTGGCGTCGCCCAGGAGCGTTTCGTCACTATCGGCACCGGTGGCCAGACTGGCGTCTACTACACGGCCGGTCAGTCGGTCTGCCGTTTTCTCAATCGCGCCGAGGTGCAGCCGGCCATCAAATGCAATGCGCCGTCCACGGCCGGTAGCGTGACCAATATCGTGGCGCTGGAGAGCGGTGAATACGAGTTCGGCTTCATTCAGTCCGATCACCAGCACAAAGCCCTCAATGGCCTCGCTCCGTTCGACAAGAAGGGTCCGCTCGAGGACCTTCGTGCAGTATTTTCATTGCAGACCGAAATTCTCACGGTGGTCGCGCGAAGCGACAGCGGCATCGAGTCGTTCGATGATCTCAAGGGCAAACGGGTAAACATTGGCGTGCCGGGTTCGGGTAGCCGCGACACCTTCGACGAAGTGATGAAAGCCAAAGGCTGGAGCAACGCCGACTTCGCCCTGGCCGGCGAGCTAAAGCCCGCAGAGATGGCCTCGGCACTGGGCGATAACAACCTCGACGCCATCACTTACGTGGTCGGCCACCCCAGTGGGGCGATCCAGGAGGCGCTCACCAATGTCGATGCGAAGCTCATTCCCGTCTCCGGGCCGGAAATCGACGCGTTCTTGCAGCACGCCGACTATTACACCGCAGCGCAGATACCGGCGGGGCTGTACCCGGGCGTCAATACCGCGGTGCCTTCGATTGGCGGCAAGGCCGTGCTGGCCACGACCTCGGAAACCGACCCCGAAATCGTCTATCAGCTGGTCAAGGCTGTCTTTGACAACCTCGAGCGTTTCAAGCGACTGCACCCGGCCTTTGCCGACCTGGAAGCCAAAGACATGATTCGGGTCGGCC
The DNA here is from genome assembly GCF_018138085.1 of Stutzerimonas stutzeri. Taxonomy (NCBI): domain Bacteria; kingdom Pseudomonadati; phylum Pseudomonadota; class Gammaproteobacteria; order Pseudomonadales; family Pseudomonadaceae; genus Stutzerimonas; species Stutzerimonas stutzeri. The sequence goes on from NZ_CP073105.1 coordinate 2,853,055, forward strand.
TGACCGCGCCGTTGCATGAAGGGGCCGAGCGCTTCTATAAGGAAAAAGGGTGGCTCTGAGCGAAACTCGCTACCCGGTCGGGATCGCCTAATGGGAATGTAGGCAGGACGGCCGCGGCTTCGCCTACCGGCCTGCGGTGCCAAACGGGCCGTCTACAAAGTTCGTTTGGCGCCCTCGCTGACCGCCTGTCGGCCGCCATTTTTCCTGTCACTAAGCTGTCGCAAGCCCGGCCTAGCGTCACAGTTCCGTCGATTATCCTATGGAGCTGCGTCGTGACTGACGATAACAACATACTGTTTGGCAATGGCGATGAACTGCCGAGCAACCGTTCAGCCAACCCTCACATTCAAGACGTCATCAATCTGGGGCGACGCAAGATTCTGGCCGGCGGCGCTGCGCTGGGTGCGCTCGCCTTCCTCGGCGGCGTACCGGCTCTGGCTGACCAAGCCAAGCCGGCGTTCAAGCGCCGCGATCGCCTGCCGTTCGATGCTGTGGGCATAAACAGAGCCGACACGGTTACGGTCCCGGCAGGCTATACCGCGACGGCCTTTATTCCCTGGGGCACGCCTATTTGCGGCAGCTACCCAGGCTATCTGGAAGATGCCAGCAACAGCGCGCAAGACCAGGCGCAACAGACCGGCATGCACCATGACGGTATGCACTTCTTCCCAATGGACGCGAAGTTCAGAGCTCGCAAGAGCGATCACGGCCTTCTCGCTGTAAACCACGAATATATCGATGCCCCGCTACTTCATCGAAACGGCCCTACGGTCGTCAACGGCAAGCGGGTCAACGCTGATGAGGTGCGAAAGGAAATCAACGCTCACGGCGTATCGATCGTGGAAGTCCGCCGCAGCGTTCGCGGCGAATGGACCATGTTGCCTTCGGCCCAGAATCGACGCATCACTGGCGCCACACCGATGCGAATCGAGGGGCCAGCTCGCGGTCACGACCTGATGAAAACCCGCTATAGCCCGAGCGGTACATCGACCCGCGGGACGCTGAATAACTGCTCCAACGGCTATACTCCCTGGGGCACCTATCTGACATGCGAGGAAAACTGGGCAGGCTATTTTGCGAGCCGCGATGCGGAACTTCCACGACACTTGCAGCGTTACGGCATTCGCTCCGCCAGCCGCTACGGCTGGGAAACCATTCCAGGCGACGAATTTCAGCGTTTCGATGCGACAGTATCGTCTGAGGATCCACGCGCCGATTATCGCAACGAACCCAACACATTCGGCTGGATCGTCGAGATCGATCCGTTCGACCCCGACTCCACTCCGGTTAAACACACCGCCCTCGGTCGCTTTGCCCACGAAGGGCTGGTGTTTGCCCCGACCCGTTCGGGTGCGCCTGTCGTCTGCTATTCCGGTGATGATTCGCAGAACGAGTACATCTATAAGTACGTCAGCCGCGACAAGTACCGACCACAGCACAGCGACAGTCGCCTGCTCGATGAAGGCACCCTGTACGTCGCGCGCTTCAACCCGGACGGCAGCGGCGACTGGTTACCACTGGACATCGAGGATGCTGGATTCCAGCAGGCCTGCATCACAGCAGGTGTCAATTTCGCCGATCAGGGCGACGTCCTGATCAACACTCGCCTCGCTGCGGATACCGTCGGCGCGACCCGCATGGACCGCCCTGAATGGGGCGCGGTGCATCCCAACACCGGTGATGTGTATTTCACCCTGACGAACAACAGTGCCCGGCAGGAAGCCGACGCCGCCAATCCTCGTGCCCCTAACCCCTACGGCCACATCATCCGGTGGCGCGAGCTGTCATCGAACCACTCCGGCACGCAATTTCAATGGGATCTATACCTACTCGCCGGCCCGCAGAACGATAGCCGCGATCCGTTGGGCAAGCCGTTGAGTGACGAGAATATTCTGGCCAGCCCCGACGGGCTCTGGTTCGACGACGAGGGTCGCCTCTGGATACAGACCGACATGAGTGGCACCCAACTGGAGAAAGGTCCCTTCGGCAACAACCAGATGCTGGTCTCGGATCCACAGACCGGCGAAACCAAGCGATTCCTGGTAGGCCCGGTAGGCGCTGAGGTAACAGGTATTACGGCAACGCCGGATTTCCGGACGCTGTTCGTCAACATCCAGCATCCCGGAGAAGGCTCCAGCTCGACCGAATACACCAGCACATGGCCGGACGGAGGTAACCGCAGACCGCGCTCGGCCACGGTAGTGATCAGCCGAGATGACGGCGGACGCGTGCTCTAGCCTGAGAGCAGGTGCGTCCATATCGGACGCACCTAGCGAGGGGCTCGACCATCGGCGGACGTAAACAGGCCCCATGCGGACATGAACAATGCGGCGATCAGCGGCCCGATCACGAAACCATTCAAGCCGAACAGTGCAAGCCCTCCCAGCGTTGAGATGAGCACCAGGTAGTCCGGCATCTTGGTGTCCTTTCCAACTAGAATGGGACGCAGGATGTTATCGACAAGGCCGATTACCAACACCCCGTAAAGCGTGAGAACCACGCCCTGAACAATCATCCCCTTCATAAGGAAATAGATGGCCACCGGCGTCCATATCAATCCCGCACCCACGGCGGGAAGCAAGGACAGAAAGGCCATGAGCACACCCCATAGCAATGCGCCCGGAATTGACAGGATGGCGAAGATGACGCCACCGAGGAAACCTTGAGTGGCGGCCACGACGATGTTGCCCTTGACCGTCGCCCTGACCACCCGGGTGAATTTACTGAAAAGCCTGCGTTTCTGGTTGTCGTTCAAGGGCAGCGCTCGTCGGACTTGCGAGACAAGTTCGCGTCCATCCCGAATCAGAAAGAACAACAGATAGAGCATCACGAAAAAGCTGACCAGGAACTGGAAGGTTCCCTGCCCGAAACTGAAGGCCTTGGTGGCAAGGAACTGACTTCCTTCCAAAGCGCCACTGGCCAAGCGCTCACGCATCTGCTCGACATCACCAAGCCCAAACCGATGCAGTTGCGACTCCAGCGACACGGGCAATAACTGTTTTGCGCTGCCGACAAGGCTGCCTACGTCGAGCTCACCGCTTTCAATCTGTTTATAAAGCTCCGTTCCCTCCTGAACCAGCAGGCCGGTTATCAGAATGACCGGCAGCACTGCGACGATCAAACAAACCAACAGGGTGAGCAGTGCGGTGAGGTTTCGCCTGTTGCCGAGCGACTGGTAAAGACGCCGCTGCAGCGGCGCGAAAATGATCGCAAGAATAACGGCCCAGAACACTGCCCCATAGAAAGGAAGCAGTATCCAGCCGAAGGCAATCGTCACGACAAGTAGCAGAGCGAGAAATACTTTCTGCTCTAGAGTCGAATTCACAATCATCATCCTATCGCTGCGGTTGTATCTATTAGTCAGCGATCGCGGCGAGGAGTGCTAATTGATGAGGTTCGGGGGGCGATGAAGCGTCGCCATAGCGACGACGCCATCAAGCCACGGCGGGGCAGATCCTAGCCGGTCATAGGGTCATCGCGGCAATCCAACCGAACGCCAGCAGTGGCAAGTTGTAGTGCACGAAAGTCGGCACCACCGTATCCCAGATGTGATTATGCTGGCCGTCCGCATTCAATCCGGCAGTTGGACCCAGGGTGGAATCCGAGGCCGGAGAGCCGGCGTCTCCCAAGGCTCCCGCCGTGCCTACCAGGCTGACGATGGCCAACGGGCTGAAGCCTAGTTGCAGCCCTAGCGGCACGAAGATCGCGGCGATGATCGGTACTGTAGAGAAGGACGAACCAATACCGATGGTGACCAGCAGCCCCACCAGCAACATCATCAAGGCGCCGATGGCCTTGCTGTTTCCGATCCACTCTGCAGACGCATCGACGAGAGTTTTCACGTCGCCGGTTTCGCGCATGACTTCTGCAAACCCAGCGGCGGCGATCATGATAAAACCGATCATCGCCATCATCTTCATGCCTTCGGTAAATAGATCATCGGCCTCCTTCCAACGCACGACACCCGAGACGGAAAATATGACGAAACCTATCAGCGCACCGATGATCATCGAATCCAGCCAAAGCTGTACGACAAACGCGGCGGCAACGGCCAAAGCGGCAACCAGCAGAGTAAGGGGACTGTAGCTGACGCTAACCACTTGCGATTGGTCGACCTTGGTCAGGTCGTACACGCGCGGCTTGCGGTAGCTGAACATGGCGATCAGGAGACCAACCGCCATACCGAGCGCCGGAATCAACATGGCTTGGCTTACGTTGATCCCGGAGACATCGACGCCGCTTTTGGCAACATTCGCGAGCAGAATTTCTTTCAGAAATATCCCGCCGAAACCTACAGGCAGGAACATGTAGGGCGTAACCAATCCAAATGCCAATACACAGGCAATCAGGCGTCTGTCTATCTGCAGCTTGCTCAGTACATAGAGCAACGGCGGAACCAGCAACGGTATAAAGGCAATGTGAATCGGCAGGATATTCTGTGACGACACAGCGACCGCCAGTAGCAGTCCGATCATCAGCCACTTAACCGCTCCCGCCTTTTGCGACTCCTGCTTGCCCACCATGACCAACGCCCGGTCGGCCAAGGCATGGGCCAGGCCACTCTTCCCGATCGCAACGGCGAACGCGCCGAGCAATGCGTACGAAAGCGCTACTGTCGCGCCCCCACCCAGCCCCTTGTTGAATGCAGCCAAGCTGCCCTCGAGCCCTAACCCACCCAAGACTCCGCCGGCAATGGCCCCGGCAATCAACGCGACGACAACGTGAACTCGGCACAGACTTAGAATCAGCATGATGCTGACAGCCGCCACTACTGCATTCATTACAACCCCCAAAAGTGGCAAGTGCCAATTAAAAGCCGGGTACTTTGCCCCATGCCCGAAGGGCTGTCAAAAGACGACGCGCTATCAAAGCGGTCCGGTCATTACGCATCGCGACAGTCGCTCAGTTGCGACAGCTCACTTGCAAAGCCAGTAAACTCGGCTGATAAAATCAGCGGGGTAAGTCACATGGAAATATTCAAGGAATTTACGTTCGAGTCCGCGCACCGCCTGCCGCACGTACCCGAAGGTCATAAATGCGGGCGCCTACACGGTCACTCGTTTCGAATAGCGATTTATCTGCAAGGAGAAGCGGATCCACACACAGGCTGGATCCGGGACTTCGGAGAAATAAAACAGGCCTTCAAGCCGATCTATGAAAGGCTCGATCATAATTACCTAAATGATCTACCCGGCCTTGAGAACCCCACCAGTGAGAACTTGGCAAAATGGATCTGGCATGAGCTGAAGCCGCTTTTACCTGAGCTATCGAGAATCCGTCTCCACGAAACCTGCACAAGTGGCTGCGAATACCGGGGCGACTAACAGGCATCAAGGTGCTACGCCGTCATCGTTCTGCCTGCGCGGCGCGTTTCGCTCATTGCTCAAACTTGCCGTCAAGATAAGCTCGTCACTCTAACCGATCCTGGGCCAAGCATTGGCTCGCTAGCACATACCCAGAATGGGTCTTGTTGGATTAGTTGGGGCCGTAGCCAGCCCTCACCGAAATCCGGACACTCCTTGCAGTATGCAATGAGAGTCTCGAAGCGAGGCATCGGCTATCAAGCGTTGGGGCACATCCATGGAGACATCAAGGCGCTATGGCAAAAGGTCAAACCGACCCGACCGATCACGCTCTCAGTAAGGCGGCCTCAGATTGCCAGTGGTAGCTGGCTTGATTCGCGAATATTGGTTGTTCGGTCCGGTTGGTGTGTCTATTAGAACGGCGATACCTGCTTCTGCGACGAATATATTTCGGTAGCTTGGCTCAAACGCTCGGAACAGGCTGCTGGTGTATCCGGATGCCATCGCGGGTGCGCTTTTGAAGCGCGACTCGAAGGCTGCCCAGCAGGTTGTGCCCGAGGCGCCGATGACGATGCCCTCTGAGCGCCCCGCCGTCATGTTGGTGGGTGGACGGGTGTAGCGATGTAGCGAGTTCCGTTAGAGCCGTTCCACCGAGCCGCAGGCATGAGCGCACAAGCACCGCCCAGTGCCTGCCGCTTTTTCATCGCCCAAAGACAAACCCCCGACCTTCTTTCGAGGGTCGGGGGTTTGGTGTAGAAGCTTGACGATGACCTACTCTCACATGGGGAGACCCCACACTACCATCGGCGATGCGTCGTTTCACTTCTGAGTTCGGGATGGGATCAGGTGGTTCCAACGCTCTATGGTCGTCAAGCAATTCGGTTGGGGAGTCGGTGTTGAGTCGCTTCCCCTAATTGGGTATGTGAAGTATTGCGGTGTTGCGTATTAGGTTCGCTTTGCGAGCGATGCGTCTTTTCGGTTTGTTTGTCGACTTCAACCGTCTCACACGCAAACATCAAATTGTTTGGGTGTTATATGGTCAAGCCTCACGGGCAATTAGTATGGGTTAGCTCAACGCCTCACAGCGCTTACACACCCCACCTATCAACGTCGTAGTCTTCGACGGCCCTTCAGGGAGCTCAAGGCTCCAGTGAGATCTCATCTTGAGGCAAGTTTCCCGCTTAGATGCTTTCAGCGGTTATCTCTTCCGAACATAGCTACCCGGCAATGCCACTGGCGTGACAACCGGAACACCAGAGGTTCGTCCACTCCGGTCCTCTCGTACTAGGAGCAGCCCCTCTCAAATCTCAAACGTCCACGGCAGATAGGGACCGAACTGTCTCACGACGTTCTAAACCCAGCTCGCGTACCACTTTAAATGGCGAACAGCCATACCCTTGGGACCGGCTTCAGCCCCAGGATGTGATGAGCCGACATCGAGGTGCCAAACACCGCCGTCGATATGAACTCTTGGGCGGTATCAGCCTGTTATCCCCGGAGTACCTTTTATCCGTTGAGCGATGGCCCTTCCATACAGAACCACCGGATCACTAAGACCTACTTTCGTACCTGCTCGACGTGTCTGTCTCGCAGTCAAGCGCGCTTTTGCCTTTATACTCTACGACCGATTTCCGACCGGTCTGAGCGCACCTTCGTACTCCTCCGTTACTCTTTAGGAGGAGACCGCCCCAGTCAAACTACCCACCATACACTGTCCTCGATCCGGATAACGGACCAGAGTTAGAACCTCAAAGTTGCCAGGGTGGTATTTCAAGGATGGCTCCACGCGAACTGGCGTCCACGCTTCAAAGCCTCCCACCTATCCTACACAAGCAAATTCAAAGTCCAGTGCAAAGCTATAGTAAAGGTTCACGGGGTCTTTCCGTCTAGCCGCGGATACACTGCATCTTCACAGCGATTTCAATTTCACTGAGTCTCGGGTGGAGACAGCGCCGCCATCGTTACGCCATTCGTGCAGGTCGGAACTTACCCGACAAGGAATTTCGCTACCTTAGGACCGTTATAGTTACGGCCGCCGTTTACCGGGGCTTCGATCAAGAGCTTCGCTTGCGCTAACCCCATCAATTAACCTTCCGGCACCGGGCAGGCGTCACACCCTATACGTCCACTTTCGTGTTTGCAGAGTGCTGTGTTTTTAATAAACAGTCGCAGCGGCCTGGTATCTTCGACCGGCATGAGCTTACGGGGTAAACCCTTCACCCTCACCGGCGCACCTTCTCCCGAAGTTACGGTGCCATTTTGCCTAGTTCCTTCACCCGAGTTCTCTCAAGCGCCTTGGTATTCTCTACCCAACCACCTGTGTCGGTTTGGGGTACGGTTCCTAGTTACCTGAAGCTTAGAGGCTTTTCCTGGAAGCATGGCATCAACCACTTCTCCTTCTAAAAGAAGGATCGTCATCAGTTCTCGGCATTAAGACCCCGGATTTACCTAAGATCTCTGCCTACCACCTTAAACTTGGACAACCAACGCCAAGCTGGCCTAGCCTTCTCCGTCCCCCCATCGCAGTAACTAGAAGTACGGGAATATTAACCCGTTTCCCATCGACTACGCTCTTCAGCCTCGCCTTAGGGACCGACTCACCCTGCGTCGATTAACGTTGCGCAGGAACCCTTGGTCTTTCGGCGTGCGAGTTTTTCACTCGCATTGTCGTTACTCATGTCAGCATTCGCACTTCTGATACCTCCAGCAAGCTTCTCAACTCACCTTCACAGGCTTACAGAACGCTCCTCTACCGCTCATCTTGCGATGAACCCGTAGCTTCGGTACCTGGTTTGAGCCCCGTTACATCTTCCGCGCAGGCCGACTCGACTAGTGAGCTATTACGCTTTCTTTAAAGGATGGCTGCTTCTAAGCCAACCTCCTAGCTGTCTAAGCCTTCCCACATCGTTTCCCACTTAACCAGGATTTTGGGACCTTAGCTGACGGTCTGGGTTGTTTCCCTTTTCACGACGGACGTTAGCACCCGCCGTGTGTCTCCCGTGCTGACACTTGCTGGTATTCGGAGTTTGCATCGGTTTGGTAAGTCGGGATGACCCCCTAGCCGAAACAGTGCTCTACCCCCAGCAGTGATACACGAGGCGCTACCTAAATAGCTTTCGAGGAGAACCAGCTATCTCCGAGCTTGATTAGCCTTTCACTCCGATCCACAGGTCATCCGCTAACTTTTCAACGGTAGTCGGTTCGGTCCTCCAGTTAGTGTTACCCAACCTTCAACCTGCCCATGGATAGATCGCCCGGTTTCGGGTCTATTCCCAGCGACTAGACGCCCTATTAAGACTCGCTTTCGCTACGCCTCCCCTATTCGGTTAAGCTCGCCACTGAAAATAAGTCGCTGACCCATTATACAAAAGGTACGCAGTCACCTAACAAAGTAGGCTCCCACTGCTTGTACGCATACGGTTTCAGGTTCTATTTCACTCCCCTCTCCGGGGTTCTTTTCGCCTTTCCCTCACGGTACTGGTTCACTATCGGTCAGTCAGTAGTATTTAGCCTTGGAGGATGGTCCCCCCATATTCAGACAAAGTTTCTCGTGCTCCGTCCTACTCGATTTCACTTCTAAGATCCTTTCGCGTACAGGGCTATCACCCACTATGGCCGCACTTTCCAGAGCGTTCCGCTAAAATCAAAGAAGCTTAAGGGCTAGTCCCCGTTCGCTCGCCACTACTAAGGGAATCTCGGTTGATTTCTTTTCCTCAGGGTACTTAGATGTTTCAGTTCCCCTGGTTCGCCTCACACACCTATGTATTCAATGTGTGATAACCATCTTATGATGGCTGGGTTCCCCCATTCAGACACCTCCGGATCACAGTCTGTTTGCCGACTCCCCGAAGCTTTTCGCAGGCTACCACGTCTTTCATCGCCTCTGACTGCCAAGGCATCCACCGTATGCGCTTCTTCACTTGACCATATAACCCCAAGCAATCTGGTTACTGTCTATAACGTGAAGACGACATTCGCCGAAAATCCGCATTGTGCTCTCTCGAGCATCTCGCAAATTTTACCTTGACTCGAATAATCATCAGTGAAAATGATTACCCAAATCTACTTCTATCACATACCCAAATTTTTAAAGAACAGTTACTGGCGCAAAGACCAGAAATCAATACACTCGCTAGAGTCTATTCATTTCTGTGCTTTCAGCGATTATCGAGTTAATGGTGGAGCCAAGCGGGATCGAACCGCTGACCTCCTGCGTGCAAAGCAGGCGCTCTCCCAGCTGAGCTATGGCCCCATCTACAGATCGGCCACATCCCATGACAATTGGTGGGTCTGGGCAGATTCGAACTGCCGACCTCACCCTTATCAGGGGTGCGCTCTAACCAACTGAGCTACAGACCCAATCGTCTCTCTCGGGTCGAAACCCAATCGCTTTTCGCTAGTGAATCAAGCAATTCGTGTGGGAACTTATGAAGAAGCTGAAGTCTTCGATTAAGGAGGTGATCCAGCCGCAGGTTCCCCTACGGCTACCTTGTTACGACTTCACCCCAGTCATGAATCACTCCGTGGTAACCGTCCCCCCGAAGGTTAGACTAGCTACTTCTGGAGCAACCCACTCCCATGGTGTGACGGGCGGTGTGTACAAGGCCCGGGAACGTATTCACCGTGACATTCTGATTCACGATTACTAGCGATTCCGACTTCACGCAGTCGAGTTGCAGACTGCGATCCGGACTACGATCGGTTTTACGGGATTAGCTCCACCTCGCGGCTTGGCAACCCTTTGTACCGACCATTGTAGCACGTGTGTAGCCCAGGCCGTAAGGGCCATGATGACTTGACGTCATCCCCACCTTCCTCCGGTTTGTCACCGGCAGTCTCCTTAGAGTGCCCACCATGACGTGCTGGTAACTAAGGACAAGGGTTGCGCTCGTTACGGGACTTAACCCAACATCTCACGACACGAGCTGACGACAGCCATGCAGCACCTGTGTCAGAGTTCCCGAAGGCACCAATCCATCTCTGGAAAGTTCTCTGCATGTCAAGGCCTGGTAAGGTTCTTCGCGTTGCTTCGAATTAAACCACATGCTCCACCGCTTGTGCGGGCCCCCGTCAATTCATTTGAGTTTTAACCTTGCGGCCGTACTCCCCAGGCGGTCGACTTAATGCGTTAGCTGCGCCACTAAGATCTCAAGGATCCCAACGGCTAGTCGACATCGTTTACGGCGTGGACTACCAGGGTATCTAATCCTGTTTGCTCCCCACGCTTTCGCACCTCAGTGTCAGTATTAGCCCAGGTGGTCGCCTTCGCCACTGGTGTTCCTTCCTATATCTACGCATTTCACCGCTACACAGGAAATTCCACCACCCTCTGCCATACTCTAGCTTGCCAGTTTTGGATGCAGTTCCCAGGTTGAGCCCGGGGCTTTCACATCCAACTTAACAAACCACCTACGCGCGCTTTACGCCCAGTAATTCCGATTAACGCTTGCACCCTTCGTATTACCGCGGCTGCTGGCACGAAGTTAGCCGGTGCTTATTCTGTCGGTAACGTCAAAACAGCAAGGTATTAACTTACTGCCCTTCCTCCCAACTTAAAGTGCTTTACAATCCGAAGACCTTCTTCACACACGCGGCATGGCTGGATCAGGCTTTCGCCCATTGTCCAATATTCCCCACTGCTGCCTCCCGTAGGAGTCTGGACCGTGTCTCAGTTCCAGTGTGACTGATCATCCTCTCAGACCAGTTACGGATCGTCGCCTTGGTGAGCCATTACCTCACCAACTAGCTAATCCGACCTAGGCTCATCTGATAGCGCAAGGCCCGAAGGTCCCCTGCTTTCTCCCGTAGGACGTATGCGGTATTAGCGTTCCTTTCGAAACGTTGTCCCCCACTACCAGGCAGATTCCTAGGCATTACTCACCCGTCCGCCGCTGAATCATGGAGCAAGCTCCACTCATCCGCTCGACTTGCATGTGTTAGGCCTGCCGCCAGCGTTCAATCTGAGCCATGATCAAACTCTTCAGTTCAATACTGCTTGGGTTTTGAGAAAACCCTAAACTTGGCTCAGCAATCGCAATCTCATCTCCTAAAAGATGAGCACTCAATGATTTCTCGTTGAGTATTTGTGATGCTGATAATCTTGCTGACTACCAGTCTTACCTCACAAGCACCCACACGAATTGCTTGATTCAGTTGTTAAAGAGCGTTTCGATCAAGTCTTTCGTCTCAACCGAGGCCGCGCATTCTACAGCAGCCTTGCTTCTCGTCAAGCTGTTTTTGAAGAAGTTTTTCTTTCTTCTCAACCGCTTGCGCTTCCGATCAACCTAGCGTCTCTCGTCAGCGGGAGGCGAATCATACAGCGTTCAAAACCGCTGTCAACCACCCCTTTTACCGCCTCCGATCAACCCGACCGAAGCTGCCAACAGCGCTCAACCACCGCCCTGTCAGCCCGGCGCATTCTACTCGAATTTGCCGTCCGTGCAAGCCCTTATTTTCGCTAACTTCTTGATTTACAAGAGGTTTCGCCTAAGGCCTGCGCCGGAGAAGGTGCGCATTATAGGGGCTATGATTATCACGTCAACGGTTGTTTTGCCGTTATTCGGAAAAAAACGCTGGCAGCATTGATCCGCTATTAAGGAGCCGGAAGGAGCCGGCCAATTGGGCATACGCGCTCGGGTGAGTACGGGGTTCCTTCAAAGGAGCTGCGACAGGCTTTACACTGGCCCCCTCCTTTGTCTGCGATGACCTACATGTCCACCAACGCCGATCCGCTCGATCTACTATTGCTTCCTACCTGGCTCGTTCCGGTCGAGCCGGCTGGTGTCGTCCTGCAAAATCACGGGCTTGGGATCCGTAATGGCCGCATTGCACTCATAGCCCCGCGCGAGGATGCGATCCAACACGCCGCCCGGGAAACCCGGGATCTCAGCGGAATGCTGCTCGCTCCGGGATTGGTCAACGCCCACGGCCACGCTGCCATGACACTGTTCCGTGGCTTGGCTGACGATCTGCCATTGATGACCTGGCTTCGCGAACACATTTGGCCTGCGGAGAGCCGGTGGGTTGATGAGGCTTTCGTACGGGCCGGAAGCGAGTTGGCAATCGCTGAGCAATTACAAAGCGGGATTACCTGCTTTTCCGACATGTACTTTTTCCCCGATGTAATGAGCGAGCTGGTTCATAAGCATGGAGTCCGGGCTCAGATTACGATCCCGGTACTCGACTTCCCTATCCCCGGCGCGCGCAATGCCGACGAAGCACTTCGCAAAGGCGTCGCCCTGTTCGACGACCTGAAGCATCATCCGCGCGTGAGTATCGCCTTCGGCCCTCACGCGCCCTACTCCGTGGCGGACGACAAGCTGGAAAGCATTCGTACTCTCGTCGCGGAGATGGATATCGGCATCCATATGCATGTCCATGAAACCGAGCACGAGGTAGAGGAAGCGCTGGATAAGCATGGTGAACGGCCGCTGGCGCGCCTAGCCCGCTTGCAGCTGCTAGGCCCGCGCTTCCAGGCGGTCCATATGACACAGGTGAACGACGATGACATCGCACTGCTCGTCGAACACAACTGCAGCGTGATTCATTGCCCTGAGTCCAACCTCAAACTGGCCAGCGGCTTCTGCCCGGTCGAACGCCTGTGGGAGGCCGGCGTCAACGTTGCACTGGGCACCGATGGAGCCGCTAGCAATAACGACCTGGATTTACTAGGCGAAACCCGCACAGCCGCTCTGCTTGCTAAAGCTGTCGCGAGATCGGCCACAGCGCTCGATGCTCATCGGGCGCTACGCATGGCCACGCTCAATGGTGCACGCGCGCTCGGACTCGATGACCACACCGGGTCGCTGGAGATTGGCAAATTCGCCGACCTGGTGGCGTTCGATCTGTCGCGCCTTGCGCAACAGCCCGTTTACGATCCGGTTTCCCAGCTTATTTATTCCAGCGGTCGTGACTGTGTCCGTCATGTCTGGGTAGGCGGCAAGCAGCTACTCGATGAAGGACGATTGGTCCGCATGGATGAGGAGCAAATCATTGCCGTCGCCAGGGAATGGGGAGAGAAGATCGGCTCTAAGCACTAGGGATGTCCCAGCGGCCAACCATGCACTTGGGTGCTCCGCGGCAAACTGACCTATGCAAAGCACTTTACCGAAAGCCCTTTGCCTGACAGAAGCTGGCACCATGAACACTTTGCGGCTCAAGCTTCTCCTTCAAGCTTTCAAACGGAACAGATCATGAGCAACGTCGACCACGCCGAAATCGCCAAATTCGAAGCGCTCGCCCACCGCTGGTGGGACCGCGAAAGCGAATTCAAACCGCTGCACGAAATCAACCCGCTCCGGGTCAACTGGATTGACGACCACGTGTCGCTGGCCGGCAAGAAGGTTCTGGATGTCGGGTGCGGCGGCGGCATCCTCAGTGAGGCCATGGCCCAGCGCGGCGCTACCGTAACCGGCATTGACATGGGCGAAGCCCCACTGTCCGTCGCCAGGCTGCACTTGTTGGAGTCAGGCCTGGAGATCGATTATCGACAAATCACCGCCGAGGCGCTGGCCGAGGAATCGCAGGCGCAATTCGATGTCGTGACATGTCTGGAGATGCTTGAACACGTACCCGATCCGGCATCGGTAATACGTGCATGCCATGCTCTGGTAAAGCCTGGGGGACAGGTGTTCTTCTCGACGATCAACCGCAATCCAAAAGCCTATGCGCTTGCAATCATTGGTGCGGAGTACATGTTGCAGCTGCTACCACGCGGCACCCACGACTACCGTAAGTTCATCCGGCCCTCAGAGCTGGGTGCTTGGAGCCGTCAGGCCGGACTTGCAGTCAACGACATCATCGGGCTGACCTATAACCCGCTGACAAAGCACTACAAGCTGTCTCCGGACGTCGACGTGAACTACATGATTCAAACGCGTCGGGAGGCCTAATGCGTCTGCAGGCCGTGTTTTTCGACATGGACGGTACATTGCTCGATACCGCTCCTGACTTCATCGCAGTCGCTCAGGCCATGCGCGTGGCACGAGGCCTTGATCGCGTGGCAGACCAGCAGATTCGCGATGTCGTGTCTGGCGGGGCCCGGGCAATGGTACTCAGTGCGTTCGACGTCGACCCGCTATCCGACGAGTTCGAAGTACTTCGGCTCGAGTTTCTGGAGCGCTATCAAGCCCATTGCGCCGTGGAAAGCAGGCTATACGATGGCATGCCTGAATTACTGGACGAGATCGAAAGAGCCAGTTTGATCTGGGGAGTAGTCACCAACAAACCTGTTCGCTTCGCCGAGCCAATCATGCAGCAGCTGGGCCTGGCGTCGCGCTCTGCCGTGCTGGTCTGCCCGGATCATGTAAGCAAGAGCAAACCCGATCCGGAGCCAATGCTGCTCGCGTGCAGCCAGTTGGACCTCGATCCATCGACCGTACTCTTCGTTGGTGATGATCTGCGCGATATCGAATCGGGGCGCGCCGCCGGTAGCCGCACGGCGGCGGTACGCTATGGATATATTCATCCCGATGACGATCCGGACACCTGGGGTGCGGACATCGTCGTCGATCATCCGCTCGAGTTGCGTGGCCTGTTGAACGGCGCCACCTGAACGCGCCGATAACCCTTTCCTCAGCTTTTATCCGCTGACAATCATGGTGGGTGGTTACCCACGCTTTGCATATGAGGCTTCAGATGTTCGAATACTCAGCCCGTCCCGACCTGCTTAAGGGTCGAATCATCATGGTCACTGGCGCAGGCCGTGGGATCGGCGAAGCCGCGGCCAAAGCCTACGCTTCACACGGTGCAACCGTACTGCTGTTGGGCAAGAACGAGGAAAACCTCAACAGGGTATACGACGACATCGAAGCCGCCGGCGGGCCGCAACCAGCGGTCATCCCGCTTAATCTCGAGACAGCCCTGCCGCACCAGTACGACGAGCTTGCAGCCACAGTCGAGCGTGAGTTCGGGCGGCTGGATGGGCTTCTGCACAACGCAGGCATCGTAGGCCCGCGTACACCGATCGAGCAGCTGTCCGGCGACAACTTCATGCGCGTCATGCAGGTGAACGTCAATGCCACCTTTATGCTCACCAGCACACTGCTCCCCTTGCTCAAATTGTCGGACGACGCCTCGGTGGTCTTCACTTCGAGCAGCGTCGGCCGGAAGGGACGTGCCTATTGGGGCGGCTACGCCGTATCGAAGTTCGCGGTCGAGGGGCTGATGCAGGTTTTGGCCGATGAGCTTGACGGGACCAGTTCGGTACGCAGCAACAGTATCAACCCGGGTGCGACCCGCACCGATATGCGTGCAAAGGCATATCCCGGAGAGAACCCGGCGGTGAACCCGCTGCCAGCGGACATCATGCCGGTCTACCTCTATCTCATGGGCCCGGACAGCGCCAGAGTGAATGGACAGGCACTGAACGCCCAGTGAGTGCGCAACGGTCAAAGCGCCTGTTTACTGGCGCTTTGACGCGACGAACATATCAGTTTGATATCAAAACGCCGTTTCGCTGGCGACTGCTCTCGATAGCGAGTCTCAAAATTCGCTATCTCACTGATTAGCAAAGAAATTCTGATTTGGCACAAAAATAGCTACTAAGCCTCTATCAGCGCAAATTGCGTATTGAGGTTTCGTCCTATGCTGCCAGATAAACAGAACAGCGCCACCGTCGATATCGGAGCCGCCCGTGCGCGGCGCCTTGACATCAGTCCCGGTGGCACCGCGCCGACACGACCGCTAAGTCTTTTCGAGCGGGCGCGCAATCTGTCGTTACGCCTGCAGACCAGCTTGGAAATCGACCGCCTGCTGCTGTTCTTTCTCGAAGAGGCTAGCGACCTGCTTCCACTGCACGCGCTTTCGTATCGGCACGCGGGCACCGATTTCGATGTCCGCATCGGAGAAGCCGAGGGGCACGACATGCAGTTTGCGCTCGCTCAGCAAGCAGAGAGCCTCGGCGAACTCCGCTTGTTCAGCCATGGGCGCTTATCCGACCTGGCGCTTGAACAGCTCGAAGACCTGCTGAGTTGTCTGCTGTTCCCGTTACGCAACGCGCTTCTCTACCGGCGAGCTGTTCAGGCATCGCTGAAGGACTCGCTCACCGGGGCTGGAAATCGTATTGCGCTGGAGCAAAGCCTGAGCCGCGAGACTGAGCTTGCCTGGCGTCACGGGCAGCTCCTGTCGGTCATCATGCTGGATATGGATCACTTCAAGCGTCTCAATGACACCTATGGACATCAAGCGGGGGACGCCGCGCTGAAAGCGACCGCCCTGTTGCTCAAAGAACAGTTGCGCAACATTGACATGGTGTTCAGGTTCGGCGGCGAGGAGTTTGCGCTGGTGCTATCCAACACCGGGCACGAAGCGGCAGCCGTCGTAGCCGAGCGCATCAGAGCGGCCATCGAGAACCTGTACTTTCTCGTTGGAGAACGGACCGTGCATCTGTCGGCCAGCCTCGGCTACGCCACCTATCAGCCAGGGGAATCACCGGAAGAACTGCTGCAACGGGCCGACCAGGCGCTTTACCAAGCCAAGCGTGACGGCCGAAACAGGCTGTGCGCCGCGCCAATGTGAGCCGCACGGCACTGACCGGCACAAAAAAGGGCGAGCCATGATGGTCTCGCCCTTTCTCACTCTACACGGCAACCTTTTACCTGGACCGATCACCAGGACCGGGACGCGGCCCTTCGGAGGTCCGCGGACCGCTACGCTTGGCCGGAGACGGCTTGCCACGATTGCGGCCAACGGCGCTGGGCCGCTCCGCAACAGGCGTACCGCGTCCCGGCTTGCCGCGCTGCTCGTCAGCTTCACGTGGCTTGCGTGTCGGCTGGTTCTCGCGAGAGCGGCGGCCCTTGTCACCATCGTTTGGTGCGTCCGCCTCATGAGCCGAACGCAATACCCGAGGACGACGCTCGCCGCGCCCAACAGGCTTGGCGACCTTGCGCTGCATACGATCGAGCTTTTCCTTGGTTTTCGACTTCATCCCCGGCAGAGCAACCGGCTTGAGGCCGACCTCCTCGCTGAGAATATCGACCTCGCTCTGGGACATCTCGCGCCAGCGCCCCATCGGCAAATCGGACGTCATGAACACCGGCCCGAACCGGACACGCTTCAGACGGCTGACGACGAGCCCCTGCGATTCCCACAACCGACGCACTTCACGGTTGCGACCTTCCATCACCACGCAGTGATACCAGTGATTGAAGCCTTCGCCGCCGGGCGCCTGCTGGATGTCGGTAAACCGTGCCGGTCCATCTTCGAGCATGACGCCTGTCTTCAAGCGTTCGATCATCTCGTCGTCGACCTCGCCCCTTACCCGAACCGCGTATTCACGGTCCATCTCGTAAGAGGGATGCATCAGGCGGTTGGCCAGCTCACCATCGGTGGTGAACAGCAGCAAACCAGTGGTGTTGATATCGAGTCGACCGATATTAATCCAGCGGCCCTCTTTCGGACGGGGCAAGCGGTCGAATACCGTCGGACGGCCCTCTGGGTCGTCACGGGTGCAGATTTCGCCATCCGGCTTGTTGTAGATCAGAACGCGGCGGACCACCTCAGTGGCTTCTTCACGCTTGAGCAAACGCCCATCGACAGCAATCGCATCGTGCGAGTCGACGCGCTGACCAAGTGTGGCCAAGGCGCCGTTGACCTTGACTCGTCCGGCGGAGATCCAGTTCTCCACGTCACGCCGCGAGGCCAGGCCAAGGCGGGCCAGGACTTTCTGCAGCTTCTCGCCGTGGGCAATATGAGGAGTCGTTTCTTCGTGTTCGGTCATCTAGGCACCTCCCGGTGTGGCAGTTCCGATAGAAAGGCCGCGCACTATACGCGTCGCGGTTGCTCTACGCACTAGGGCCTGCACGCAATTCGCAACTGGCGGCGAACCACGGCAGGCCCCATGACGTTAGCAGCCCATCGGCCGATAAGCTTTACCGCTTGTCCAGCGCGGCAAGCGCCTCGGCCGTGGCCTGCTGAATGCTGCTCCAATCGCCGTTCTTGAGCGCGGTCCCATCGATCATCCAGGTGCCACCGACGCACATAACGTTGGGGAGCGCCAGATACTGGGACGCGTTGCCCGCGTTAACGCCACCGGTCGGGCAAAACCGCACATCGCCAAAGGGGCCTCCGAGCGCCTTGATCGCGGCGACGCCACCACACACCTCAGCGGGGAACAGCTTGAATCGGCGATAGCCCAGCGCATAGCCACGCATGATGTCGGACGCATTGCTGATACCGGCCAACAACGGCACAGCGCTGTTGACGCCGGCCTGCAGCAGCTCATCCGTGCAGCCTGGCGAGACGATGAACTGCGCACCTGCAGCTTCGACTTCGTCCATCATGCGCTTATCGAGCACCGTCCCGGCGCCGATGCAAAGCTCGGGCCGCTCCTGACGCAAGCGGCGGATCGCGGTGAGACCGTGCGCCGAGCGCAAGGTGATCTCCAGCGCTGTCAGCCCGCCTGCGGCAAGCGCATCGGCCAACGGCAGGATTTGCTCCTCACTGCCGATGGTGATGACGGGAAGGATGCGGGCTTCGGTACAGATCTTTTCGATCAGTGCGTTCTTCTGGTCCATGGTCATGGGTAAATTCCTCGGGCCTCACGGGCACCAATAAATCTCTAGTGGGGAATGCAGGAATGCACGGATAGGCATCTGCAAGGCTTCGAGCTGCATGGCTTGACGCAGGGTCTCCAGCTTGGCCTGCCCCTGGATGGCAAGGCACTGCACCCTGGCCGAGGCCAGCAATGGATAGGTCATACTGATGCGTTGTGTCGGAGCTGTCGGCGCCACCATCGGCAGGCAGAGCGCCGCCTCTTGGCTGTCGAGCCCTCGCGCCAGCAACGGGCTATCAGGGAACAATGAAGCGGTATGACCATCGTTGCCCATGCCCAGTACCAGCACATCGATGGGCCGACTGAGGCCTTCCATCCGCCGGCTTGCACCTTGCGCCGCCTGCTCCAGGGTATCGGCGGGCTGGTAAAGGCCAAGCAGCTCGGCCTTGGCCGCTGCGTTCTGCAGTAAATGGCGGCGCACCAGCCGTTCGTTACTGTCAGCATCTTCGACGGCGACCCAACGCTCGTCAGCGAGGCTGACCTGCACCTTTGCCCAGTCCAGCTTGCGCGTCGACAGCGCCTCGAAAAAGGCGATTGGGCTGCGCCCTCCAGACACCACCAGGCTCGCACGGCCCTGAGCGCTCACGGCCTGGCTGAGTGCTTCGGCAACCCGATCAGCCAAGGACCGAGCCAACTGATCGGAATCAGCGAGCTCATGCGTTACCACCCCCAAGGGCAGTTCGATTTCAGAGATCGCCATACCAGGACCTCCCATCACGTGTGATCAGCGCAATGGACGCCACCGGCCCCCAGGATCCCGCTGGATAGGGTTTCGGCGCGTCGCCAAGGCGCGACCAACCATCGATGAGCTGGTCGCACCATTTCCAGGCGTACTCGATCTCATCCTTGCGCACGAACAGATTCTGATTGCCCTGCATCACTTCCAACAGCAGACGCTCGTAGGCGTCTGGAATACGCGAGCTTTTATAGGTTTCGGAAAAATTCAGCTGCAGCGGACCACTGCGAAGGTGCATTCCCTTGTCGAGGCCCTGCTCCTTGGTCATCACTTGCAACGAAATGCCCTCGTCCGGCTGCAAGCGAATGATCAGCCGGTTGCTGATAAGCGAGCGCTGCTCAGGGGCAAAGATGTAGAACGGCGGTTCTTTGAAATGGATGACGATCTGCGAAACCTTTTCGGCCATGCGCTTGCCGGTACGCAGGTAAAACGGCACGCCCGACCAGCGCCAGTTGCAGATGTCGGCGCGCAGCGCGACGAATGTCTCGGTGCTGCTCTCGGCATTGGAGTTCTCTTCCTCGAGATAGCCGGGTACGGCTTTGCCCCCCACCGAACCGCCCACGTACTGGCCGCGTACCACCTGTTTGCCGAGACGCTCCGGTGTGATCGGCGCCAGCGCCTTGAGAACCTTGACCTTTTCATCGCGAATGCTGTCGGCAGTGAGGTCGCTGGGCGGGTCCATCGCGATCAGGCACAACAGCTGCAGCAGATGGTTCTGGATCATGTCGCGCAACTGACCGGCTTGATCGAAATACCCCCAGCGGCCCTCGATACCCACGGTTTCGGCGACTGTGATCTCGACGTGCGAGATGTGATGCTGATTCCATTGCGTCTCGAACAGGCTATTGGCGAAGCGCAGTGCGATCAGGTTCTGCACTGTCTCCTTGCCCAGGTAGTGGTCGATACGGTAGATCCGGCTTTCCGGGAAATACTGCGCGACGGCGTCGTTGACCACTCGCGAAGACTCGAGGTCATGCCCGATAGGCTTCTCGAGCACCACGCGGGTTTGCTCGGCCAGCCCGGCCGCGGCGAGATGCTCGCAGATCGAACCGTAAACCGACGCAGGCGTGGCAAAATACGCAATCAGCGGCGTGTCGGAGGAAACCTGCTCCGCCAGGGCTACGTAGTCCTGGGCGTTGCGGAAGTCCATGGTGAGGTATTTCAGCCTCGCCTCGAACCGTGCCAGCACCGTCTCGTCCAGCTGGGCGGCCGGTATGTAGCGGCGCAATGCCTGATCTATCCGCTCCAGATGAGCCGAGGGCTCTCCTTTATCCCGCGAAAGGGCCAGGATGCAGGTGTCGCTGTGAAGGAGCCCCGCCCGATCCAGCTGGTAAAGTGCGGGAAACAATTTGCGCAGCGCCAGATCGCCCAGGGCGCCGAACAAAGCAAAGGTGGTCGCGTCAACGGTAATAGCAGGCATGTTTTTTATACTAACCAAATTAGGCTGTACGACAGATAGGTTTGCGCAGTTTAAGCTCTTAATGTTGTTATTAAAACAACATAAGGCCTATTTTTTCGCGCTTCTGACTCGTTTCACAGCCGTCCTGGGCTTGAGCCTCCTGAAAGAAGAGACATGGATCGCATGAAAAATCTCTTGGAACAGATAAAAAATCGGCTCGATGAGCTGAACAAAGCGGAAAGAAAGGTCGCCGAAGTGATCTTGAGTGATCCTCAACAGGCCACCCGCTACAGCATTGCCGCCCTGGCTCAAGCCGCGAAGGTCAGCGAGCCAACTGTCAATCGGTTCTGCCGCTCATTCGGCGCGGCCGGCTATCCGGTGCTGAAGATTCAACTAGCGCAAAGCCTGGCCAGCGGCGCGGCTTACGTCAGCAGAGCCGTCGAAGCAGACGACAGCCCCGAGGCCTACACCCGGAAGATCTTCGGCAGCGCCATCGCTTCGCTCGATAGCGCCTGCCAAGCCATCGATCCGCAGGTGATCAGCCATGCCGTTGACCTGATGATCCAAGCTCGCCAAATCCACTTCTTCGGCCTTGGCGCCTCTGCGTCGGTTGCATTGGATGCCCAGCACAAATTTTTCCGCTTCAATCTGCCGGTGACCGCTCATAGCGACGTGCTCATGCAGCGGATGCTGGCATCGGTGGCCCATACGGGTGATCTGTTCGTGATCATTTCCTATACGGGACGCACGCGTGAGCTGGTCGAAGCAGCTGTGATGGCACGCGACAACGGAGCTTCGGTACTGGGCCTGACCGCCGCTGACTCGCCACTGGCCAAGGTCTGTACGCTGAGCCTGGACATACCGCTACCGGAAGACACCGACATCTATATGCCGATGACATCACGGATCATCCAGCTCACCGTGCTCGACGCGCTGGCGGCCGGTGTAACGCTGCGGCGCGGCATCGACTTCCAGCCGCATCTGCGCAAGATCAAGGAGAGCCTGATGGCCACCCGTTATCCAGCGGAAGAGAGTTGATCACTTCTTTTTCTTTCTGGCTTTGCGCAAGGCGTGCAGTCGCTCGGCGGCCAGTGCGTTGACCGCCTTACGCTCCTTGTTCTTCATGCCCTTCCAGGCCTTCATCTCCTCCCGGCTGCGTCCGCAGCCGATGCAGATGTCGTCTTGGAGCTTGCAGATGCTGACGCACGGGTTCTTCGCCTTTTCGCCCAAAACCACCTCCGATTCCACTTGAGGACCCTACCGCCTTGGCTAAGTAGAGGCCCTCTTCGCCTGGAGGTTCTAACGGAATCGGACTATCGCTTCGATCAATCCCACCAGTACTCGACCTGCACGCCGAAATTCGAGCCGTGCTGGTCGCCGCCAAAGGCTCCGGTGTCGGACAGCGCACTACCGGCCGCCATCAGGTTGGCCGCTTCCTGCGCCGCTTCGTTCCATTGCGCGTAGGTGTAATACAGACGAATCTCCGGGCGAGCCCAGAACTCTGGCCCAGCAGGCGACCAGGTGGGCGCCACGGTGAACTTGGTCAGCTTGCGGGTACCTTCCGGCGCGTCGATCTGGTCATGCCCAAGCTCTGCGACCAGCTTGAATTGATCGGTCAAGGCGTAGACCGGACGCACACCAACAGAGATCCAGTCCTGATCGCCGCCGTTTTGACGCTTGTCCTTCTGGTACACCGCCTGGAACTGACCGCCGAAACGCGGGGTTACCTGCCAATCGAAGTATTCGACCGCTCGCCAGCTCTTGTCACTGCTGCCCAAGGTCACGTCACCGGTATAGCCGAGACCGGTGCCCGGCCCCTCGCCGTATTGGAGCGCAAAGGTGTTGCTACCGCCGAGGAAACCAACCTGCTTGTGCTGGACGGTAACGGCCCAACCGCTATTGGCATCGTCACGATCCGGCTCGTCGATGTAACTGACACCGAACTCGAGCTCGCCACCGGGATTGCTGTCGAAGCCCCCGACGTTGAAATCGTGACGGTTGATGTAGTTTTCCTGGAAGACGTTGTCCTTGCGTGAAAATGCGTAGCTGTACTTCAGCCCACCGATTTCCATGTCCTCGATACCGGCGCCGGTCGCACTCTGGTTCCAATAGTAGAAGTCCGAGATGTGGATGTCATTTCGCTTGTAGAAACGCCGGCCGGCCCATAGCGAACCACCGTTGAGCGCCGGCACCTTGCTCCATTCGGCGTAGGCCTGAACCATGCGGGCCCAACCATGATCGCCGGTGAACTTGGGCGTGTGATCGTACTGGTTGTAGAGCGCCGCCATACCTTCCAGGCTCACCACCGATCCGTCATCCAGCGTAAGCAGATCCTGACGCAGCCCCAGCTCCGCATACTGCTCGCACTCGTTGCCGAGGCGAAATTTGGAGGGGGCTCCCGGAAGCTGGAAGCAGGCTTGCGACGCGCTACTGCTCGATTCGCCGATCCCGCTGCGCACGTAACCATTGAAATCCAGCGCGTGAACCGTAAACGGCATAGCCAGGCTCGCCAGCGAAATCGCGAAGCCCAGGCGTGTAGTTTTTTTCATATTCGCTCCAATTAGCTCTTATTGTTGTTACTGCCTTTGGATCGAGCCGAAAAGGCTCTCCTTACGATCCACAACCAGCATCCTGCTCGCTGCGGTTCGACTTGTTGCACCCAGCGGCGTTCGCCGGTGGGTGCCTAACCTGACTTACAAATACCATTCAGAACGGGCGGGCGCCGGTACGCAGAGACTCTGCTACCGCGCGTTTTTTCCACTCACGATCGCCACTCAGCGGGCAACGAGCCGGGTAACGGTCCCGTCATGCCCTGACGAACTGGTATCGGACATCAAACCCAAGCGCTCGCCGGTCTGTGCATCGAACAGCAGCACCTTTCCCGGCTCGAACTGCAGCGTGAGTGTTTCACCAGGATTGGGTGCGGCATCCGGTGCCAGACGGCAACACACCTTGGTCTGATTGAGCGTGACGAAGACCATGGTGTCCGGGCCGGTTGGCTCGACGACCTGCACCTCGGCGCGCAGCGAAGGGAGCTCACTGGCAGCGCCGACGCAAATTTGCTCCGGCCGGATTCCCAGGATCACGTCGCGCCCCTCCAATGACTCGCCAGGTGCCGCATTGACCGGCAACTCGCAGCGGTCCTGGCCGCTTTCCAGCAGCGCGGACCAGCCGCCTCCACGCTTACTCAGACGCAGCGGAATGAAGTTCATCGGCGGCGACCCGATGAAGCTCGCGACAAACAGGTTGGCCGGATCGTTGTAGATCTCCTTCGGCGTACCGAACTGCTGGACGATGCCATCCTTCATCACCGCGACCTTGTCGCCGAGTGTCATCGCCTCGATCTGGTCGTGGGTGACATATACCGTGGTGGTCTTCAGTCGCTGATGCATCAGTTTGATCTCGGTGCGCATCTCCACCCGCAGCTTGGCGTCGAGGTTCGATAACGGCTCATCGAACAGATAGATCTTGGGCCGCCGCGCCAGCGCACGCCCCATCGCCACGCGCTGCTGTTGACCACCCGACAGCTGCGACGGCTTGCGCCCCAGCAGATGCTCGATCTGCAGCAGCTGCGCGACGCGAGCCACTTCTTCCTGGATCTTGGCCGCCGGCACCTTGCGCATCTTCAGGCCGAAGGCGATGTTTTCCTGAACCGTCATGGTCGGGTACAGCGCGTAGGACTGGAACACCATCGCGATGTCACGATCCTTTGGGCTGGCGGTACTGATGTCCGCCCCGTCTACACGGATTTCCCCGCCGGTGATGTCTTCGAGCCCGGCGATGCAGTTCATCAAGGTCGACTTTCCGCAGCCGGAGGGGCCGACCAGGATCAGGAATTCGCCGTCGTCGATCTTCAGGTCGATGTCTTTCAAGGTGTCATTGGAGCTACCCGGATAGCTCTTGCGGACGTTGCAAAGTTCAAGTGCAGCCATGTCGTTCTCCTAACCCTTGACCGCGCCGGCCGTGAGCCCACGCAGGAAATACTTGCCGGCGAGGATGTACACCACCAGCGTTGGCAGCCCGGCGATCATCGCCGCGGCCATATCGACGTTGTATTCCTTGGCGCCCGTGCTGGTGTTGACCAGGTTGTTCAGCGCCACCGTGATCGGCTGCGAGTCGCCGCTGGCGAATACCACCCCGAAGAGGAAGTCGTTCCAGATCTGGGTGAACTGCCATATCAGGCAAACCATGATGATCGGCGTCGACATGGGCAGCAGAATCCGCCCGAAGATGGTGAAGAAGCCGGCACCGTCCAGGCGTGCGGCTCGCACCAGGGCATCCGGCACGCTCACGTAGAAGTTGCGGAAAAACAGCGTAGTGAAGGCGATGCCATAGACAACGTGCACCAGCACCAGTCCGGCCGTGGTGTTGGCCAGACCGAACTTGCCCAGGGTGAACGAAGCTGGAAGCAGCACGGTTTGGAATGGCAGAAAGCAACCGAACAGCAGCAACCCGAAGAACAGCTGCGAGCCGCGGAAGCGCCACATCGACAGGACGTAGCCGTTCAAGGCGCCGAGCGCCGTCGAAATCAGCACGGCCGGTACGGCGATCTTCACCGAGTTCCAGAAATAGCCGTCGACTACGGCCCACGCCTTGACCCAGCCGATCACGGTGAACACGTCCGGCCAGGAAAGCAGGTTGCCCGTGCGGATGTCATCGGGCGTCTTGAAGCTGGTCAGCAACATCACCACCAGCGGCACCAGGTACAAGGCCGCCGCCAACAGTAGCGTGGCGTGGATAGCGAGCCGACTCAGATTGAGTGATTTAGTCATAGCGCTTACCCCGCAGTTCCGAGTAGAGGTACGGCACCAGAATTGTCAGGATCGCGGCCAGCATCATCATCGCACTGGCCGAACCGATGCCCATCTGGCCGCGACTGAAGGTGAAGTTGTACATGAACATCGCTGGTAGGTCGGAAGCGTAACCGGGCCCTCCCGCTGTCATCGCGGCTACCAGGTCAAAGCTCTTGATAGCGATGTGCGCAAGGATCATGAGTGCGCTGAAGAACACCGGCCGAAGGCTCGGCAGCACAATGCGCAAATAGATGGCCGGCAGGCTTGCCCCGTCGATCTGCGCAGCCCGCACGATGGACTGATCGACGCTGCGCAGACCGGCGAGAAAGAGCGCCATGACGAAGCCGGAAGCCTGCCATACGGCCGCGATCACCAGGCAGTAGACGACACGGTCCGGGTCGACCAGCCAGTCGAAGCGAAAACCTTCCCAGCCCCAGTCACGCAGCATCTTGTCGATGCCAAGGCCCGGGTTGAGCAACCATTGCCAGGCCGTCCCGGTGACAATCATCGACAAGGCCATCGGATACAGGTAGATGGTTCGGATGAAGCCTTCCCGGCGGATGCGCTGGTCCAGCAGCACGGCAAGAAATACGCCGATCACCAGGCTGACGCCGATGAACAGCCCGCCGAACACCGCGAGGTTCTGGCTCGCGACCCACCAGCGGTCGTTCTCCATCAGGCGGACGTATTGCTGTAGACCCACCCATTTGTAGCTGGGCATGAAGCTGGAGTTGGTAAACGACAGCACCAACGTCCAGAGGATGTAACCGTAAAAGCCAACCAGGACCATCAGCATGGTCGGCGCCAGGACCAGCTTGGGTAGCCAGCGCTGCAGCGCGTCCAGGGGTGAGGCCATGGTCTTGGTGATTGCCATCGTGACACTCATTCGGGCGTTACCAGGTGAAGGTGAAATCCAGGCCGAACGCTCCCTCCGGCAGGACCGCAGCCCTGCCGAGAGGCGTTTTGACTATATGGAGCGGGCCGCGCGTCGGCCCGGGTCAGCCTACTGTGCGGACTTGATCGCCGCGTAGAGCTGCGCGCCGGCTTTGCTCGGGTCGGCGTTCTTTTCGCTCATGAAGTTGGACACCACATCGAAGATGGCGCCTTGCACCGCGAGGTTCGTGGCCATGCTGTGCGCCATGCTCGGCTCCAGGTTGCCGTTCTTGTCGGCTTCCTTGAAGTCATCCATGGAGGCCTGGGCGCAGCTGTCGAATTCGCTCATGTCCAGATCGGAACGTACCGGAATCGACCCCTTGTTCTTGTTGAATACGTACTGGAACTTGGGCTCCAGCGCGATCCTGGCCAAGGCGTGCTGCGCGGCGATGTCGCCTTCGTCCTTGAGCTTGAACATGGCGATGGAATCGATGTTGTAGGTGTAGCTGCCAGCGGTGCCGGGCATGGGGACGCACTGGTAGTCCTTGCCGGCCACCTTGTCGGAAGCCGTCCATTCGCTTTTCGCCCAGTCACCCATGATCTGCATCCCGGCCTTGCCGTCGATCACCATCGCAGTGGCGAGGTTCCAGTCGCGACCGGCACGGTTGTCGTCCATGTAGGTGGAGAGTTTTTTCAGGGCGGCGAATACTTCGGTCATTTGCGGGCTGGTCAGGGTCGCCTTGTCATGTTCGACGAACGCCTTGTGAAAGCCATCCGGCCCCATGATGCCCAGCACCAGGCCTTCGAAGACGGTGCTGTCCTGCCATGGCTGACCGCCATGCGCGATAGGAACGAAGCCGGCCGCTTTGAGCTTGTCGCCAGCGGCGTAGAGCTCTTCGAGCGTAGTGGGCGCCTTCTCGATACCGGCCTTCTCGAATACCTTCGGATTGATCCACAACCAGTTGACGCGATGGATA
Source organism: Stutzerimonas stutzeri (assembly GCF_018138085.1). Lineage (NCBI taxonomy): Bacteria > Pseudomonadati > Pseudomonadota > Gammaproteobacteria > Pseudomonadales > Pseudomonadaceae > Stutzerimonas > Stutzerimonas stutzeri. The sequence goes on from NZ_CP073105.1 coordinate 2,880,688, forward strand.
TTCACCGGCACCGCCACGTAGTGGCCGTCGTACTTCATGGTGTCGGAGACGGTCTTCGACAGCAGCTGGTCCCAGTTATTGGCCTCGGCCACCTCGTCGAGCGGGCTCAGCAGGTCGAGAGCGCCCCACTCCTGCAGATCAGGCCCCTTGATCTGCGCGGCGCCCGGCGGGTTGCCCGATACAACGCGGGTCTTCAGTACGGTCATGGCCGCCGAACCTGCGCCGCCGGCGACGGCGCCATCCTTCCAGGTGTAGCCGGCCTCGTTGACCAGATCGCGCAAGACGTTTACCGCGGCGGCTTCTCCGCCGGAGGTCCACCAGTGGACAACTTCCACGGTGCCCTTCGAATCAGCGGCCATCGCGGAAACAGGAAGCAACGAAGCAAGAGAAATGACAGTGGCGAGGCGAGTAATCGCGTTCATTTAAATACCTTTTCTTGTTTTTATGCATGCAAGCCCAATGCTTGCGCTGCGTTGGATTCTAGGCCGGGCGAAAACCCCCGGAGGTAACGAAGGGATGCGTGTATGTCACAGCGCTGTTACACAGAAACCAGTGCGGTTGCCATACTCGGAGCCAGCGGCAGGCGCGGCAACAGCACGGCTTGGTAAGCGTGATAGAGATCCGCCTTGCCCGGCCAGATGCTGCCCGCCGGCTGGTTGTCACTATCGAGTTCGTGGTGCCAGCTACCATTTTGCAAATCGATGAAGTGGCTCGCGCAGAACTCCCAGAAGCAGCGATACCAGTCTTCGTAAACCTGCTCTCCGGTTCGCCAGAGCAGCGCTGCGGCTGCGGCGCTGGCTTCGGCGTGTACCCAGTGCAAGCGCGCAGGGACCACCGGTCGGCTCGCCCAGTCGAGGGTATAAACCAGCCCAGGCGTGCCGTCCACACACCAGGCATCACGACAGGCACGGGCGAAGAGTTCGCGGGCGTTGTCCAGTAGCCATCGCGGCGCATCGAGCCCGGCGCGCAGCAAGGCCGCTTCCAGGTGCAGGAGCAGCCGCGCCCACTCGAAACTGTGGCCCGGCGTGCTGCCATAGGGACGGAACGGGTCGGCGCGGTTGTCGTCGTTGTAATCCGGCAACGCTTGCCAGGAGCGATCGAAATGCTCGACCACCACATGCCCACGCGTCGCCGCATGACCTTGAATCACGCGTTCGGCGATGCGCAGGGCGCGTTGCAGCCATACCGTGGATCCGGTGGCATCGGCCAGGGCGAGAAACGCCTCGGTGGCGTGCATGTTGCTGTTGGCACCCCGGTACGCTTCCTCCTGCTGCCAGTCCCGGCTGAAACTTTCGCGCAAAGCGCCCTCTTCCTCGCTCCAGAAATACTTCTCGAGGATCGTTATCGCCTCTTCCAGCAAGGCCGAGGCTGCAGGCCGTCCGGCAACCTTTGCGGAGCTGCCTGCCAAGGCGACGAAGGCATGCAAGTAGGCGGATTTGTCGCCGGTGCGCGTGGCATCGGCGAACCAGCCGCCGAACTCGGCATCGCGCAAGGCGCCTTGCAGCGCCGCTACGCCGTGATCGACCAGCTCGGCGTAGCCGGGGATACCCTGGATGACCGCCAGGGCAAAGCAATGGGTCATACGTGTGGTATGGATCAGTTCGGCGCGCGCGCCATGCGGAAGTCTTCCGTCTGCATCGAGCGCCGCGAATCCGTCATCGACTCGCGAGGCTCGGGCGAACGGTAGCAGGCGCATCCCTTCACCAACCAACCAAGCCAGGTGAGTGGTTTTTTGCAGCCAGCTGCCAAGGGGTAACTCAGGTGATCTCATTATTCTTATTCCCAAGTACGGGTATTCGTCGCCATCCAACACCGCCATGGCGCAAGGCAACGTCGCGGTTGTGACGACACCCATGAAGAAATGTTCGTGTAGAGATGATGTCGCTGATAGAAACCAGCATTGGCCGAGTCTAGCGGGCGCCCGGCCGCCGTCAGGTAACGAAAGCGTCGCCCTTCGTCACGAGTCAGTGACATTCACTCGGGCGTTCTGGGCAACCGCAACGTCACTCGCAGCCCGCCTTGCGGGAGATTGCACAGGCTGATCTCGCCGCCATGGCTGTGGGCGATATTGCGCGCGATACCAAGGCCGAGACCGTAGCCCGGTTGCTTGGCGGCCAGGCGGAAGTTCGGCTCGAACACCTGCTTCAGCCAAGCCTCCGGGACGCCCGGCCCCTCGTCATCGACGTGCAAGGCGAACGCCTCAGCATCGTCTTCGATGAACAAGTGCGCCCGCTCGCCATATTTCAACGCGTTGTCCAGTAGATTTCCGATGCAGCGTTTGAGCGCCAGTGGCTTGCCGGCGTAGGGTGCGAGCGCCCTGCCCTGAACCGTTACGCGACCGTTCCCCGCAGGCGCTAGGTACGGCTCGGTGACGCAATCGAGCAGAAGATTGAGATCCAGCGGCTCGATGTTTTCGTGAATGTCGGTGTCCTTGACGCACTGCAGCGCACCCTTGACCAACAACTCCAACTCATCGAGATCGCGGCTGAACTTGCGCTGCAGGGTTTCATCCTCGAGCAGCTCGACCCGCAACCGCAGCCGCGTGATCGGCGTACGCAAATCATGGGAGATGGCGCTGAACAACTGGCTACGTTCGGTCAGGTAGCGGCCGATGCGCTCACGCATGCTGTTGAACGCCCGGCTGACCTCAGCCACCTCGCTGCCGCCCGCCTCAGGCAACAGCACCGCCTCGCTGCCTAGCGACATCTCGCGTGCCGCCTGCGCCAGCTGTTTGAGTGGACGGCTCTGCCAGTGCACGAGGATGCCGATGAACAGCAACAGGAAACTGGTGGTGAGGAAGATGAACCAGAGCTGCTGAACCGGAATGCTGTCGCTTTCCAGACTGACGTATGGGGCGGGCATCAGCGAAGCAAGGTAAAGCCATTCGCCGGGCGCGATCTGAATTTGCGTCACCAGCACGGGCGGATTCAGTGGCTCCAGGCTCAACGCGTAATGCGCCCAGGAGCGCGGCAGCTCGTCGAGTTTCAGCCCGCCGTTGAAGATGCGCAGGTCGTCCGGGCTGACGAAGCTGACCGACATGTCGACCGCGTTGCCAAGCCGCTCACGCAGCACCTCGTCGACCTCGGCCAGCACCGCCTGCTTGCGCTCGGTCGGCGGCAAGATCTGCATTTCCAGCGGTTTGTCGTTCAACGATACGAAGAAGCGCGTACCGCCCATGCTGCGCAGTTGGTCGAGCACCAGTGGACGATAGCCGAGCGGCAAGGATCGGAAATAGCTGACGCTCGCAGCCATCGAGTGCGCCAGGCTGCGGGCGCTGGTCAGCAGACCTTCCATCTGGCTGGCTCGCAGTTGCGAGACCCAGATAAAGCTCGATAACGCCTGCGCCAACAGCACCACCAGCAAGGTCAGAAAGAGCATCCGACCGAGCAGCGAGCGCGGTACCGGCAACCAGCGACGCTTAGCCGAACGCATCGTGATGCGGCACGACCTGCGCGGCGAGCAGGTATCCGCTGCCGCGCACGGTACGAATCAGACGTGGGCACTTGCCGGTATCGCGCAGCCGCTGACGCAGACGGCTGACCGCCATATCGACGATACGCTCGAGCGGCATTACCTCTCGGCCGCGCGTGGCATTGGCGATGGTGTCGCGGTCGAGAATCTGCTGCGGATGATCGAGAAACAGCTTCAGCAGCGCAAAGTCCGCACCGGACAGCAATACCTCCTCGCCGTCCTGATGAAACAGCCGATGGCTGACCATGTCCAGCCGCCACTCGTCGAACGCCAGCACGTCACTGGTACGCTCCTGGCTGAAATTGGCTCGACGGAGCAATGCCTTGATTCTGGCCAGCAGCTCGCGTGGGCTGAAGGGCTTGCCGAGATAATCGTCGGCACCCAGTTCGAGGCCAATGACCCGGTCGGCCTCGTCCGAACTGGCCGTCAGCATGATGATCGGCATCTGCGCCAGACGCTGATGCCCGCGCACCCAACGACAAAGGCTGAAACCGTCTTCGTCGGGCAGCATCACGTCGAGGATCACCAGGTCGGCCGGATCGCTGGTCATCGCCTGTCGAAACAGCGCGCCATCGGCCACGGTGCGCACCTGAAAGCCGGAACGGCTGAGATACGCCTCCAATAGTTCGCGTATATCCTGGTCATCGTCGACCAGCAGAATCGATCGTCCAGCCTGGTTCACCTGGCATCCTTTCTCTTGTTATTGAGCGGGTCAACGTCCGCCAGACGCACCCTCCAGCAACTGCTGCAGTGCCACGCCCGCGCCTTCCAGTCCGGGGTAATCCGCTGTCACGACCCAGACAGGAATGTCATCAAAGTAGCGGCTCATGCAGCCCTTGTCGCGGAAACTTTGGCGGAAGCCGCTACGCAGGAAAAACTCGACGAAGCGCGGCACGATACCGCCAGCGATGTAGACCCCACCGCGTGCGCCCGTGGTCAGGACGTTGTCACCCGCGATTCGGCCCAGCCAGACGCAGAACTGCTCCAGCACCGCGACGGCGTAGCCATCACCAGCCAACGCGGCGGCGGTCACTTCGGCCGGCGTGGTGAATCGTGGCGGCTCGCCGTCGACAGCGCAACTGGTTCGATAGAGTTCGAGCAAACCGGCACCGCTGAGGATCGCTTCAGCATTCACGTGCCCGAACTTTTCGTGCAGGCGAGCCCACAACGCCGCCTCCCTGGCCGTGCCGATCGGCAGGCAGACATGCCCACCCTCTCCAGGCAACGCGCGCCACGCGCCACCGTCCAGCGGCAGCAGCGTGGCGACACCAAGGCCGGTGCCCGGCCCGATCACCAGGCGAGCCCGGCCCACTTCCGATTGACCGGGGCACGCTTCGATCAGCTCGCCCTCACGCAGGCGCGTCATGCCCAACGCCATCGCGGTGAAGTCGTTGATCAGCAGCAGATCGCTGAGCCCGAGCTCCTGACAGAAGACCTTGCGGTTCAGCCGCCAGTGATTGTTGGTGAACGCGAAGTCATCGCCCGACACCGGGCCGGCACAGGCCAGACACACCGCCTGCAACGCCTCGACGCTCTGCCCGACGCCTTGTAGATAGGCACGTATGGCATCTTCCGGGCGCGGATAGTCGATCGTCGGCAATACCCGCACCGACTCGATCTGCTGGTCGCGCCACAATGCGAAACGTGCATTGGTACCGCCGATATCACCTACCAGCGCCGTCACTTGAGCGCCTCCAACTCCTCGGTGAACACGCTCGCGCCTTTCTCGGCCGGGCTGAACGCCGCACGAAGAAAGCCGAACAGCTCACGGCCGCAGCCGATGCCCAGGTCGCTCGGTGCCTTCACAGCTTCACGGCTATCGAATTCGGCCTGGTCGACCAGCACGCGCAGCTCGCCCGTCTCGCCATCGACGCGGATGATATCGCCGTCGCGCACCCGACACAGCGGACCGCCATCGAGCGCCTCGGGACTGACGTGAATAGCGGCCGGCACCTTGCCCGACGCGCCGGACATGCGCCCGTCGGTGACTAGCGCGACCTTGTAGCCGCGGTCCTGCAACACGCCGAGGAATGGCGTCAGCTTGTGCAACTCGGGCATGCCGTTGGCCTTCGGTCCCTGGAAGCGCACCACAGCGATGAAATCCTTCTCCAGCTCGCCGTTCTTGAACGCCTGCGCCAACTCGCTCTGGTCGCTGAATACCCGCGCTGGCGCCTCGACCACGCGGTGCTCCGGCGCAACCGCGGAGATCTTGGTGACGCCACGACCGAGGTTGCCTTCCAGCACGCGCAAGCCGCCTTCCGGCGAGAACGGCCGTTCGGCCGGACGCAGAATCGCTTCGTCGAGACTGGCCTGTGGGCCCTCGCGCCAGACCAGCCGACCATCCTCAAGAAAAGGCTCCTGGGTGTATTGCTTGAGGCCCTGCCCCATGACGGTGTAGACGTCTTCGTGCAACAGCCCGGCGTCCAGCAGCGTGCGTACCATGAACGGCACGCCACCGCAGGCATGGAAGTGATTCACGTCCGCCTGACCGTTCGGATAGACCTTCGCCAGTGTCGGCGTCACCGCGGAAATGTCGGCCATGTCCTGCCAGGTCAGCTGGATGCCCGCCGCCTGCGCGAATGCCGGAATGTGCAAGGTGTGGTTGGTTGAGCCACCGGTCGCATTCAGCGCCACCACCGAATTGATGATCGCCTTCTCGTCGACGATCTTGCACAGCGGCAGATAGTTGCCCGACTGCGACGTCAGGCGAGCGACTTGGCGGGCCGCCTCGCGGGTCAGTTCGTCACGCAGCGGTGTATAGGGGTTGACGAAGGACGAGCCCGGCAAATGCAGCCCCATGATTTCCATCACCACCTGGTTGGTATTGGCGGTGCCGTAGAAGGTGCAGGTACCTGGGCTGTGATAGGACAGCATCTCAGACTCCAGCAGCTCCTCGCGGCTGGCCTTGCCTTCGGCGTAACGCTGCCTGACTTCAGCCTTCTGCTTGTTCGGGATGCCAGAAGGCATCGGCCCGCCTGGGACGAACACGGCCGGCAGATGGCCGAAGCGCAAGGCGCCGATCATCAGGCCGGGGATGATCTTGTCGCAGATCCCCAGATACAGGGCCGCATCGAACATGTTGTGCGACAGGGCGATCGCGGTCGCCATGGCGATCACCTCGCGGCTGGCCAGGCTCATTTCCATGCCCGCCTCACCTTGTGTCACGCCATCGCACATGGCCGGCACACCGCCGGCGAACTGGCCGATCGAGCCGACGTCGCGAAGCGCCTGCTTGATGATTTCCGGGAAATGCTCGTACGGCTGATGCGCCGACAGCATGTCGTTGTACGCCGAGACGATGGCAACGTTGGCTTCGTTCATCAGGCGCAACTTCTGCTTGTCGCCGGCTGAGGCGCATCCCGCCACCCCATGTGCGAAGTTGGCGCATTGCAGTTTGCCGCGCTGAGGCCCGTCGCTCGCTGCGCCGGCCATCTGGGCGAGATAGCGCTGCCGCGACGGACGGCTGCGCTCGATCAAACGTTCGGTAACTTCTTGAATCCGCGGGTGCATGCCATCACTCCTGCTCGTGAATCTGTAGTTTTACCAACAAAAGAACATGTATTCGGGCTTGATTTCTATTTTGACAGGAATAATCTTGTAATTCCTACAACAAATTCCATCCAGGGACCCAATATGACTATTCGCATCGCCATCAACGGCTTCGGCCGTATCGGACGCAACGTTCTGCGCGCCCTGTACAGCCAGAATTACCGCGAGCATCTCCAGGTCGTGGCGATCAACGATCTGGGCAGCTCGGCGATGAATGCCCACCTCTTGCAGTACGACAGCGTCCATGGCCATTTCGACGCAAAGATCGAGGTCGGGGACGATCGACTGACAGTCAATGGCGACTCGATCGCAGTGACGGCGATCCGCAACCCGGCGGAGCTGCCCTGGCGCCAGCATCAGGTCGACGTGGTCTTCGAGTGTACCGGTCTCTTCACCTCGCGCGAGAAAGCCAGCGCTCACCTGGAAGCCGGCGCCGCCAAGGTCATCATTTCCGCTCCGGCCTCGGGCGCCGATGCCACCATCGTCTACGGCGTCAACCATGACATTCTGCGTCAGTCCCACCAGATCATCTCCAACGCCTCGTGCACCACGAACTGCCTGGCCCCGGTGGCCCAGGTCCTGTCGCGCGAGTACGGCATCGCCCATGGCCTGATGACCACCATCCACGCCTACACCAACGACCAGAACCTGTCCGACGTCTACCACAGCGACCCCTACCGGGCTCGCTCGGCTACCCAGTCGATGATCCCGACCAAGACCGGTGCCGCCGAAGCGGTCGGGCTGGTTCTGCCAGAGCTGGCGGGCAAGTTGACTGGCATGGCCGTTCGGGTGCCGGTGATCAATGTCTCGCTGGTCGACCTGACCCTGGAGCTGAATCGCGAAACCACAGCCGAGGAGGTCAACGCGTTGATGCTCGAAGCCAGCCAGCGCTCGCCGATTCTGGCGTGCAACTCGCTGCCCCTGGTGTCCTGCGACTTCAACCACAACCCGATGTCGTCGATTTTCGACACCAACCACACTAAGGTTAGCGGACGGTTGCTGAAAGTGATGGCCTGGTATGACAACGAGTGGGGCTTCTCCAACCGCATGCTGGACACCTGCCGAGCCCTGCACGAAGCACCATAACCAGGCTTGGCGCCTCCCCGCACAGCAAGGAAGATCATGAACCGCATCGATTTCGTCACCGCTACACTGCCGGCGCGCAAGCGCATCGCGCTGGTCGCCCATGATCACTGCAAGGAACGCCTGCTGGAATGGGCGGATCGGCAGAAGGACAAGCTGCTGAACCATGAGCTGCTTGCCACTGGCACCACTGGCGTACTGCTCGAGCGCCGCCTGGGGCTTGCAGTGGAATGCATGATCAGTGGTCCGCTGGGCGGGGATCAGCAAATCGGTGCGCGCATCGCCGAGCGGCGCATCGACATGCTGGTGTTTTTCTGGGATCCCTTCGAACCACAGCCGCACGACCCGGACGTCAAAGCGCTACTGCGGGTCGCCGCGGTGTGGAACATTCCCCTGGCAGCCAACGAGAGCAGCGCTGACTACCTGCTTTCGAGCCCACTGCTCGATGAAGCTCACACGTTGAGCATTCCGGACTACACCCGCTACCTGGCAGGCCGTCAGGCGCCGGATCAGTAATCGCGCCGTTCGCCGTCTGCGCTACGCAGGCCTCCACCCTCAACTTCGTCGCGCAAGTCGTCGAAGTCGGTCTTGAGGCCGGTTTCCATGCTGTCGAGCTCCGCTAGAAGGCTCCGGAAACTGGTTTGCTCACGCGGCGCCTCTGCTTCCAGCTCGGCGTCTGCGCGGGCCTGCAACGCGGCCGGCACCGGCGCGTCCTCGACGTCGACCGGCAACGGCTCGGGCTCCATCTCCCGCAGCACGGCCAGCGGCGGCAACTCATCCAGGCTTTTCAGGTTGAAGTGATCGAGAAATTGCCGGGTAGTGGCGAACATCGCCGGCCGCCCAGGCACATCGCGATGACCGACGACCCGGACCCACTCGCGCTCAAGCAGCGTCTTGACGATCTGGCTGTTGACCGCCACACCGCGAATCTCCTCGATTTCGCCGCGGGTAATCGGCTGTCGGTAGGCGATCAGCACCAGCGTTTCCAGCAGCGCGCGGGAATAGCGCTGCGGCCGCTCTTCCCAGAGCCGCCCGACCCAGGGCGAAAAGCGCTCGCGTACCTGCAGACGGTAGCCACTGGCAACCTGCTTGAGCTCGAATGCGCGCCCTTCGCAGCTCTTTTCGAGGACTTCCAGCGCCTTACGCAACAGCGCCGGTGCCGGGCGCTCGGCCTCGTCGAACAATTCGGCCATTCGCTCCATCGACATCGGCTTGCCCGAAGCCAGCAGGAGCGCCTCGAGCAAGGAGGCGAGATCTTTGGGATCGGAGAGATTCAACCCTGATTACCTGCACTCATACGACCCCCTCTTCCGCCCGAGCGCGCACGTGAATCGGCGCAAAAGGCTCGTTCTGCACCAGTTCGACCAGCGACTCCTTGATCAACTCCAGTACCGCCATGAAGGTCACCACAACGCCGAGCCTGCCCTCCTCGACCGTGAACAGCGTGGCGAAGGCAACGAAGGCCCCGCCTTTCAACCGTTCCAGCACTTCGCTCATCCGCTCGCGAGTCGACAGCGTTTCCCGCGTCACCTGGTGGCTTTCGAACAGATCGGCACGGCGCAGCACCTCAGCCATGGACATCAGCAACTCCTCGATACTCACTTCCGGCAGCAACTTGCGTGCCCGTGCATCCGGCGCATCGATTCTCGGAACGTGCAGGTCGCGGCCGACCCGCGGCAACTGGTCGAGATCTTCCGAGGCCGCCTTGAAGCGCTCGTACTCCTGCAACCGGCGTATCAGTTCGGCGCGAGGGTCGAGCTCATCCTCTTCCACCTCGGCCGAACGCGGCAGCAACATGCGCGACTTGATCTCGGCCAGCATCGCGGCCATCACCAGGTATTCAGCTGCCAGCTCAAGCCGTACGGCCTTCATCAGCTCGACGTAGCCCATGTACTGGCGAGTAATTTCGGCGACGGGTATATCGAGGATGTCGATGTTCTGCTTGCGGATCAGGTACAGCAGCAAATCCAACGGCCCCTCGAATGCCTCCAGGAACACTTCCAGGGCGTCCGGCGGGATGTAGAGATCCTGAGGCAGGTTGTTGAACGCTTCGCCGTAGACCAGCGCCAGCCGCAGCTGCTCGCCAGGCGGACCGTTTACCGCCTCGGTCTGGGGTTGCTGCATGCTCTCTCCAAGTAACGTACGGGATTCGAATGGAGTTCGGCGGACCGTCGGCGCGCGCTAGCGATAGCTCAGGCCCATGGCCTGGCGCACCACGACCAGGGTTTCGCGGGCCTCATCGCGCGCCTGCTCGGCACCCTCGGCCAGGATGCTACGCACCAGGTCCGGATTCTGTTCGTAATCGGCCGCGCGTTCCTGAAGCGGTGCCAACTCCAGCTTGATCGCCTCGATCAGCGGCGCCTTGCATTCCAGGCAACCGATACCGGCAGTGCGGCAGCCCTGTTCAGCCCACTGACAGACCTCATCACCTGAATGCGCGAGATGCATCTGCCAAGCCGGGCAACGTGTCGGCTCGCCGGGATCATGACGGTGGACACGTGCCGGATCGGTCGGCATGCGCTTGATCTTTTCCTCGATGTCCGCAGGCGTGTCGCGCAGGAAAATCGAATTGCTGGCGGATTTGGCCATCTTGCCGCCATCCAGACCGGACACCTTGGGTGAATCGCTTAGCAGAGCCTGCGGCTCGGGAAGCAGTAGTCTGCCGCCCCCTTCCAGATAGCCGAACAAGCGCTCCTGATCGCCGAGCGTGATGGTCTGCTGGTCCTTGAGCAGGGCTCGCGCCGTATTCAGCGCCTCGAGATCACCCTGCTCCTGGTAGCTTTTGCGCAGGCTGGCGTAGAGCTTGGAGCTCTTCCTGCCGAGCTTGCGGATCGCCGCTTCGGCCTTCGCCTCGAAATCCTCCTCGCTCCCATAAAGGTGGTTGAAGCGCCGCGCCACGTCGCGCGCGAACTCGATATGGGGCAACTGGTCAGCGCCGACCGGCACCACCCCGGCGCGATAGGCCAGAATATCGGCGGCCTGGAGCAACGGATAGCCGAGGAAGCCGTATGTGCCGAGGTCCTTGTGCTGCGAATCGAGCTGCAGCTCTTTATAGGAGGGCACGCGCTCGAGCCAGGCCAGTGGGCAGACCATCGACAGCAACAGATGCAGCTCGGCATGCTCCGGGACCTGGGACTGGATGAACAAGGTAGCCGAGCTGGGACTGACGCCCGCCGCCAGCCAGTCGATTGCCATGTCCTGGACGTTGCGCGCTATGTCAGGGCCCGCCGCTTGATCGGTGGTCAGCGCGTGCCAGTCGACGATGCAGAAGAAGCACTGATACTCGTGCTGCAATCTGATCCAGTTCTTCAGTACGCCGTGATAGTGCCCGAGGTGAAGGCGGCCGTTGGGCCGCATGCCGGAGACCACACGTCGCTGCGAATCCATGGAGCTCAAAAGGGTTTCCTTTGTTGGTTCTTGACAGGGTGAGCCCGGTCAGCCCGCGAACGCCGCCGGATCACCGCAGCCGACCCGCACGATCTCCGGCTCGCCATCCACCAGGCTGATAACCGTGGACGCTTCGACGCCACCGTAACCGCCGTCAATGATCAGGTCCACCTGATGTTCCAGTGTCTGGCGGATCTCGTAGGGATCGCTCATGGGCTCGGACTCGCCCGGCAGGATCAGGCTCACGCTCATCAAGGGCTCGCCCAATTCGGCCAGCAGCGCCTGAGCGATGGGTTGCGCCGGCACCCGCAGGCCGATGGTACGGCGTTTGGGATGCAACAGCATGCGTGGAACCTCGCGAGTCGCATTGAGGATGATGGTGTAGGGCCCCGGCAGGTTCGTCTTGAGTAGACGGAACGCAGCGGTGTCCACCTTGGCGAACAGGCCGAGCTGCGACAGGTCGCGGCAGGCCAGCGTGAAGTTGTGCTTGTCATCCAGCTGACGCAGGCGGCGGATCCGCTCGATACCCGACTTGTTGCCCATCGAGCAGCCGATCGCGTAGGAGGAGTCGGTGGGATAGACCACCACGCCACCGTCGCGAATGATCTCCACGGCCTGCTTGATCAGCCTGGCCTGGGGGTTGTCGGGGTGAATCTGGAAGAACTGGCTCATGGAAACTCCCTGCTCAGCGGGCAACAGACTCGCATGGTTCATGATCGAAATGCCTCCACACAGGCTGCAGATCTTCTGGCAAGCTCCGGTACATTCCCAGTTCAGACCAGTCGCCTGGTGCATGAAAATCGCTTCCGACACTGGCCATCAAACCGAACTCACGGGTCAGAATCGACAGACCGCCAACCTGATCCAGCGGCTGCATACCGTTGACCACTTCCAATGCATGGCCGCCCGCCTCGGCGAATTCGGTGACCAGACGGCGCCGTTTGCTGCGCGTGAGGTCATATTGCCAAGGGTGCGCCAGGCTAACCCAGGCACCGGCGCTGCGCAGGGTCGTCACGGTCTGCGCGAGACTCGGCCAGTGCTGCTTCACGTCCCCGAGCTTGCCCGAGCCGAGCCACTTGCGAAACGCTTCGGCACGGTCACGGACATGCCCTGCACGCACTAGGAACTCGGCGAAATGTGGCCGCGCCGGGGCATTGCCGCTGTCGCCCAGTTCCTGCTGGACGCCCCGAGCACCTTCCAGTGCGCCCGGCATCCCCTTTGCTGCCAGCCGCTGGGCGATCAACTCCGCACGCAGCCAGCGGCCGTCGTGCAGCGCCTCGATGGCAGCCTGCAAAGGCGCAGCATCCTGGCGGAAGGCGTACCCCAGTATGTGCACGGTGGCGCCGCTCCAGACGCAGGACAGCTCGATACCGTTGATCAGCCGGATTCCCAGCGAGTCGGCTTTGGCACGCGCCGCATCAAGGCCTTCCAGTGTGTCGTGGTCGGTCAGCGCGAGCATCTCGATGCCCCGTGCATGTGCCCGCTCGACCAGCGCCTCGGGTGCTAGCACACCATCCGAGGCGGTACTGTGGCAATGCAGATCAACAATCATTCCGACCTATTCTCCAGGAGGTTGGCGACTTACGTTTCTGACCGTCAGGGCCAGCACTCGTGCCGTCATCCGCCTCGTCAAAGCTTGAGCCACGTCCCCGAATTGACCGGCGTATGGCATTCTGCCAAGGACGCGGTTTGGTATTATGCCGGCCACTAACCGCTTCTGGCTCTCTCTCGTGAAACAAATAATCGATTTCATCCCGCTGTTGCTGTTCTTCATAACCTACAAGCTCGAGCCCAGAACCTTCGAAGTGGCCGACCTGAGCCTCACCGTCGGAGGTATTTTCAATGCCACGGCCGTGCTCATCGTCAGTTCGGTCATCGTCTACGCAGGGTTGTTCATTCACCAGCGCCGCCTGGAAAAAGGCCAATGGTTGACGCTGGGCGCCTGCCTGCTGTTTGGCGGACTGACGCTGGCGCTGCACAGCGAGACCATCCTCAAGTGGAAGGCACCGGTCCTGAACTGGCTGTTTGCGCTGGCCTTCATCGGTAGCCATTTCATTGGCGATAAGCCGTTGATCCAACGCATGATCGGCCATGCCGTGCAGTTGAAGCCGGCGCAATGGGCGCAACTGAACGTGGCCTGGATCCTGTTCTTTCTCGTCTGCGGTTTCGCCAACCTGTTCGTGGCCTTCGTCTACCCGTCCATCTGGGTCGACTTCAAGGTCTTCGGCAGCCTCGGGCTGACCCTGCTTTTCATGGCGGGCCAGGCGATCTACCTGGTGCGCCACGTGCGCCCCGCACCCGAACAACCCTAGGAGGCAACATGCTCTACGCCATCATCGCTACCGACGTACCCGGCTCGCTGCAAAGCCGCCTGGCCGCCCGCCCGGCTCACCTGGCGCGTCTCGAACAGTTGAAGAACGAGGGCCGCATGGTTCTGGCCGGCCCGCATCCGGCGATCGACAGCAATGACCCGGGAGAGGCCGGTTTTACCGGAAGCCTGGTAGTCGCTGAGTTCGACTCCCTGCAGGCCGCCGAAGCCTGGGCCGCGGCCGATCCTTACAAGGCCGCCGGCGTCTACGGAGAGGTCGTGGTCAAACCGTTCAAGCAAGTCTTCCCCTGAATCGATCGCCCACGCCACAGATGGTCAGGCCGCGATTCTGCGGCCGTTGAGGAAAAAGGAGTTCCGATGCGCCAAGGTTCGCTGCCCCTGATGCTTGTTCTGAGTCTTGCCATGGCTTCGGCACAAGCTGACGAAGATACGACCGCCCCAACCCTCGAACAGCAGGGTGAACTGACGCAAAGCCTGCCCGACAACGAGGTGCAACGCGAATCGCTGAGCGCCGGCCTCGATACGGCGATCGCCGACGCCGAACGGGCTCAGCTGTCGCATCTGCGCCAGGAGAACCATCGGCTGCGTATGCAGCTGCAACAAGGGCAACCGAAGCTACAGCCGCCCCTGCTGAACGACCAGCAACAGTGGTTTGCCGTTGGTGGCGGCGTCGGGGTGCTGGGTTTTCTGCTCGGCGTGCTGACCACCCGGGGGCGCCGGCGCCGGCAATGGCTGAATTGAAGCGAGTACGAGCAAGAGCATGAGCGAACTGCTACTGATCGACGACGATGAAGAACTCTGCGAACTGTTGGTCAGCTGGCTGGCCCAGGAAGGGTTCGTCGCCCACGCCTGTCATGACGGGCAGAGCGCACGCGCTGCGCTGGCCGAGCATCAACCGGCGGCGGTGGTCCTCGATGTGATGCTGCCCGACGGCAGTGGCCTCGAACTGCTCAAGCAACTGCGTAGCGAACATCCCGACCTGCCGGTATTGATGCTCTCAGGCCGCGGTGAGCCGCTGGACCGCATTCTTGGCCTGGAGCTCGGCGCCGATGATTATCTGGCCAAGCCATGCGACCCCCGCGAGCTCACCGCGCGGCTACGCGCAGTGCTGCGGCGCAGCCAACCTGCGAGCGCGCCGACCCAGCTGGAGCTGGGCGACCTTTGCTACAGCCCGGCCCGAGGCGTTGCCAATGTCGGCGAGCACGAAGTGACCCTGACCTTGTCCGAGGGGCGTATCCTCGAGGCGCTGCTCAGCCAGCCCGGTGAGCCGCTCGACAAGCAAGCCCTGGCGCAGCTCGCCCTGGGACGCAAACTGACCTTGTACGACCGCAGCCTGGACATGCACGTCAGCAACCTGCGCCGCAAGCTCGGGCCGCATCCCGACGGGCGTCCACGCATAGTCGCACTGCGCAGCCGCGGCTACCTCTACGCTTCCTGAACGGCTTTACCCAGCCTTTACCCTGAGCTGACCGCGCTTGACCTTGCGCGCCATAGACTGCGCTCATCCGGTCGAAGCCAGAACCTGTCTACAGGCCCCTCTGGCGATCGGTTTCCATCTACAGGAGAAACCATGATGCGCAAGACACTGATCGCCCTGCTATTCGCCTCTACCCTCCCCGCCGTTGCCATGGCCATGCCCGAAGACGGCCAACACCACCGTAGAGAACACACGCCGTTCGAGCAGCTCGACCTGACCAAGGAGCAGCAAAGCCAGATGCGCAAGCTGATGGGCGAGCAGATGCAGACCCACCGCGAGATCACCCAGCGCTACCTCGACAAGCTGCCCAAAGCCGAGCGCAAGGAGATGCAGGACGAACTGGCCAGCAGCCAGGCAAAGACGCACAAGCAGATGCGTGACCTGCTCAAGCCTGAACAGCAGAAGCAATTCGACGAGATGCACAAGAAGATGGAAGCCAAGCGAGCCGAACGTGCCGAGTTCAAGCAATGGAAAGCCGAGCGCGATCAGAAGAGCTGACGCTTCCGAACCTGACCTGAACCAACCCGCCCGACCCGCTCTGCCTCGCGCAGCGCAGCTCGGGCTTTGCCGTGGAGATATGACCGGTGCGATCACTGTTCTGGCGCATTCTTGCGACCTTCTGGCTTGCCATCGCACTGGCAGCGGGCCTCGCCGTGCTGTTGGGACACGCACTGAACCAGGACAGCTGGATCATCAACCGCCACCCCGGGGTGAGGAATCTCGCCGAAATCTGGACCAGCGTTTACGAGCGCCAGGGCCCGATCGCCGCGCAATTCCTCCTCGAGCAGCACCGTCGCCGCTTCCACATTGACGTGCAGGTGCTGGCCGAGAATGGCCAGCCCGCCATTCGCGGCACCTTTCCAGCTCGCGCCGCCGCGTTCGAGGCACGCCAGGAGAACCGTGACGGCGGCCTGCCCTGGCGCCGGCTGACCACCGACTACACCAGCCCGCTCTCGGGCGAGACCTACCTGTTCATCTACCGGATCCCCAACTCCGAACTGCAAGCGTGGCATCGCGGCAGCCTGTTCTGGCCATTGAGCGCGATCGCCATCGCCCTGGTCGTACTGACCGGCTTCAGTCTGCTGCTCACCTTGTCCATCACCCGCCCGCTCGATCGCCTGCGCGGCGCCGTCCACGACCTGGGTCAGACCACCTATCAACAGAATTCCCTGGCCCGCTTGGCGAACCGGCGTGACGAACTCGGTGTGCTGGCCAAGGACTTCAACCGCATGGGGGCGCGACTGCAAAGCTTGATCAACAGCCAGAGACAGCTATTACGCGACGTATCCCACGAACTGCGTTCGCCACTGGCGCGTTTACGTATTGCCCTTGCGCTTGCCGAGCGGGCAACACCAGCGGAGCGTGAAGTCATCTGGCCGCGCCTGGCCAAGGAGTGCGATCGGCTGGAAGCCTTGATCAGCGAGATTCTGCAGCTCGCACGCCTGGATGCTGACCCAGGCGCTGCCTCGAATGTCGATCTGCCAGCAATGTTCGAGCAGTTGGCGGAGAATGCGCGAATCGTCGCGCCAGCCCAGCGCATCGAAACCAGAATGGACGCCGATATCGCAGTGCGCGGCTGGCCGGACATGCTCGAGCGGGCACTGGATAATTTGCTGCGCAATGGGCTGCGCTTCAATCCCGAAGGCGAACCGATCGAGCTGGGCGCCAGAAAGGATGGCGACTGGTTGCTCCTGAGCATCCGCGATCACGGGCCGGGCGTCGACGACGCTCATCTCGCGCGGCTGAGCGAACCCTTCTTCCGTGCTCCCGGGCAGACCACGGCCGGCCACGGGTTAGGTCTGGCGATCGCCCGTCGCGCCGCCGAGCGACACGGCGGCGAGTTGCTGTTGAGCAATCATCCGCGCGGCGGCTTCGTCGCCAGTTTGAAACTGCCACTGAGCCCGAACCGTACAGCCCCTGCTCGCCTGGATTGACGCTACTGCGTGCCGTCCCACGAGGCGACGAACGAGCGCGGATCCAGCTCTGGCGGCGTACGAAGGTCACCCTCAGGGGTGCCAAGATAGATGAATCCCAACACCTGCTCATCCTCGGCCAGGCCCAACTGCTCGGCCACGTGCCGGTCATAGGCATATTCGCCGGTTCGCCAGACAGCGCCGAGCCCCTGTGCATGTGCGGCCAGCAATATACCGTGCGCCGCACAGGCAACCGCGAGCACCTGTTCGGACGCCGGGATCTTCGGATGCGGCAGTACCCGGGCGATGACGATCAGTACCATCGGCGCGCGCAGCGGCATCTTGCGCGGCTTGCGCAGAGCCTCTTCGGTCGCATCCGGCTCGCGTAAGCGAAGCGCATCGGCAAACAGCTCTCCCAGTCGCGTCCGCGCCTCGCCCTGGACCGTCAGGAAACGCCAGGGTCGAAGCTGGCCGTGATCCGGGGCGCGCAACGCGGCGCGAAGCAGTACATCCAGCTGGGCAGCGGTCGGTGCCGGATCCACGAGCCGCGTTACGGAAACACGGTTTAGCAACAGTTCGAGAGCATCCATCTGAAACCTCCAAAAACGAATCCGACATTCTAGGGTGTCGGCACGTTCGTGTGGCAATCGATGGCACCAAGCACGTACCGCTGGAGGTCAGGCCACCCGGTCGGGTGAAAGCTGTGGCTCCAGTGGCGGCGTCAACGGAGGCAAGCCATGGGCAGCACGGGCGGCATCGCAATGCGCGTTGTGCTGACCATCGGCCCAGGACGCTTCGAACTCGCGGCAGGTGCTCGACCGCTGTTCATACATCGTGCAGCGCACCCCGCAACCGACGTCGCCCATGAGCCCAACACAACGTGCCGGCTTGGACTCGGTCCCCAGCATCGCGACATGGAACGGGCTGACCTGGACGGTGGCGGCATCCGGAACGGTACCGCCGGACGAGGCGCATTCGCCCCAGAAGAAAGACACACGAAAGTACGCGCAGCAAGCGCCGCACGTGAGGCAGGGATTGTCGATCGACATGGAAGGATGAATACCGAGAAACCGGCAAAGGGCCGGCACCGGGCGGCTATTTTATTCATCGCCACGAACTTGGGAAGAGCCTCACCTGCCCCGTCGCAAAAGATTTTTCGCCAGGCCGATCGCCGGTTTACTGCCGCGGTGACAGGGGTAGAATGACCGCCTCATTTTTCGAGCCGAGCATCAATCAAAAATGGCCTTGCCGACGCTGCGCATTATCGGTTTCATTCTCGGCATCTTCCTGATCACCCTCGCTGTCAGCATGGTCATTCCGATGATCACGCTGTTCGCCTTCGATCGCACCGACGATCTCCAGGCCTTTCTCTGGGCCAGCCTGATCACCTTCAGCTCCGGCATCGCACTGGTAGCTCCGGGCCGCCCCGAACTGGCTCAATTGCGTCCGCGCGACATGTATTTCCTGACGACGGTCAGTTGGCTGGTGGTGTGCTGCTTCGCTGCGCTGCCGATGATGCTGATCCACCACATCAGCTACACGAATGCCTTCTTCGAGACCATGTCGGGGATCACCACCACCGGATCGACCGTACTTTCCGGCCTGGACACCGCGTCGCCGGGGCTGCTGATGTGGCGATCGATGCTTCAATGGCTGGGCGGGATCGGCTTTATCGGCATGGCCGTTGCGATCCTGCCGTTGTTGCGCATCGGCGGGATGCGCCTGTTCCAGACCGAGTCGTCGGACTGGTCGCAAAAGGCAATGCCCCGCTCGCACGTGATGGCCAAGTCGATCCTGTTCGTCTATCTCGCACTCACCTTGCTCTGTGGCATCTGCTACTGGCTCAGCGGCATGACCCCGTTCGAGGCGATCAACCATGCCATGACCACCATCTCCACCGGCGGTTACTCCACCTCGGACAGCTCCATGGGCAAGTTCTCGCCCGCCGCGCATTGGACCGCGGTCGTCTTCATGTTGCTGGGCGGCTTGCCTTTCATCCTGATGGTCTCGACGGTGCGGGGAAACCGCTACGCCCTGATCCACGATCAACAGGTGCAAGGCTTTGTCGCGATGCTGTTCGCGATGTGCATCGCGTTCGCCATCTGGCTGACGCTCAATTCCGACTACGACTTCCTCGACGCGCTTCGTATCGTGTCGCTGAACGTCGTCTCGGTGGTCACGACGACCGGCTTCGCGCTGGGTGACTACACCCAGTGGGGGGAATTCGCGGTACTGGCGTTTTTCTACCTGACCTTCATCGGTGGCTGCTCCGGCTCGACGTCCGGCGGCCTGAAGATTTTCCGTTTCCAGGTGGCCTATTCCTTACTGCGTGCCAACCTGGCGCAACTGGTCCACCCCCGGGCGGTGATCAAGCAGCAATACAATCGCCACCCGCTCGACGAAGAAATCGTCCGGTCGATCCTGACCTTCTCGTTCTTTTTCACCATCACCATCGGCGCGCTGGCCCTGGCGCTCGCGCTCTTGGGTCTGGACATGCTGACGGCCTTGACCGCGGCGGCAACTGCCGTCTGCAACGTCGGTCCGGGCCTGGGACCCATCATCGGTCCGGCGGGTAATTTCTCGACCCTGCCGGATTCCGCAAAGTGGCTGCTGTCGCTCGGCATGCTGCTCGGTCGCCTGGAAATCATCACCGTGCTGGTCATGCTGACGCCCTCGTTCTGGCGTCACTGAGCGGCGTTACAACTCACCGATGTCTTCGTTCCACAGCTCAGGGCGCTGGGCGATGAAGCCGCGCATCATCTCGATGCAGGTCGCGTCCTGCAGCACGTCGATCTCGACACCACGATCGCGTAGCAGTCGCTCCTCGCCCATGAAGGTCTGGTTTTCGCCAATCACGACCTTGGGGATTCCGTACAGCAGGATGGCGCCGCTGCACATCGAACAGGGCGACAGCGTGGTGTAGAGCACCGAGTCGGCATAGACGCTCGCCGGTTGCCGGCCGGCGTTCTCGAAGGCATCCATTTCCCCGTGCAGCACGGCGCTGCCTTGTTGCACCCGCCGATTATGTCCTCGGCCGATGATTTGCCCTCGATGAACGATGACCGAGCCGATGGGTATCCCACCCTCAGCCAACCCCTTCTTCGCCTCATCGAGCGCCGCCTGCATGAATGCGTCCACTGTCTGCCTCCTGTGATAAGCCTGCGAGTGTTCTGGGCCGATCGGCCATTGTTGGGGGCTAAGCGATCAGCCCTTGCGCTTGATCAGCCGACCACCAAGCGTAACGGCGGCGAAGACCAAGCCACCGGCGAGGATGCCGAAAGCCGCGTCGAGCACCGTCGGAGTCAGCCCGGCAAGCACCGAGCCGAAATACGGCAGCGCTACCGTGTGCTCGGCGCTGCTCTCGATCCACTCGTGCACGGTCTTGAAGCCATGGGTGAGGATGCCGCCGCCGACCATGAACATGGCAGCGGTGCCCACCACTGACAAGGATTTCATCAGCCAAGGGGCGACTGCGAGAATTGCGCGTCCGATCCGCTGCGCTGCGCCGTTCGCGCTTTTGCTCAGCGCCAGCCCGGCATCGTCCAACTTGACGATACCGGCCACCACGCCATACACGCCGATCGTCATGATGATGGCGATGCCAGCGAGAACCAGCACCTGCTCGGCGAACGATGCCGTGGCCACCGTACCGAGCGTAATGGCGATGATTTCAGCCGACAGAATGAAATCGGTGCGCACCGCACCGCTGATCTTGTCCCGTTCGAAGGCAACCATATCGACGCTCGGATCGGACAGCGCATCGATCTGCCGAGCATGAGCGTCATCATCGGCATGCAGAAAGCGGTGTGCCAGCTTCTCGAAACCCTCGAAACAGAGAAAGGCGCCCCCAAGCATCAGCAGCGGCGTGACTGCCCAGGGAATGAACGCGCTGATCAACAGCGCGGCCGGCACCAGAATCAGTTTGTTACGTAGCGAGCCCTTGGCAACCGCCCAGACGACAGGCAGCTCTCGGTCGGCCTTTACCCCGGTAACCTGTTGCGCGTTAAGCGCCAGATCGTCTCCGAGCACACCTGCGGTTTTCTTCGCAGCGACTTTGGTCATGACGGAGACGTCATCCAGAACGGTGGCGATGTCGTCGATCAAGGCAAGCAAGCTACTGGCCAAAGGTTGGTCGTCCTAGTGATAGAGAGAAGGCAAAGCGGCAGGAGCATGCCACCGTTTCGAGCGGATGAACATTAAGGCGCCGGGCGGTGGTACAAGTTCCGCCATGTCGGCGCGGGCCCGACCGCCGCAGTCGCGACGAGGCGTCGAGCGATGATCCGGCAGACGGCGTGGCCAGGAGCCATCGATGAATCTAGACTGCGATGTCAACGACAACAAGAGGTGCAACATGAGCACGCATGCCGCCGAACGCTTTACGAGATTCGCCGATTTCTACCCGTTCTACCTGGCCGAACACAGCAACCCCGTCTGCCGTCGCCTGCATTACGCCGGTAGCCTGCTGGTGCTGGGCATACTGGCCTATGCATTGGTCAGCCAGCAATGGCTCTGGCTGCTGGCTATGCCCCTGGCCGGCTACGGGTTCGCCTGGATCGGGCATTTCATCTTCGAAAAGAACCGACCGGCGACATTCCAGTATCCGCTGTACAGCTTCCTGGGTGACTGGGTAATGCTCAAGGATATGCTGACCGGAAAGATCCGTTTCTAACCGCCGAGCTGGTCGTACAACCGATTTACCGCGCCTCGTCACGGATTGAGATGGGTGGTTTGGCGCATCGGCGGTGACTTGGTTATGATCACCGATCAGCACCGCACGACGCACATTCGACTCGAACATCGCATGCTAGAGCGGTTGAATCTTTCAGGGACAGTAACCACCATGCCAACCGTGACCGGTGAACGGCGAAACGGCCTCGCGACTCGCCCGCTGCGCGAGTACTACGCCCGGGTTTTAGCCTATCTGAGCTGTGCCGCCACACTTGCCGCCGGTGTTTATACCCAGCAATTCGCACTCGATCTGTTATGGATGGTGCCCTACACCCTGCTATATCCGCATTTCGCCTATCACCTGAGCTACCGCTTCAAGCGCGAGCACCCTGAACGCACCTCGCAAACCCTGCTGTCTCTCGACGCCCTGAACGCGGGTGCCGGCATCGTGCTGCTCGGCTGCAGCCTGGTGCCCAGCCTGATGTTCCTGCTGACCCTGGGTTTCAGCGCGCTGGTCATCGGCAGTTTGCGCCATCTATTGCTGACGGCCCTGCTGGTGGCCGGCGGCATGGGGCTGGCCAGCCTGCTGGTACCGCTGCGCCTGGACCTGGCAACGCCTCCGCTGGTGGCGGCTGTCAGCATCCTGTTCACCACCCTGTACGTCTGCATCACCGCCTACTACGTGCACCAGCAAGGTGAACGACTGGCGCAAGCACGCCGCGAAGTCGAGGCCGAGCAGGCCAAAGCAGCACGTTTGGCCCGCAACCTCGCCAAGTACCTCTCGCCTCAGGTGTGGGAATCCATTTTCTCCGGCAAGCGCAGCGTCCGCCTGGAAACCCAGCGCAAGAAGCTCACCGTGTTCTTCTCCGACATCAAAGGCTTCACCGAACTCTCCGAAGAGCTGGAAGCCGAAGCCCTGACCGATCTGCTCAACAACTACCTCAACGAGATGTCGAAGATCACCCTCAAATACGGCGGCACCATCGACAAGTTCGTGGGCGACTGTGTGATGGTGTTCTTCGGCGACCCCACCAGCCAGGGCGCGAAAAAGGATGCGGTGGCTGCGGTATCGATGGCCATCGCCATGCGCAAGCACATGAAAGTCCTGCGCCAGCAATGGCGCGCCCAGGGCATCACCAAACCGATGGAAATCCGCATGGGGATCAACACCGGCTACTGCACCGTCGGCAATTTCGGTGCCGATACCCGCATGGACTACACCATCATCGGTCGCGAAGTGAACCTGGCCAGCCGCCTGGAGAGCTCCGCCGAAGCCGGCGAGATCCTGATCTCTCACGAAACCTATTCGCTGGTCAAAGACGTGATCATGTGCCGCGACAATGGCCAGATTACGGTCAAGGGGTTCTCGCGTCCCGTACAGATCTATCAGGTGGTGGATTTCCGCCGCGATCTCGGCGCTACCAGCAGCTTCGTCGAGCATGAGCTGCCGGGGTTTTCGATGTACCTGGACACCAACGGGGTGCAGAACTTC
Source organism: Stutzerimonas stutzeri (assembly GCF_018138085.1). NCBI lineage: Bacteria > Pseudomonadati > Pseudomonadota > Gammaproteobacteria > Pseudomonadales > Pseudomonadaceae > Stutzerimonas > Stutzerimonas stutzeri. The sequence continues at coordinate 2,904,057 of NZ_CP073105.1, forward strand.
GACAAGGAACGCGTGATCCAGGCCCTCAATCAGGCCGCCGACAAGCTGCGCGACAAGGTCATCATGTGATACCGGCGCCGCCGCGCAGCCGATCCAACCGCAGCCGGCCACGCCATCCGCATGCAGTCGAGGTCACCATGTCGCCCATTCTGTCCCTGCGTCATTACAACCACGACCAGATCATCCACAGTCACCATCACACGCAGCTGGTGTTCGGTTTGCGCGGGCGTCTGGACTTCGAGATCGAGGGCCAGGGCAGCCGTATCCAGCAGCAGTTCCTCGCCGTCGTGCCCAGCGAGGCGCGCCACGCCTGTGGCAGCCCTGACGGGAGCATGTGCCTGGTGCTGGACATTCCGGACGGCGACTGGCTGCAGCAACGCCTCGGCCATCACAGCGACTCCGCCCGGCGCTTGCTGGAGCAAAGCGCAGCGCTGCACCTGAACCCGATGCAAAGCCAACTGGTTGGCTGGCTCGCAGCCAGCCCGGTCAACGACCCGATCATCAGCGAGCAAGGCGCAACCCTGCTCTTGGCCAGCCTCGCCAACGGTTGCGAGCCGGCAGGCTGGCAACGCCCACTGCCGCTGGCCTCGCTTCGCGACCACATCGACCGACATCTGGCCCATCCGCTCGAGGTCAGGGACCTGGCACGACTGGCCGGCCTTTCCGTGGCGCGTTTCCACGCGCGCTTCGCCAGTGAAACCGGGCAAACGCCACAGGAATTCGTTCGGCTGCGCCGCCTGCATCAAGGCCGGGCGCTGCTATTGAGCACGCGGCTGACGGTCGGCGAGATCGCCGCGCGCGTCGGCTATGCCTCGCAAAGTGCCTTTACCGCCGCACTCGCCCGCGAATACGGAACCACGCCCCGCGTGATCCGGCGCGAGGCGCACGACAAACTGCGAGAGTGAAGCGACAGACCGATCGTCTCCCGCGCCGTAGCATAAGCACTCACTGTTATTCACGATGCCACGAGGCATCCCACCGTGAGGCGCATATGTTTCGTATCGATCTATCGGCCGTCCTTACCCGACGTTGCCGACCCGCGCTGGACGTCAGACCATGACCCATCGCAACGCCCTGCTGGCGATTCACTTCGGTGCGCTGATGTTCGGGTTGTCCGGGATATTCGGCAAACTGGCGGCAAGCACACCCCTGATCATCACCTTCGGCCGAGCCGGCTTTGCCGTCGTGGCGCTGGTACTGGCCAGCCAGCTGCTTCGCAGCAACAGCGCCCGCGCAAGCTCTCGCCAGCGGGTCGGCCTGTTGCTCGGCGGGGTTCTCCTGGGCGGGCACTGGCTGACCTTCTTCCTGGCGGTAAAGGTCGGCGGGGTCGGCATCGCCACGCTGGGCTTCGCCAGTTTCCCGGCCTTCACGGTATTGCTTGAAGGGCTGCTGTTCCGCGAGCGCACCCGACCGATCGAGTTCGCCATGGTAGGGCTGGTATGCGCAGGCCTGCTGTTGGTAACGCCACACTTCGATCTCGCCAGCGAAAGCACCGTTGGGCTGCTCTACGGCATCCTCTCGGGCCTGACGTTCGCCCTGCTCTCTCTGCTCAACCGAGCCGTCACCCGCGGTGTCGATCCAGTCCAGGCCGCACTTTGGCAAAACGGCACCATCCTGTTGTGCCTGGTGCCCTTCACCTGGACCGCGCTACCGGCAGTGCCGGCACTGGATTGGCTATGGTTGGCATTGCTTGGTGTGTTCTGCACGGGGCTGGCGCACAGCCTGTTTGTGGCGAGCCTCAAAGTACTGAAGGCTCGGACCACCGCGGTTATTTTCGCCCTCGAGCCGGTCTACGGGATCGCCTTTGCGTGGTGGTTGTTCAACGAACAGCCCACCCTGCGCATGCTGCTCGGCGGCACCCTGATCATCCTGGCGACGGTAATTACCAGCTGCCTCAAGGCCCCCGCTACGCCAGCAGTTGCTACCCCACTCGCGGAGCGGCCCGCAGCGCCCCGCTCGTAGAGTCCGCCGATGATGTCGGCGCCTGATTACCCAACGGCGAAGGCCCGTTAGTGGGAATGGCGCGGAACCTCGGCGCCACGGCAACCGACGAGGAAGTCGAAGTCGCAGCCCTCGTCGGCCTGCATCACATGCTCCACGAACAGCCGCCGATAACCACCGTCCCACAGCAGGCCCTGCGGCGCTTGCCACGCCGCCAGCCGTTCCTCCAGCTCGGCATCCGAGACATCCAGATGCAGACGGCCCTCGTAACAGTCCAGCTCGATGAAATCACCGTTGCGCACCACCGCCAGCGGTCCACCCGCTGCGGCTTCCGGCGCGACATGCAAGACCACGGTGCCGTAAGCGGTACCGCTCATACGGGCGTCGGAGATCCGCACCATGTCGGTGATTCCCTTGGCCAATACCTTCGGCGGCAGGCCCATGTTGCCGACCTCGGCCATACCGGGATAACCCTTGGGTCCGCAGTTTTTCATGACTAGGATGCAGGTTTCGTCGACGTCCAGGTCGGGGTCGGCAATGCGCGCCTTGTAGTCGTCGAAGTCCTCGAACACCACCGCGCGACCGCGATGCTTCATCAGCTCCGGCGTTGCCGCCGAGGGTTTCAACACCGCACCGCTGGGCGCGAGATTGCCGCGCAATACGCAGATGCCGCCGTCCTTGCGTAGCGGATTGTCCAGCGCGCGAATGACCTCGTCCTCGCCGTAGATCGGGGCTTGAACGCAGTTGTCCCAGAGTGATTTGCCATTGACGGTCAGCGCATCGGGATTGGGCAACAGCTGATGTTCACCCAGCCGGCGGATCACCGCCGGCAATCCACCGGCGTAGTAGAACTCTTCCATCAGGAAGCGCCCGGAAGGCTGCAGGTCGACGATGGTGGGCATGCCGCGGCCGATACGAGTCCAGTCATCCAGATCCAGTTCGACCCCAATCCGCCCGGCGATCGCCTTGAGGTGGATCACCGCATTGGTCGAACCACCGATGGCGGCGTTGACGCGGATGGCGTTTTCGAAGGCTTGCTTGGTCAGCACCTTGGACAGCCGCAGGTCCTCCTCGACCATCTCGACGATGCGCATGCCGGACAGGTGCGCCAGCACGTAGCGCCGTGAGTCCACGGCCGGAATCGCCGCGTTGTGAGGCAATGAAGTGCCCAGCGCTTCGGCCATACAGGCCATGGTCGAGGCGGTGCCCATGGTGTTGCAGGTGCCCGCCGAACGCGACATGCCGGCCTCGGCAGAGAGAAACTCATTGAGGTCGATCTGCCCGGCCTTGTACTGCTCGTGCATCTGCCAAACGATGGTCCCGGCACCGATGTCACGCCCCTTGTGCTTGCCGTTGAGCATCGGCCCTCCGGTGACGACGATGGCCGGCACGTCGCAGCTGGCCGCGCCCATCAGCAGCGCCGGGGTGGTTTTGTCACAGCCGACCAGCAGCACGACGGCATCCACCGGGTTACCGCGAATCGACTCTTCCACATCCATGCTGGCCAGGTTGCGGGTCAGCATGGCGGTGGGTCGCAGGTTCGATTCACCATTGGAGAACACCGGGAATTCGACCGGAAAGCCGCCCGCCTCCAGCACACCTTTCTTCACGTGCTCGGCGATCTTGCGGAAGTGCGCGTTGCACGGCGTCAGCTCCGACCAGGTGTTGCAGATGCCGATGATCGGCTTGCCCTGGAATTCGTGATCCGGGATGCCCTGGTTCTTCATCCAGCTGCGGTACATGAAGCCGTTCTTGTCAGTGGTACCAAACCATTGAGCGGAGCGCAGGGGGCGTTTATCAGTCATTGCGATACACCTGTTTTCGTCGGCCAGCCCACCGGGCCCGCCAGGTTTAACGTTCGGGTTGGGTTACAACAGCCAGGTCGAGATGGCCGGGAAGTAGAGCAACAGGCCGAGCACCGCTATCTGGATGACGATGAAGGGCACCATCGAGCGGAAGATGTCGGTCAGGGTGATATCGGGCGGCGCCACACTCTTGAGATAGAAGGCAGCAGGGCCGAATGGGGGTGATATGTAAGACACCTGCATGCTCACCGCGAAGAGGATGCCGAACCACACCGGGTCGTAGCCGAGCGCGACGACGATGGGCACGAAAATCGGCAGGCAGAGCATGGCGATGCCGATCCAGTCGAGGAACATGCCCAGCAGCAGGAAGATCAGCATCATCACCAGCACGATGACGAAGGGCGCGACGTCCAAACCGGTGATTGCCGCCGAGACGAAGCGGTTGCCGCCCATCAGGTTGTAAACCCCCACCAGACAGGCCGCGCCGATACCGATCCAGACGATCATCCCGCAGGTTTCCAGGGTCTGGGTCAGGCTCTCCTGAAGCAGCTTGAGGCTGAATTCGCCGCGCACCAGTACCGCCAGCAGCACGCCCAGCGCGCCCATGGCGGCCGCCTCGGTGACCGAAGCGATACCGCCGTAGATGCTGCCGAGTACCAGGCCGGCGATGGCGATCGGAAAGAACATGCCCTTGAACGCCTCGCCGAGCGTCAATCGCGGCACGCTGGCATCCTTCTCCTGATGCGCACCGCCCATGTGCGGATAACGCATGCACATCACCACCACGTAGAGCATGTAGCTGCCCATCAGCAGCGCTGCAGGAACGATCGCTGCCTTGAACAGGTCGGCAATGGAGACGCTGGCGATCAGGCCATAGATGATCAGCACGATCGAGGGCGGCACCATGGTGCCCAATGAACCACCCGCACAGACCACGCCGATGGCGATGCGCTTGTCGTAGCCCAGGCGCAGCATCTGCGGCAGCGCCAGCACACCGAGCAGGACGATTTCGCCGCCGATGATTCCGGAGATGGCAGCGAGAAAGAACGCCACGACGATGGTCTGTACCGCCACCCCGCCCGGCAGCCGGCCGGCGAAGAAGCGCATGGAATTGAACAGATCCCGCGCCAGCCCCGATCGGTCCAGCAAGCCCGCCATGAAGACGAACATCGGCACGGCCACCAGCGAATATTCGGTAATGAAGCCGAACATGCGACTGGCCACCAGCGGCACGGCCACCGGGCCGAACCAGCCAAAGGTGAAGCCTGCGGCGACCAGGCCGGTGACGAACGCCAACGGTAGCCCCAGCACCAGCAACGCGAAGATCGCGAAAATCATCAGGTAGGTTGCGATCTCGATGCTCATTTCGTGGCATCCGTATCAAGACGCGCGCGTCGGTGAGTCGCGATCCGCACCACTTGCTGCACGCACATCAGCGCGATGGAGACCAGGATGACGATCTTGGTGAATGCCGGAAGCGGCTGGTTCCAGGACGATCCCGAGGTTTCCAGGCGCCAGCTGCCATCGGGCGCATGAGTCGCGTTGTAGGCCAGCACCCAGGCGGCATAACCGATCGCCAGACAGAACAGGATGCCCAGCACCAGGTTCAGCAGCTCCAGCCAGCTCCGCTTACGCGGTGAAAGGCGGTCGAGCAGGATGCGAATCTGGATGTGCCGGTTGGTCGCCAGCGCATAGGGCCCACCCAGCGCGAAGATGGCAGCCACCAGGAAGGTCGTGGTTTCGTGCGCCCACTCGGTGGGTGAGTTGAAGCCGTAGCGCATGATGACTTCGAACACACTGACCAGCATGGCGAGAAATACCAGCCAGGCGATTATCTGACCGGCTCGACGAATGCCGCGGTCAAGCAGCCCATGCCCCGGTTCGGGCGCGCAGACATCCAGATGATCGGAGGAAGGTTGAGGTTTTTTCACGGCAGAGCTCCTCGGACTATCCGGCCGTAGCCGGAAAGCCGTTGGTCATCGAAGAAGGGGTGTCGCGAATGGCGACCTAGAGCATTCCCTTGTCTTGCAGATAGGTCTGGATCGAATCCACCGCCTCCTTGGCCTGGGGACTGCGATCACGCCAGCGCGACCACTCGTCCCGGGCGGACTGACGGAACTTCTTCAGCTCGCCCTCGGAAAGCGAAGTCAGAGTCACGTCGCCCTTCTGCTTGGCCAGCGCCACCTGCTCCTCGTCTTTCTTCTGCAGATCGCTGACCAGTTGCTCGGTGAAGGCATCGACCGAGTCTTCGAGAATCTTCTGCTGCTCAGGCGACAGCTCGTCCCACAGCGCCTTGTTGACCGAAATGTCCTTCATCGGCATCGAGTGGAAGCCGGGATACACGGCGAACGGCGCGTACTTGTGATAGCCCTGTTGGTAGTTGGTGGAGAACACCGTGTAATCGGCCGCGTCGATCACACCTTTTTCCAGCCCGGTGTACACCTCGGAAGTCGGCAGATTCACCGGTGCCGCACCGACCAGCTTGAAGATGTTGGAGACCATGCCTTCCGGCGCGCGCACCTTCAGCCCCTTGAGGTCATCGAGGCTCTCGATCTTGCGCTTGCTGATCAGCGACTCGGCGCCTACGGCACCGGCGCGAATGAGGTGAACGTTGTAGGGCTCGACCAGGCGGTTGTAGCCCGCCTCCCCGCCCGCATTGCGCATGTAGTCGAGGAACGGCGCCGGGCCGCTCCAGGCGCCCACCATGTTGCCGTACACCGCGAACGCCGGATTCTTGCCTGAAAAATAGCCTGGGTCGGTGATATGGCCCTGGATGATGCCGGCGCCGACCGCATCCAGCGTCTCGTTGTTACCGACGATGGTGCCGGTGGGCAGAACTTCGATGTTGATCTCACCGCCGGTTTTTTCGCCAACGCTCTTGGCCCATTGCTGGGCGATGCGGTACTCATCGTCGCCCGCGTTGACGTTGATCTGGAACTTCCAGTCCTGAGCAGCGGCGACACTGCCGGAGGTAAGGATCAGGCTCGCCGCAAGGACAAGACCGGCACGGGGAATACTCGGTTGCATGGTTGCCTCTCCACTTATTGTTATTCGGCATCTCGGCCGCGGTGACAGTGCTTCTTGTTGCCTGTCCCGCTGTTGAAAAGATTAAAGAGCGCAGCCATCATCAACAAATACAAAATCTCGCCGCACCTATACGCAAACGGATATACCCAACATGAAGCCGATCAACAGCAACTGGTTCGTTCGGGCTCGTCTGAAGAACCGCCACATCCCTTTGCTGGTGGCGCTAGGCGACACCGGCAACCTCAATCGCGCCGCCGAAGGGCTGGGGATCTCCCAGCCGGCCATTTCTAAGCTGTTGAAGGAGCTGGAAGACGGGCTTGGCGTCGCGCTTTTCGAGCGACATGCCAGAGGCGTGGTCCCGACGCTGTACGGCGAGACCATGATTCGCCACGCCAGACGCCTGCAGAACACCCTGGACAACGTCTACAGCGAAGTCGACGCGCTGCGCCAAGGGCAGCAGGGTCACGTCCGGATCGGCACCATCCTCACGCCCTGTGCTGAGTTGTTGCCGGAGGTGGTGGGCCGCGCCAAGCAGCGCTTCCCGAGCCTGGAACTGAGCATCCGGACTGGCTCGAGCCGTGATCTGATGGCGATCCTCGACGATGGCGAACTGGACTTTCTGGTCGCACGCTTCTTTGCCGGGAGCCAGCAGCATGATTTGCGTTTCGAACCGCTGGCCAAGGAACCCCTGCGGATCTGTGCGAGGGCAGGACTGATCCAGGGGCCGATGTCCCGCGCCGAGCTGAACGCCGCCGACTGGGTACTGCCGCCGGCCGGCAGCGTGTTGCGTCAGGAATTCGATGGCTTGTTCCAGCGTGTCGGCATGCGCCCGCCAACCAAGGTGGTCAACGCCGAAAACCTGCTGATGGTCACCACCCTGGTGGAGAAGAACGACATGCTGACCGTGCTGCCGCGCGATGTGCTGGCGCACTATGCACGTTATGGCATGCTCGCCGAGATCGAAGTCGACTCCAGCATCGACATTGACCTGAATCAGGGTTTGATGGATTTCGGCATCATCACCAAGGACCAGCGGCTGCTTTCCCCCGCCGCACGCAACGTGCTGGAGCTGTTACGGGATGTCGCCCAGCGGACGGCGCTGACATAACGCCAACCGAGATCTGCCAAACGCCGTCTCGAACTCAAGCCGCCGGGCAACTCGCGGAATGCCATCTGGAGTGCATTGACAGGCCACTCCAGATGGTCGTTCGGCTGATGCGGCACACCAGCCATCAGGTCGAGCTAGATCGCGCTCCGCGTCACTTCGCCATCCACGAGGCGGTTGATACCCAGCGGATTGGCATTTTTCAGCGCCTCGGGTAGCAGTGCTTCGGGGAAGTTCTGATAGCAGACAGGCCGCAGGAAGCGGTCGATCGCCAGGGTTCCCACCGAAGTGCCGCGCGCATCGGAAGTCGCCGGGTACGGTCCGCCGTGAACCATCGAGTCGCAGACCTCTACGCCGGTCGGGTAGCCGTTGAGCAGCAAGCGCCCGGCCTTTTGTTCCAGGACCGCGGTGAGATCGGCGAAGTCGCTCAAGTCCGCTTCGTCTGCGATCAAGGTCGCAGTGAGCTGGCCGCGCAAGCCATGCAATGCACGAATCAACTCCGCCTTGTCGGCGACTTCCACTACCACCGTGGTGGGCCCGAAGACCTCCTCCTGCAGCAGTTCGTCTCCGTCAATCAGCAACTGCGCGTCGGCCTTGAACAACTGCGGCCGCGCCTGGTTGCCCTCCTGCGTGGCGCCGGCCAGGTGGATGATGCCCGGGTGCGCCTGCAGATGTTCCAGGCCCTTGGAGTAGCTGGTCAGCGTACCGGCATTGAGCATGGTCTGCGCGGGCTGCTCGGACATGAAGCCGGTGAGCTGTTCGAGGAACGACGAAAACTCCGGCGAGCGAATGCCGATTACCATGCCGGGATTGGTGCAGAACTGGCCGCAGCCCATCACCACGGACGCGGTCAGCTCGTTGGCAATGGCATCGCCGCGGGCCTTCAACGCCTGCGGCAAGACCAGCACCGGATTGATGCTGGACATCTCGGCGAACACCGGGATCGGCTGCGGACGTGCGTCTGCCATGTCGCACAGCGCACGGCCACCGCGCAACGAGCCGGTGAAACCGACCGCCTGGATCGCCGGGTGCTTGACCAGCCACTCACCGACACCGCCACCGTAAACCATGTTGAACACGCCCTTGGGCATGCCGGTTTTCTCGGCAGCACGCAGGATCGTGTCGGCAACCCGTTCGGCAGTGGCCATGTGGCCGCTGTGGGCCTTGAACACGACCGGGCAACCGGCGGCCAATGCCGAAGCGGTATCACCACCGGCCGTGGAAAACGCCAAGGGGAAATTGCTGGCACCGAATACAGCGACCGGACCGAGCCCCATGCGGCACTGACGCAGATCGGGACGCGGCAACGGTTTGCGCTCCGGCAGCGCGCGATCGATACGCGCCCCGTAGAAATCACCACGGCGCAGCACCTTGGCGAACAGTCGCATCTGCCCGCTGGTACGCCCGCGCTCACCCTGGATGCGCCCGGCCGGCAGCGCGGTTTCCTGACAGACCAGCGCTACGAAGTCGTCGCCCAGCGCGTCTAGCTCGTCAGCGATGGCATCGAGAAATACGGCGCGCCGTTCAGCCGGCAAGGCACGGTAACTTGGGTAGGCGGCGGCAGCGGCTTCGGCGGCAGCATTCACCTCGTCTTGCGTCGCCTGTACGAATTCGAACGGCAGCGCTTCGCCGCTGGTGGCATCGTGACTTTTCAGCTTTTGGGTGCCGGCAGCACTGCGATCACCCGCTATGTAGTTGTGGCCGAGAATGGCGGACATGGAAATATCTCCTCTACCTGTTGTTCAGGGGCTCCGCATGACGTGCGGAGGATGGCCGACGGCCCGCGGCGAACAGGATCGGCCTCGACGGCTCGGTCAGCGGTTCGCCACGTATGACAGCTCAGGTGCTCGGCTCCGGTTCAGAGCGCCTTGACCCCGCCGGCCTTGATACCGCCCCGGCGGATGGCGATGCCATTGCGCAGGGGCGCACCGAAGGCATCGAGGCTGATCTCGAACTGGTCGCCCGGTTGCGTCTTGATACCGTCCGCGAATGACAGTGTGGCCGTGCCGAAGAAATGCACATGAACATCACCGGGACGCAGGAACTGAGCGTACTTGAAGTGATGGTATTCGAGATTCTCCAGGCTGTGGCACATGTTCTCTTCGCCTGACAGAAACTCCTTTTCCCACAACAACTCGCCGGCCCGGTGGATACGACTGACGCCCGCCAGGTTCGCTGGCAGCTCGCCAATCCGCAGCTCGGGTCCGAACGAGCAGAATCTGAGTTTGGAGTGGGCCAGGTACAGGTAGTTCTTGCGTTCGGTCACATGGTCGGAGAATTCGTTGCCGAGGGCGAAACCGAGCCGGTATGGCTGGCCATCATCGCCAATCACGTAAAGACCGGTCAGCTCGGGCTCTTCGCCGAAGTCCTCGGCAAAATCGGGTGCTGGAAAATCCGCACCCGGACGAACCACGATGCTGCCATCTCCCTTGTAGAACCACTCGGGCTGCGCCCCTACGGTCCCCGGCTGCGGCTTTCCGCCCTGCATGCCCCAGCGGAACATTTGCATCGTATCGGTGACCTTTTCCTCCGCCTGCTCGACCTGCTGATGCATCTTGTCGCGGGTCGAAGCGCTGCCCAGATGAGTCAGGCCGGTACCACTGACCAGGCAATGCGCGGGGTCCTCATGGTCCAGCGGAGGCAGCACGCGGCCGCTGTCCAGTAACTGGCGATACGAGGGACCGGCATCGCAGCCCTGAGCGTCGACCTGTGCGACCAGGCTGTTGCCGTTACGTATCGCAGCCAGCGCCAGCTCGCGTGTACTGCGCGCTCCACGCACCACGTCGAGACGCTCACCATCGACTACACCGACCTGACGCTGGCCCTGTTCGTTCTCGAATTGAATCAACCGCATGAGGCTTCCTCTTCTTATAAGGGCCCGCAACCGCAGGCATCTGCTGCAGCCACTTTAAAAAGCACGGTAGGTGGTGCCTAATGAAAGCTTCTGATTGAGTGATAACTTCCAGTCATCCCCATGATCGCTGCCCTGCCCTCCATCGTCTCCCGCCTGCGGCTCAAGCAGCTGCGTCTTCTCATCGCGCTCGACGAACAGGGCTCGCTGCACCGTGCAGCCGAGCAGGTGTCGATCAGCCAACCCGGTGCGACCAAGGCGTTGCATGAAATCGAAACGACCTTTGCCGCCGAGCTGTTCACCCGCAGCAGCCAAGGGTTGCAGCCCAACGATCTGGGGCGTTGCGTCATCCGTTATGCGCGGCTGATCCAGAGCGACCTGGCGCACTTGCGCGAAGAAATGGTCGGCATCCTTCAGGGGCATGGCGGCCGCCTCTCGGTGGGCGTGATCATGGGTGCCGTTCCACTACTGATGCGTGCGCTGGGCCGGCTGCGGCGCAAGCAGCCGGAGCTGTCGGTGGAGATCGTCGAAGACACCAGCGCCCGCCTGCTTGCGATGATCGATGAGGGCCGGTTGGACCTGGCGATCTGCCGGAGCAGCGTCAGCCGGCGCCCGGACGCTTATGACTGCCTGACCCTGCACGAAGAGCAATTGGCGGTCGCTGCGCATCCAGACCATCCGCTGGCCGATTCGCCGAAGCTGTCCCTGGAGGATCTGAGCGGTTATCGCTGGGTCATTTATCCGGCGAACATGCCGATGCGCCAACTGCTGGAGCGCGAATTCAGCCAAGCGAGCCTTGAGTTCCCCCGCTACCCGGTCGAAACCGCCTCCACCTTCACCACGCTCAGCCTGTTGCAGGAGGACCCGGAGCTGGTCGCGGTAATGCCGCTATCGGTCGCCCGCTTCAGCGAGCGCTTCGGCATGATCCGCAGGCTGCCGCTCGAGCTGCAATCGCGCAGCGAACCCTACGGCGTGATAGCCCGGCATGGCAGCAGCCTGTCTCCCGCAGCGCGGCTGTTGCTCGAAGAATTGCAAAGCGAAAGCGACGCGGCCGCGACTGCCGAGCCACGCATAGGCTGAAGCGATTCAAGGTCCGACAGCTGATGACCGGTCGTAGCCTCTGAGCCGTCAGCGCTTGTCGTTATGCCCGAGGTCCCGCTGCGGATCGATCTCGTCGCGAACCCGCTGCTTCAGTTCCTTGGCTTCGGGAAATCCGCCGTCGCGCTTGCGCTCCCAAATCTGCTTGCCGTTGCAATCGATGTGAAAGGTGCCGCCACTGGCCGGCACCAGCGAGACCTTGCCCAGGTCCTCGCCGAACGTCGACAGCAGCTCCTGTGCCAGCCAGGCCGCGCGAAGCAGCCACTGGCATTGGGTGCAGTAGGTGATCACGATCTCGGGCTTGGTATCGGGCATGACGGAGCGCTCCGGGGCTGGCGGGACGCCTATAATAGCCGCCATTTCGCAGTCGTCCCGCCGGTGTTGCCCATGTCCCGTCTATTGTTGCTGCTGATCCTCCTGATGCCGCTACCAGGGTTTGCCGATTCCCAGCCCACCACCGGGCTGGTTCTTTCTGGCGGCGCCGCACGCGGGCTCGCACATATTGGTGTCCTGAAGGCTCTGGAAGAGCACGGCGTGCGCATCGACGCGATTGCCGGCACCAGCATGGGTGCGGTGATCGGCGGGCTCTACGCGGCCGGCTACAGCGTCGAAGAACTGGAACAGCTGGCCGGCAGCCTGGACTGGCAGCAGGTGTTGTCCGACGATCCAGCGCGCCAGGACGTGCCCTTTCGCCGCAAGCAGGACGACCGCGACTTCCTGGTCAAGCGCAAGCTTAGTTTCCGCGACGATGGCAGCCTCGGGCTCCCCCTAGGCGTGATCCAGGGGCAGAACCTGGCGCTGCTGCTCGAGCGCTTGCTGGTACATGCCAGCGATACACGCGATTTCGACCAATTGCCGATTCCGTTTCGCGCGGTCGCGACCGATATCGCCAACGATCAGAAGGTCGTGTTCCGCAGTGGTCACCTGCCCCAGGCCATTCGCGCCAGCATGTCCATCCCAGCAGTATTCGCGCCCGTGGAGGTCAACGGTCGGCTGCTCGTCGACGGCGGCATGGTGGACAACATTCCCATGGATGTCGCGCGTGAGATGGGCGTCGACCGGCTGATCGTGGTGGATATCGGCACACCGCTTCTACCTCGCGAACAGCTGCTGACGGTGGTCGACGTGCTCAACCAGTCGATCACCATGATGACCCGACGCAACTCCGAGGCGCAGTTGGAGACGTTGCGCGCCGAAGACCTGTTGGTACAGCCGATGCTGGCCGGCTTCGGTGCGACCGACTTCGGCCGGGCGGAGCAACTGATCGACGCCGGGTATCGGGCCGCCAACGCGCTGGAAGGCCGGCTGCAGGCCATGCGCCAGGAAAGCGGCGGCAACCTTGCGCTCAGTCTCGCCCGCTCGGCCGAACCCCGCTCGCCGCTGATCAGCGCGGTACGCATCGAGAACAACTCGAAGGTCGGCGACGCGGTGATCCGCCGGTACATACGTCAGCAGGTAGGCGAGCGCCTGGATCTGCAGGGGCTGCAGAAAGACATGGGCACGCTGTACGGGCTGGATTACTTCGAACAGGTCGAATACCGCGTCGTACATGGCAAGCAGGGCAATACGCTGGTCATTACCACCCGGGAGAAGCGCTCAGGCACGGACTATTTGCGCCTGGGCATCAATCTCTCCGACGATTTCCGCGGCAGCAGTGCGTTCAATATCGGCGCCAGCTTTCGCAAGAACGGTATCAACGAGCTCGGCGCCGAATGGTTGACCCGGCTGCAGCTGGGCGATCACCAGGAGCTTTTCAGCGAGTTCTATCAACCGCTGGACGCCGGTTCGCGTTGGTTCGTTGCGCCCAACCTGTTTGCCGAAGCACAGAACGTCGAGGCGATCATCGACAACGACCCCATCGCCGACTATCGCTTGCAGCGTTATGGCTACGGATTGGACCTGGGTCGGCAGATCGCCAACAACGGCGAGTTCCGCTTTGGCATCGGCCAGGCCTGGGGCGAGGCGGACGTACGGGTGGGTGACCAGGCGCTGCCGGACTATTCCTTCAAGGAAGGCTATTACCAGCTTCGCTATTCATTCGACACCGTGGACAACGTCGACTTCCCCCGCGAGGGCGAGGACATCGGCATCACCTTGCGCCAGTACGACCCGAGCCTGGGCTCCGATGCACGTTATCGCCAATGGGAACTGCGGCTGGACAAGGCCGTCAGCTTCGGCCTCGATTCGCTGGTATTCGGCGCTCGCTACGGTCGCACGCTCGACGATGCCGACATCGTGACCTCGAGCTTCCTGCTCGGTGGCGCACGGCAGTTATCGGGATTCCGCCAGGATGCCCTGTCCGGTCAGAACGTCAGCCTGGGCCGCTTGATCTACTTCCGCCGGCTGACACCACGCTCGTTCCTGCCGCTGGACTTTCCGCTCTACGTGGGCGCTTCACTGGAACGCGGGCGCGTCTGGAACAACGACAACGCGTTCGACAGTGGCTATATCAATGCCGGTAGCGTCTTCATCGGATACGAGACGCCGCTCGGCCCGCTCAACTTCAGTTACGGGCTGAACGACGAAGCCGAGCGGGCGCTGTACATGAATCTGGGGCGCAGCTTCTGATCCGGCGCTCCATTCATCGCGGGGTTGCCGGGCTCAGGCGATCCTGGCGAGCAGCTCGTTTACCTGCCGGCGCTGCTGCTCGTCGCCTTCGGTGGCGAGGCTCTCGAGAATCACGCAAGCGGTGTCCATGTCACCCTGCTTGATGTAGGCGACGGCCTGGTTGAGGCGAACCAGATGCTCCGGGTTAGGCTCCAGCTGGCGCAGCTCCTCGGCCGACGGCATCGAGTCGAAGCTCTGCGCACCTTCGAGCAGGCTGGGCAGCTCGCCGATGGTGAGCATCTCCTCATCGAAGTCATCCAGCCACGGCTGCGAGTCGGCGAACGTGGCTTCAGACGCAGCCTCGACCGACGCGACCACCGGATCGCTCGGTAGCACCGCCGAGGCTTGCTCCAACACGAAGGTAACGTCCGGATCCAGCATAGGCTCAGCAATCGGTGCAATCGGTGCAATCGGTGAAACCGCCGCTGCCAGCGCCGGGTGCAGTGCCAGTAGCTGATCCAGCTGTAGGCGACTGCCGCCGGTTTTCAGATAGTCCGCCGCGGACGCAACGTATCCGTCGACGTCGCCTGTTTCGGCCAATAGCCCGAGATGGCGCAAGCGATAGTCGAGCCGCTCGGGAGCCCGCTCGATACCGCGCAGCAATACGTCGATGGCCTCGTCACGACGACCGTAGGAAAGGTAGATGTCGGCCGCCTCGAGCGCATCGGTTTCACTCACCGAGGCCTGTGCAGGCTGGCGCGGCATCTCCACCGGCGCTGTCGTACTCATGGGCCTGGCGCCCACCGGCTTGGTCCCCGCGGGCGGCATTACGACGTCAACAGACTCGGCTTCCGGCTTGTTACGGCGACCAAGCCACAGACCGGCAAGCAACAGGGCAATCAAGATCCCGCCTCCTGGCAGCGCCCAGTCTTGCCACTTGAACGATACAGGGGCCGGAGTATTTGGCTCGACGACCGGCTGAATGCGCTCTGCTTCGGCCGGCGCCGGCTGTTCGCTCGGCTGTGCCGTGACCACCTGCGAGCGCTCCCGCTCGGCCAGTTGCGCGCTGACCGTGTTCAGCTCCAGACGCATATCGCTCAACAGTTGCTTGAGCTGCTGGTTCTCCTCGCGGCTGGCTGCCAGCTCTTCGGAAAACTGACGACGCAGGGCTGCCAGTTCATCTTCTGCGGGCTTGGGCTCGGGAATCGACGGGCTTCGATCGATCGGCTCGACAGCCGCCTGCAACTGGCCTGCATCAGCCAAGTCAGGCGCGGCTTCGACAACCATTGGTGCCGCTCGCTCGGCGGCATCCGGCAGTAGCAGGTTCGCATCCGACTTGAGCCGCGCGGCGTCGCCACCGAGGAAAGCTTCTGGATTCAACGCCTGGATGTCACGCATGAACTGGGCGCGTGAAGCCCTCGTGCTGCCTGCATAGCGTCCCGCAATGGTCCACAGACTCTCGCCGCTGGCCACTTGGTGGCGCTTGCCTTGCGCGGCCTGCGGCAGCTCGGCGGGCGGCACGAAGCGCGCAGGCTCGGCAGGTACAGGCGATACGACGGCTGCGGGAATCGCGTCGGCCAGGTTGCGGGCTGGCTCAGGCATGCTCGGTAACGGATCCAGCAGGACGGTGTACTCACGCAACAGACGGCTCTTGGCGCGAGTGATCTCCACCAGGAAATTCAAGTAGGGCTCACGGACCGGCTTGTTCGAGACGACGCGAATGCGACTGCGGCTGCCGTCAATGACCGGTGTGAAGCTCAGGTCCTGCAGAAAGACCGGCCGCTCGATACCTACCCGGGCGAAATCGCTGCTCGACGCCAACACGACGCGGATCTCGTCGCTGGACAGGTTGCCCACATCCAGCAGATCGATTTCAGCGGCCAGCGGCTGGTTCAGAGCGGAGTGAAGCGTGATGTCCCCCATTCCCAACGCGGACGCCATGCCCGAATAGATCAGCGAACTGGATGCCACTGTTAACAAGACTCGACGACCTAGTGCCATGGCGATCTCCACAAGTGGCACGCGGCGCTTTGGTCGCCCGCCCACTGTTCGATGACTGAACTGTGACGCGGTTATCGACGGGAACGGGAAAAGATTGATGCTATTCGTCGGCTATGCGCGTAAAGGCATTGTGCCATCAATCGCAAATACAAGCCTAGCGTCAAAAGACGAACGACATGCCGCCGATTGCGCCGGAAACCAGACGGTTGCGTACCGAAGCCCGACTGCCTCGACGCCCTTGCCGACCGAGCCGATAGGTGTCGTAACGGTGGGCGCGGCAGTTAGCCTTTGACGCGGCCGAGATTGGCCAGGATACGTTCGTGCACCTGTTGGCACATCCGCAGGTCGTCATCGTCGATGCCTTCGAACAGCTCCTCACGCACTTGCGTTGATATCGCCTCGATCCGCTGAATCAGCGGACGCGCTGGCGCACCCAAGGTGATGAGCTTGGCCCGGCGATCGCCAGGCGCCGGCTGGCGATGCACCAGGCCTTGTGCTTCGAGACTGTCCAGCAGTCGCGCCAGGGTAGGCCCCTCCACCGCTACGCTCTGAGCAAGCTCACGCTGGCTGGGGTCGTGATCGAAACGGGCGAGGTGCAGAAGTACCAGCCACCGTGCCTGGGAAAGGCCAAGGTCAGCCAGCCGCCGATCCAGCTCGGCGCGCCAGCCACGCGACAATTGCGCCAGCTGCATGGCGAATCGGTGTTGCTCGGGGTACATGGAATGACGATTCCGAAAAACTAATAATTAGCGAGCTAATCACAGCTCCGGAACCCTGGCAAGGCTACCTTCGCCCGGGTACGTTACGCTGTGTTGCAGGACGCCGGGCTAGACAGGGCGGCGAACAAGCCAAGCGGCATTGCGTCGCACTGCCAGGCCTCATAACTCGAACTCGGCCTGAAGCGACGCGCGTACGCAGAACAACACGGCTTCAGGAACCCGGCCGGCAAAATGCTCGGCAACGGCCGCCACAGGGGGCAGCTCCCCTTCACCGTCGAGAAAGGCTTCCTGAATTTCTTCCAGCAAGGCCTCGGGTAGATCCAGTGCCTGCTCCAGGCTGAGCTGCTGCTGACCGATGGCTTCGGCAAGCATGGCGTAAACGTTCTTTTCACTGCAGTCGAGCTGGCGAGCGATCTGCACGGGCGTCATGCCGGCACGGGCCAGCGTAATCAGTTCATGGCGGATATCTGCCGGCGATTGGGGAGCGCTTGCCGTGCCTTGCAGCACTTCCAGGAAGGCCTGGCCGTAGCGTTCCAGCTTGCGCGCACCAACGCCGCTGATGCGCGCCATGTCGCTGAGCGATCCCGGCTGGCTGCGAAGCATTTCCAGAAGCGTCGCGTCGGGGAAAATCACATATGGCGGGACCCCGTGCTCTTCGGCCAGCTTGCGGCGCAGGGTGCGCAACGCCTCCCAGGTTTCGCGCTCCTCGCTACGCACCAGCTGGCTCGCAGCACTGGCCGACGACTTCGGTGCCTTCACCGCCAATTCGCGACGCAGCTCCAGGGTCACCTCACCGCGTAACAGGGCGCGACAGGTATCGCTGAGGCGCAGCCCGCCGAATCCCTCCAGATCTACATCAGCCAGCCCGCGCGCGACCAATTGACGGAACAGCGAGCGCCATTCCCCTTCCGAGAGCGCCTTGCCGATTCCGAATACCGACAGGTGCTGATGTCCGAGGCTACGGATCTTCTCGTTGTCGCGTCCAAGCAGGATGTCGACCAGATGGCCCACACCGTAGCGTTGGCCGCTGCGGTAGATGGCCGACAACGCTTGCCTCGCCGGCTCGGTGGCGTCCCAGGTCTGCACGCCGTCGACACAGTTGTCGCAATGCCCGCAGGGCTCGGGCATCTGCTCGTCGAAATAGGCCAGGAGCACCTGACGGCGACAGCGGGTTTCTTCGCATAGCGAGAGCATGGCGTCGAGCTTGTGCTGCTCGATGCGCTTGTGCCGCTCGTCACCTTCGGAGTTATTGAGCATCTGCTTGAGGAAAATCACATCCTGCAAGCCGTACGCCATCCAGGCGTCGGCGGGCAGCCCATCCCGACCCGCGCGGCCGGTCTCCTGGTAGTAGGCTTCCAGCGATTTGGGCAAATCCAGATGGGCGACGAAGCGCACGTTCGGCTTGTCGATCCCCATGCCGAAAGCGATGGTCGCCACCATGATCAGGCCTTC
The DNA here is from genome assembly GCF_018138085.1 of Stutzerimonas stutzeri. NCBI lineage: Bacteria > Pseudomonadati > Pseudomonadota > Gammaproteobacteria > Pseudomonadales > Pseudomonadaceae > Stutzerimonas > Stutzerimonas stutzeri. Next base: position 2,922,603 of record NZ_CP073105.1, read on the forward strand.
CTCGTTGAGGAAGCGTTTCTGATGAAAAGCCCGTAGATCGTTCGGCAACCCGGCATGGTAAGGCAGCGCCGGAAACCCCTGCTCAGTAAGGAAGGCGGCGATGTCATCGACCTTCTTGCGCGACATGCAGTAGATGATGCCGGCATCGCCACGGCGCTCGGCCAGGAACCCCATCAACTGCTTGCGTGGCTGCTCCTTCGGTACTATGCGATAGAAGATGTTCGGTCGATCGAAACTGGAAAGGAAACGCTCGGCCTTCTCCAGATGCAGGCGCTGGACGATTTCTTCACGCGTCCGCTTGTCCGCGGTGGCGGTCAGCGCGATGCGTGGGACGCTGGGGAAAAATTCGGCAAGCTGCCCGAGCTGGAGGTATTCAGGACGGAAATCGTGGCCCCACTGCGAGACGCAATGAGCCTCGTCGATGGCGAACAGGCCGATCTCCAGGCGCTGCAAGAACGCCAGCATACGCGGCTGAACCAGCCGTTCGGGCGCGAGATAGAGCATCTTGATTTCGTTGCGCCGCAGGCGATCGGCGATGTCGCGCTGCTGGTCGGCCGTCAGGGTCGAGTTGAGCGCCGCCGCTGCAACTCCCAGCTCTTCGAGCGTGGCCACCTGATCGTCCATCAGCGCGATCAACGGCGACACAACCACCGCCAGGCCGCCGCGCAGCAATGCAGGCACCTGGTAGCAGAGCGACTTGCCACCGCCGGTCGGCATCAACACCAGCGCGTCGTCACCGTTGGCCACGCGCTGGATAATCGCACCCTGATTGCCACGAAACGCGTCGTAGCCGAAAACGTCTTTTAGAATGCGCTGTGCCTGGTCGAGCATGCCGGCCTCCGAAACAAGACGCGCGAGTATACGCCACACCGGCGCACCGTTCAGAGCCAACAGCGCCCATGGCGATAACCGGCCGCTGGTGGAACTCCTTGGCGATTCTTCCATCTGTCTGTGACGAGGGGCTGAAAGCCGGCGCGACCGCAGCGTTACCACGGCGCGGTAGCCGGGGGCTGGTAGCTCGTCTAGAATCACTGCTGTCCTCTATCCAAGGTAGTCATCGATGTCATTCGCCGAGCAACTCGCCCGCCTGCAAGTGTTTCTGGATGCAGATGATCTGCACGAAGAGGCGCTCGATTACATCGCCGCGCACGGCTACCTCACCGCACTGTGCATCTGTTCGGAGCCGGTCCCCGAGCGTGAGTGGATCGACGCGCTGTTCGCCGAACCGCCGAAATACGCAGACGACACCGAGCGCGAAGCCATCGAAGCGACGCTGGTCCAGCTCAAGGCGCATATCGCCCGACAGTTGGCCAGCGATGAAGACATGGAACTGCCATGCGAGCTGGAAATGGGCGACGAGCCCGACGAATCCGACCTGCGTGGCTGGTGCATCGGCTTCATGGAAGGCGTGTTCATGCGCGAGGAGGTCTGGTTCGAAGATTCGGAAGAAGAAGTAAGCGAGCTGCTGCTTCCGATCATGGTCGGCTCGGGGCTGTTCGACGAGCAACCGGAATTCAGCGACATCGCCGCGGACCGGGATCTGGTCGAGGAAATGGTCGCGCAGATCCCCGAGATACTCACCGCGCTGTACCTGATCTGCCATGCTCCCGAAGAGAAGCCGGCACTTCTCAAGCCGCGCAAGCACTGACCCCGGACTACCGCCGTGGCCCACCGCGATATTCCGATGTATCGCAACCCGGTGGTACGTTACCTGCTGCTGGGGACGGGCTGGTTAAGCGTTGCGCTCGGGGTGGTCGGCATCTTCCTGCCGGTCCTGCCCACCACTCCCTTCCTGCTGCTTGCCGCCGCGTGCTTTGTCCGTAGTTCACGGCGCTTCTATGACTGGCTGGTTATGCACCCCAGGCTCGGCCCCTGGTTCCGGGACTATCTGGAAGGCAACGGAGTGCCGCTGAAAGGAAAGGTCTACTCGATCATAGCCATGTGGCTGAGCATCGCGCTGTCCTGCTGGCTGGTACCCATGCCTTGGGCGCGGGCCGGCATGCTCACCAGCGCTACGCTGGTGACGATCTATATCCTCCGGCTGAAAACGCTTCCACCGCGTTAGGCGACTCCCAGCCGTCATCTCGTACCAGCGTGATTACGCTGGAACACTTCAGCCCCCATCGCGGCAATCTGCGCCTCGATCATCGCGTCGAAAGGTTTCAACAACGCATCGAAACGATGGTCGCCCTCAAGCAGGTTCAACGCCGTCACTATCGCTTCGAGTGTGGACAAAGCACCAGGCATCGGCACCTTGCGCAGCCGATAGCGCGACACCAGCCCTTCCGGCAAGGTCGCACGCGGCAGGCTGGCCAGGCCCGGATTGAGATGCAGCAATTTGCGAGCCTTGCGCCAGGTGCCATCCGGAACGATCAATCGCAACGGCCCTGACGCCTGCGCCAGATCACAGACGCCTATGGCCCGCTCCCCCGGAAATAGCAGATAGTTCTCGACACCATCATCGGCCGGCAGGTCTTCGAACCGCTCTCCGATGCGCAGTTCGGCATTGGTCAGGCCGAGCGCGGCCAGACGCGCCGTGTTCAACGCATGCCCGGATTCGCTCGGATGCTGAAGGATCAACACGGCGGTGTCGTTGGTGATGGACGGAATCAAAGCGCACAAGCAATGACTCGACGGCCGCTGACAACGGGGACATTGCGAGCGCGACATGGATACTCCCGGACAAGAACGGCAAGTCTGCCACATCCGGCGCAAACGTAACGGTGAGCTAAGCTGATCGCGACGCTCACAACGAGAGGCTGCAACGATGCTCACCCTGCACCATCTGGACCATTCCCGCTCGCAGCGCGTGCTCTGGCTACTGGAGGAGCTTGACCTGCCATATGAAATCAAGCTCTACACCCGAGATCGGCAAACCATGCTGGGCCCGGCTGAACTCAAGAAGGTACACCCGCTCGGCAAGTCCCCCGTGATCACCGATGGTGAGCTGACGCTGGCGGAGTCGGCGGCGATTCTCGAGTACCTGCTCGACCGCTACGGTAGCGGCCGACTGGCCCCGCCTGCGGGATCGTCTGAATATCTTCGCTTTCGCTATTGGATGCATTACGCCGAAGGCTCGGCGATGCCCCCGTTGTTGCTCAAGCTGGTTTTCGACCGCGTCGCCAACGGGCCGATGCCGTTCTTTGTACGGCCGGTCGCCAGGGCGATTGCCAACGGCGCCAACAAAGCGTTCATAGGCCCTCAGCTGAAGCTCCATCTGGACTATATGGAGAGCGAACTGGGGAAATCGCTCTGGTTCGCCGGAGACGAATTCAGCGCCGCCGACATCCAGATGAGTTTTCCGCTGGAAGCCGCCCAATCACGCGCGGGACTGGACGCCAGCCGGCCGCGTCTGAGCGCGTTCCTCCAACGGATACGAGAGCGCCACGCCTATCAGCAGGCCATAGCGCGTGGCGGCCCGGTGATGCCTGGGCGATGAATGTCGCCCGTGATAGCCGATCAGCGTCTCCGAGATGCTGAATCGTCTCGCTCGGCGCGGACCCGGATCGGCTGCAACCGAGGCGATTCGATGAAGCCAAGCGCCACTGCCAGCTGCCAGCACACATTACTGAGCCATGCTTTCATGATGAACCCTCCTGCTTGATTACGGGTCGGTGGAGCCATGGGCTTCGCGCTCAGCATAACCCAAGAAATGCCGCCTCGCCTGCGCCAGATGTTGCAGATTATTCGGCCCCGTGCGCGTCATTCGGCTCTATAAAATGCGACCCGGACAATGTACAAGCGTTCATCGTCCGGGCTCTGGCTTGCGCCGGTAGGGGAAAACGTCGATCACCTTACCGTCGCCTATCGCTTGCTGCAGGCCCTTCCAGTAGTTGGCGTCATAGAGTTCGCCGTGCAGCTTGGCGAACAGCCGTCGCTGCTGCAGATCTGCGAACAGGAAACGCGGAAATTCTTCAGGGAACACGTCGTTCGGGCCGACCGAATACCACGGCTCGGACGCCATTTCGTCTTCGGGATAACGCGCCTCTGGGATATACCGGAAGTTCACTTCGGTTAGGAAGCAAATCTCGTCATAGTCATAGAACACTACTCGGCCATGACGTGTCACACCGAAATTCTTCAGCAGCATATCGCCGGGAAAAATATTGGCCGCCGCGAGTTGCTTGATCGCCAGGCCATAATCCTCCAGCGCATCCTTGACCTGCTGCTCGCTGGCATTTTCCACATAGATGTTCAACGGCGTCATCCGGCGTTCGGTCCAGCAGTGACGAACCAGCACCGTATCGCCCTGCACCTCGACCGTCGACGGAGCAACCTCCAGCAGCTCTGCAAGGCACTCGGGTTCAAACTTGGCCTTGGGGAAGCGGAAATCGGCGAATTCCTGGGTGTCGGCCATTCGCCCTACCCGATCGACACTCTTGACCAACCGGTACTTCTCGATGACCGTCGCACGGCTGACATTCTTGGCGTGGGAGAAGCGATCCTTGATGATCTTGAATACGGTGTTGAACCCAGGCAGCGTGAAGACACTCATCACCATGCCGCGCACACCCGGCGCCATGACGAAGCGGTCATCAGTGGTGGCCAGATGGTTGATCAGCGCGCGGTAGAACTCCGATTTGCCATGCTTGTAAAAGCCGATCGAGGTGTAGAGTTCGGCAATGTGCTTACCCGGCATGATGCGCTTGAGGAAGCTGATGAAATCCGCAGGAATCGGCACCTCGACCATGAAGTACGAGCGCGTGAACGAGAAAATGATCGAGACTTCCGCCTCGTCAGTGATCAGTGCATCGGCGACGATGCCTTTACCCTCCTGGTGCAACAGCGGTACCACCAGCGGCCATTGCTCGTCGCGAGTGAAGATCCTGCCGACCAGATAGGCACCTTTGTTGCGGTAGAGCACGGAGCAGAACAGCTCCACCGTCAACTCTGGGTCCTTGCACACCCAATCGGGCAAAGCCATTTGCAGCTGAGTCTCGAGCCGCCGCAGGTCGCCGCTGCGGTCCGCATAAGGCACAGCGAAGGCGAAGTCGGTGAGGATCTGCGCAAGCATGCCGTGCAGATCGCCGCCGGGCCGGTAGCGGCGAATCTGGGCCATCCGCTCGTGAGCACGATTCGACGGACGGGTCGTGTGGATGAACATGGTACCGTCGCTGATACAGTCGTGGCTGAACAGCGTGCAAAAGATGGAGTTGTACCAGGTCTCGGATAGCTCATCATCGAAGCGTGGGTTGATCTGTTCGATGTACGCCTTTTTCACAAGCGGCCAGCGATCCACGTCGAGCAGGACGTCGGCTTCGAATATCGAACGCAGGTTGGCCGCCGTTTCCGCGACCTTCTGCTCGTACAGGTTGATCCGGGCCGCCGAGGCTCGTTGCGCGTCCTGCCACTGCGCCTGCTCGAAGCGAGCCCGTGCGCCTTCGGTGATCAATCGGAACTGCTCTCGATAGTCATCGAAGCCCAGCAGAATCTGTCGGGCGATCTCGGCGTCAGGTGATACACGGCCCATTGAATTGGTCTCGGCAACGGCGGAAGTCTCGAGCTTAGCCAGAGGCGGAACCCAAGGAAAGCATCCCGACGGCATGAGACCCGGTTTGAAAGCGTGAATCGGCTTGCCAGGCGACTGGCGCTCGCCAACACTCCTTCGTCTATCACTGGAGCCTCCCATGCGCCCTCTCGATCTCGTTCGTCTGCTTGGTCTCGCCGCCATCTGGGGCGCCAGTTTTCTATTCATGCGAATCATCGCGCCGGAGCTGGGAACCTTCCCGACCGCGTTCTTACGGGTGTCGTTCGCGTGTGTCGGCCTGTTGGCCATCCTGGCGGCGATGCGGATCCGCTGGGACTTCCGCGGGAAACTGAAGTTGTGCCTGATTCTGGGCATGATCAATTCGGGCATTCCGTTCGCACTCTACGCGCTGGCGGCCCAGTACCTGCCGACCGGCTACTCCGCCATTTTCAACGCGACCACGCCCATGATGGGGGTCATCATCGGAGCGTTGTTCTTTGCCGAAACACTTACAGCGGCGAAGCTGACCGGGGTGCTGTTTGGCCTGAGCGGCGTGGCCCTGCTGACCCGCACCGGCCCCGTCGCCTTCGACGCTCATCTGTTGATAGGCGCCCTCGCCTGCCTGGGCGCAACCGCATGCTACGGATTCGGCGGCTTCCTGACCCGCCGCTGGATCAATCAACACGGCGGGCTCAGCAGCGAGCTGGTCGCATTCGGCAGCCAGGCGGGCGCCGTCCTGTGCCTGTTGCCCCTGTTCGCCTTTTCCGTGCTGACCGCGCCGCCCGCCTCCTGGGGTGCCGGTTCCGTCTGGCTCAGCCTTGCCGGGCTCGGCATCGTTTGCACGGCCTTCGCCTACATTCTGTATTTTCGCCTGCTGGCGGACATCGGCCCGGTCCGAACCCTCACGGTGACCTTTATCATTCCGCCATTCGGTGTGCTGTGGGGGGTTATGTTTCTCGGCGAGCGACTGGACTGGGCCTACGCTTACGGCGGCGCATTGATTGCCGTAGCGCTCTGGCTCGTGTTGAAGCAGACGCCAGCCACAGTGGCGGCGCCTGCTGCCGAAGCGGCTAGTAACGCTCCGGTACCGGCCGGAACACCAGCACGAGCCCCATCACAATCAGCGCCATGCCAACCAGACTAAGCGCTGCCAGGCGATTGCCGAATACTAGATAATCCATCACGGCGGTTACCGCAGGCACCAGATAGAACAGGCTGGTCACGTTGACCAGATTGCCATTGGCGATCAGCCGGTACAGCAGCAGCGTGGCTGCAACCGAGATCACTAACCCCATCCAGAGCACCGACAGCCAGAAGCCCGGCTCAAGCGTCAGGTCCAACGGCTGCGTTGTCGCGACGAACGAACAAAGCGCCAGGCCGGCAAGGTACTGCAGAGGCATGGCGCGCAGTGGATCGCCCTGAACATGTTTTTGCAGCATGGAGCCAAGGGTGATACTCGACAGCGCCAGCAAGGCGCAGCCCACACCCGCCCCGGATAACCCACCCACACCTATGCTCTGGTAGACCACCAGCACTAGCCCGGCCAGACCGAGCAACAGACCGAACAGCCGCAGTGGACGCAAGGCCTTCCGTTCCAGCAACACCGCCGTGAGGATCGGCTGGACACCGAGCACGGTTGCCATGACCCCCGGCGTCACCTGTAGATCCAGGGCCAGCAGATAAAATATCTGATAGCTACCCAGCAACACCAAGCCGGTTACTACCGCCAGCCAGCGCGCCGCCCACCTGTCGGGCGGCGACAACGCCGCCCACTTCGTCACGGCCAGCACCGCCAGCAATGCGATTAGGAAGCGCACCAAGAGAAAGGCAAACGGCGATGCATATGCCAGGCCCAACTTGGATACGATTGCGCCGCTGCTCCACAGCAACACGAACAGAGCAGTGGTCGCGTGCGCGACCGCTGCGGTACGAGAAAAGAACATCATCCTGCCACCTTCGAATAGGGCATACGAAACTGCGCCAGCGAATGGCAGACGCAGTGACCGGGAGGCCGGCGAACCGGCGTGACTCAGGCCAGCGCGGGTGGCGGTGGCGGAGCCCGGAAAACGCCCGGTGGTGGGCTCGCAGGATGACAGAGCGGAGCATTCGGCATGAGCACAGGCAGGATGGAGCCGTCCGGAATTGGACAGGCCTGATCGATGGCGCTGCTGCAAGAGACGTGGCTCATACCGATCTCGAAGCGGTGGGAAGACTGACTATAGGTGTACCGCGCCGATTCGCCAAGGCAGCGTCGGCGCGGTGGGGATCACTGCTGCAATTCCTGCTCACCGAACAGGTCGGCAAACAACATGGTGGACAGATAGCGTTCACCGGAGTCGGGCAGGATCACCACGATGTTCTTGCCCTGCATTTCGGGGCGCTCGGCCAAGCGCACGGCGGCCGCCATCGCGGCGCCGCAGGAGATGCCGCAAAGGATGCCTTCCTCTCGCATCAAGCGCAGCGCCATGGCTTTGGCCTCTTCATCGCTGACCTGCTCAACCTGGTCGACCATGGCGAGATCGAGATTCTTCGGCACGAACCCCGCCCCGATACCCTGGATCTTGTGCGGGCTGGGCTTGACCTCCTCACCGGCGAGGGTCTGGGTGATTACCGGTGAGCTGGTCGGTTCGACCGCCACACTGAGGAGCTTCTTGCCCTTGGTGTTCTTGATATAACGCGACACACCGGTGATGGTCCCGCCCGTGCCGACGCCCGATACAAGCACATCGATGTTGCCTTCGGTGTCGTTCCAGATTTCCGGGCCGGTAGTCTTCTCATGAATCGCCGGGTTTGACGGATTCTCGAACTGCTGTGGCAAATAGTATTGCTCGGGGTTCGACGCGGCGATTTCCGAGGCCTTCTCGATCGCGCCCTTCATGCCCTTGGCCGGCTCGGTGAGTACCAGCTCGGCCCCAAGCGCCTTGAGTACCTTGCGTCGCTCCAGACTCATCGAGGCAGGCATCGTCAGCATAAGTTTGTAGCCACGCGCCGCCGCGACGAAAGCCAGGCCGATGCCGGTATTCCCAGACGTCGGCTCGACGATGGTCATGCCAGGCTTGAGACGGCCGCTTTCTTCCGCGTCCCAGATCATCGCGGCCCCGATCCGGCATTTGACCGAGTGAGCCGGGTTACGGCCCTCGATCTTGGCCATGATGCTGACGCCCTTGGGCCCCAGCCGATTGATCATCACCAACGGAGTGTTCCCGATGGCCTGCGCATTGTCAGCAAAGATGCGGCTCATGACAGTGTCCCTGCAAATGAAAATCTGGACTGATCAGCCTATGCGCTGTCTCCTGGCTCGTCCAGCCGAACTCACCGACGCATGCCAGGGTCCACCCACAGGTAAGCCCTTCAGATACTCCAGACCAGACCGGGCACATCATGAAAAAACGCTACCAACTGCCGTTGTGGATACTGCTGTCGATCGCCCTGCTCCTGCTGATCGCTCACCTGGCTTTGCCGTACTTGGTACTTAACTACCTGAACGACAAGATGGCGGACATGGGCGAGTATCGCGGCCATGTCGACGACGTGGACCTGGCGTGGTGGCGAGGAGCCTATCGGGCAGATGGCGTCCTCATCGAGAAGAAGAACGAGCGGGTTCAGGCACCACTTTTCACCGCACCGACGATCGACATCGGCGTGAGCTGGCGGGCGCTGTGGGAGGATCACGCGCTGGTCGGAGAGGTGCAGCTGGAGCACCCGCAACTGAATTTCGTCGATGGCCAAGGGGCCGACGACTCGCAGACCGGCGAAGGCGTCGACTGGCGCGAGCGGCTGGAAGACCTGGTGCCGTTCACCCTTAACGAATTGCGCGTAACCGATGGCCAGCTGTCATTTCGTAACTTCGAAGCCGACCCACAGGTGCACATCTACGCCAATGCGATCAATGCAAGCCTCTACAACCTGACCAATACCGCCGGTGGGCAGGGTCGCGTCGCGACGTTCGAAGGCACGGCCAAATTCCTCAATCACGCGCCGATGGAAGCCACCGCCCGCTTCGACCCGTACACCGATTGGGAGGACTTCAAGGTGAACCTGCGCGTGACCGACGTGGACCTGACCAAGCTGAACGATTTCAGCAATGCCTACGGAAACTTCGATTTTGCCGGAGGTACCGGCGACCTGGTTATGGAGGTCGAAGCCAACGACAGCCAACTGTCCGGCTATATCAAACCCTTGCTTCACAACGTCGACGTGTTCAATTTCGAGCAGGATGTCGAAAACGAGGACAAAGGCTTCTTTCGCGGCATCTGGGAAGCGGTGGTCGGCGGCAGCGAAGAAGTCTTGCAGAACCAGAGCAAGGACCAGTTCGCGACGCGGGTCGAGCTCTCTGGAAGCACCAAGAATACCGAGGTCAGCCCGTTCCAGGCCTTTATCGCGATCCTGCGCAACGCCTTCGTGGAGGCATTCTCCACCCGTTTCGAACGGTCGTTGGGAGAGGAAGATGAGTAAGACATGGGAGACAGCTCGCGCCCATTCAGTGACTGAATGATCCACTCGCGTTCACAGTCCATGTCCCATCCCTTATAGTCATTTGCCTAACCAGACATGACGCGCCTGCGTGCCAGGCCCAATCCAAGGAAATCCCGATGAAGTTCGAAGGTACCCAGTCCTACGTCGCCACTGACGACCTGAAGCTCGCCGTCAACGCGGCCATCACGCTGGAGCGCCCGCTACTGGTCAAGGGCGAGCCGGGCACAGGCAAGACCATGCTCGCCGAGCAGCTGGCCGAATCCTTCGGAGCGAAACTGATCACCTGGCACATCAAGTCCACCACCAAGGCGCATCAGGGCCTGTACGAGTACGACGCGGTAAGTCGCCTGCGTGATTCGCAGCTCGATTCGGACCGTGTGCACGACGTGCGCAACTACATCAAGAAGGGCAAGCTGTGGGAAGCCTTCGAGTCCGAACAGCGGGTCATCCTGCTGATCGATGAAATCGACAAGGCCGACATCGAGTTCCCCAACGACCTGCTGCAAGAACTCGACAAGATGGAGTTCTATGTCTACGAGACCAACGAAACCATCAAGGCCAAGCAGCGGCCGATCATCATCATCACCTCGAACAACGAGAAGGAGCTGCCCGATGCCTTCCTGCGTCGCTGCTTCTTCCACTACATCGCGTTTCCCGATCGCGAGACGCTGCAGAAGATCGTCGATGTTCACTATCCGAACATCAAAAAGGACCTGGTCGCCGAAGCGCTCGATGTGTTTTTTGACGTGCGCAAGGTCCCTGGCCTGAAGAAGAAGCCGTCCACCAGCGAGCTCGTCGACTGGCTGAAGCTGTTGATGGCCGACAACATTGGCGAAGCGGTGCTGCGCGAGCGTGATCCGACCCGCGCCATTCCGCCACTGGCCGGTGCACTGGTGAAGAACGAGCAGGATGTACAGTTGCTTGAGCGTCTGGCGTTCATGAGTCGTCGCGCCAGTCGTTGACGTCGGCGGCTCCCCACGGGGCCGACCACCTCACATGACCTGGAGAAAAGCCATGCAAACGCATACTGGTAGTTGCCTCTGTGGCGTCGTGCGCTATCGCATCGACGCACCGATCAACGAGCTGACCCATTGCCACTGCAAGATGTGTCGCAAGGCGCACGGCGCGGCGTTCGCCAGCTACGCGAGCGTCCCCCTGGAAGCCTTTCACTTTCTTTCGGGCAAGGACCAGCTTGGCGTCTTCCACTCCTCCGAGCATGTGACGCGCACGTTCTGCATTCGCTGCGGCGCAAACCTGCAATTCGTCGACAATCGCGAGCACGAGTTGGGCGTGGCTGCCGGCACGCTCGACTCGCCGCTGCCGGTCCCGCCACAGGAGCACATCTTCGTAGGCTCCAAAGCGGACTGGTACGAGATCCGCGACGGGCTTCCGACGCACGACGAAGATCGCTGACCATTCATATAAACAGGTGCCGCCACGACGGCACTACCGAGGTTCTGCCATGCTGCTTGGCCTGTTCAACGAAATGCGCGCTGCCAAGGTTCCGGTGTCCGTGCGCGAACTGCTCGACCTGATCAACGCGTTGAAACACAACGTCGTGTTCGCCGATATGGACGAGTTCTACTACCTGTCCCGGGCCATTCTGGTGAAGGACGAGCGGCATTTCGACAAGTTCGACCGCGCCTTCGGGGTCTACTTCAAGGGCCTGGAGAACCTCGACCAGCATATCGAGGCGCTGATACCCGAAGAGTGGCTGCGCAAGGAGTTCGAGCGCTCACTGAGCGACGAGGAACGGGCCAAGATCGAGTCGCTTGGCGGACTGGACAAGCTGATCGAGGAATTCAAAAAGCGCCTCGAAGAACAGAAGGAAAAGCACGCCGGCGGCAACAAGTGGATCGGCACCGGCGGCACCAGCCCCTTCGGCTCGGGAGGCTACAACCCCGAGGGGATTCGCATCGGTGATGCCGGCAAGCGCCAGGGCAAGGCGGTGAAGGTCTGGGATCAACGCGAGTACAAGAATCTGGATGATCAGGTCGAGCTGGGCACGCGCAACATCAAGGTAGCCTTGCGTCGGCTGCGCAAGTTCGCCCGCCAAGGCGCTCAAGACGAACTGGATCTGGACGGGACCATCGATCACACCGCGCGCGACGGTGGTTTGCTGAACATACAAATGCGCCCTGAACGGCGCAACGCGGTAAAGCTGCTGATCCTGTTCGATATCGGCGGTTCGATGGACGCCCATGTGAAGGTGTGCGAAGAGCTGTTCTCCGCCTGCAAGACCGAGTTCAAGCATCTGGAATATTTCTACTTCCACAACTTCATTTACGAATCGGTCTGGAAGAACAACTTCCGTCGCACGTCCGAACGCACCTCGACGCTCGACCTGCTGCACAAGTACGGCGCGGACTACAAGGTGGTGTTCGTGGGCGACGCAGCCATGGCGCCTTACGAAGTGACCCAGCCCGGCGGCAGCGTCGAACACTGGAACGAGGAAGCAGGTTACGTCTGGATGCAGCGCTTCATGGAAAAGTACAAGAAGCTCATCTGGATCAACCCGTATCCCAAGGACACCTGGGGTTACACCACCTCGACCGGCATCATCCGCGAGCTGGTGGAGGACCGGATGTACCCGCTGACGCTGAGCGGCCTGGAAGAAGGGATGAAGTTCCTGGCGAAGTAGCCGCGCGAAACGGTCGCTCGAAGGGCAACAACCGGAGGTCCTTACTAGGTACCACCCGGACGGCCTGGACGAGCGACGCGGCGGGTTCCGCGTGTGCGGCGATGAGGGAACAGCAACCTTCGCATTAGCAGGTAAAGACATTCGACGATCCACGCCAGCAGCAATGCGCAGCCGATGCCCCAGGCGATCGCTTCAGGTGCCAGCAAGACCTGGAAGCGATAGCTGCTCCAGACCTGCTGCCTGAGATCGCGATCCGCCCCTACCAATACATGCCAGGCCTGCGCGTACCAGGGCCCCTGCATGATCCGCCACTCGCGTTCAAGCAAGCGCACGCGCCCGACCAGGGCGGAGACGCTGCGCGCATCGCTTTGTATGACGGGATCGTCGCTCGCCCGATAGTGCTCGACCAACGCGTTCAGATCGCCTTCGAAAAAGCGCCCGGCGGTTTCCTGAAAACCTTCCAGGCCTTGCTGTGCCTCGAGCCGACGCGCTTCGACGTGGCGTTCGTACGCCTCGATGAAGCCTGGGACCTGAACCCCGATCAGCAGACCAAGTGCAAACAGGGTCAACCGCAAATAGCTGCGCAGCATCATTCGGTCCGCCCGCGCGCGACGCATTCGCCCAGCCGCCAGAGCGTCCACTCGCCCGCCTGATGAACGTTCCATTGCTCGTTGTCGGTCAAAGGCTCGGTGGCCACCACGGTAACGACATCGTCCGGGGTCGTCTCGGAGGTGAAATCCACCGCCAGTTCGGCGTCCTTCAACTGCGCAGGGCCGAAAGGCGCGCGGCGCGTGATGTGCGCCAGCTTGGTCGAGCAGAAACTGAACAACCACTCGCCGTTGCTCAGCAAGCAATTGAATACGCCTTTGCCTCGATAACCAGCGCAGGCCTCGAGCAGATGCGGCAACAGGTCTTCGGCGGCAACGCGATCGGGGAAATCACTCCGCACCCGGTTGAGCAGGTCGCAGAAAGCCGCTTCGCTATCGGTGTCGCCAACCGGCCGGTAAAACCCAGGCGGAGTTTGGAAATCAGCGAGCTGGCCGTTGTGTGCGAAGCACCAGTGTTGTCCCCACAGCTCACGCACGAAGGGATGGGTATTCACCAACGAAACCTTGCCGACATTGGCATGCCGGATATGGCCGATCACCACCTCGCTCTTGATCAGGTAGTGCTGCACCATCTTGGCCACCTCGGACTCGCAGCTGGCCACCGGATCCTGGAACAAGCGCAAACCGCGTCCTTCGTAGAAGGCGATACCCCAACCGTCTTTATGTGGGCCGGTGCGCCCGCCACGCTGCATCAAGCCGGTGAAGCTGAAATGAATGTCGGTCGGTACGTTGGCGCTCATGCCGAGCAGTTCACACATGCGTGGTCTCCCGTTACGTCTCGTTCACGCCTGATGCAGGATCCATCCAGCAAGCTCAGAGTCGAGGCTCGGTCCGCGCCTGATAGCGGCCAGCCGGGCGGTAATCGTCGTCCTCGTCTTCTTCGAGCCGCTCACGCAAGGTTCGTGAATCCTCATGGCCTTCGGTCGCCACGTGGCGCTGCTTGAGCCGGCGCTCGACCGGCCAGCGCAACGCGACGAATACCGCGTACAGGCCGAAGGCGATCAGCCCGTAGAGCGCCAGGTCGGCGACGGCACGCCAAGCGTTGTTGCCGACTTTGAACAAGGTATCGAGCGCCGTGATTGCCACTGCAGGTGCGAACAGCTCTCGCGTTGGATCGACGATGGTTGGCGTCAATAGCAGCACGGCGACGATCAATCGCAACGGCTCACGCAGCCAGCGCCACAAAGGCCGGGTAACGCGGAACCACACCAGCAGGCAGCCCAGCGCAGCAATCCCGTAGATCGTCCAGGCGAGAAGGTAATCATTGGCGAATAGGAACATAAGGGTCTCTTGTATAGCGCACGGGCGGTTACCAATCTTCGATGGCGCGCATGATAGCAGTCGCAAGCCTGCCGACCGCCGCTTCGCGACGCAATGACACGCTGGTCATCACGCGGGTAACGCCGTATAACGCTGCAAAACAAAAAAGGCTGGAAAGCCCCCACAGCGTGCCAAGAAGCCATACTTGTCACATGGATACAGCAGGAGAGCCATCATGACCTATCAACATATTCTGGTCGCTGTCGATTTTGCCGATGAGTGTCATCCGGTCGTCGCGCGAGCCCAGGCACTGGCGACCGCAACAGGCGCGAAGCTGGCGCTGGTACACGTCATCGAGCCAATGGCCATGGCCTTCGGCGGTGACGTTCCGATGGACCTGTCGATGCTTCAACAGCAGCAATTCGACCAGGCCCGCGAACGCATGAACGGCTTCGCCGACCGTTACCCCAGCCTGACCGCGGAACAGCGTCACCTGGCCTACGGCCAACCCCGCCAGGAAGTTCATCGCCTGGCCAAGGAGCAGGGCTGCGACCTGGTGGTAGTTGGCAGTCACGGCCGTCACGGCCTAGCGCTGCTGCTCGGCTCTACCGCCAACGACATTCTCCATGGCGCGCCCTGCGATGTGCTCGCCGTGCGCCTGAAAAAACCCGAATAACTCTCTAGCCGAGCGCCTGAGCCCAAGGGCTCAGGCCAGCTCTGCGCCCTCGCCCGCGCTCATCACTAACGGCCGGATTTTCCTCAGCTGGGTTTCCAGCGAGTACGTCAGGCTCGACGCCATGGAAAAAAAGGTCAGGAACGCCTTCAGGTTGGAATCGCCGTGGCAGGTGTCGTGGATACGCTGCCAGAACGCCTGGTTGACCAGCTGTAACTGCTGAAATGAGCGCACCAGCCCACGTAATTCCCAATCGGCATGACGGCCTTCGCGCAGGTTGAAGTACTGCCGGGCCAGATACAGCGAGACCGCACGCAGCACGAATTCCTGATTGCTTGCAAACGGCAGATGCTGGTGTGCCATCGGCTTGAGTTTGCCCAGCACCGGACAGGCGCTGGTGGCCATGATCACACCAAGCAGCGCCCTCAGCCCCTCCTCCAACCCAACCAGCTTGTTGTATTCACGTTCCGGCGTGCGCACCCGTACGTGCGCCTTCTTCACCGCAGGTAACCCCTGAAAATCCTCGATGACCTGATGCAGATCGACCGCAGCGGGACAATGGCTGAACTGATCCCGGCTCAGCGGGCAATTGTTGCACTGCTGATGATCCAGACGCGTCCACTTCGGTGCCTGCGCGGCGGCACCGTGATCGTAGGCGCGATCCAACTCGATCCGGTAGCTGAACTCATGCTCGTCGTCCAGGACGATGCGGTAATCGATTGCCATCTATGGTCCGTCCAGTGCTGACAGATAGTGTTGGATTGAATGACGACTCAGGCCCGCCAACGACGGTACGGGCCAGACAATCTTACGGTTGCAGGGCAGCCTTACTCGGCTCAGTCCTCCAGTTCCGCCCAGCGCTCCAGTAGTTCGTCGAGTTCTTTTTGCAATGCCTCGAGGCGAGCTATCGTTTCGCCAGTATGCTCCGCAGTCTGCTGATAGAACGTCGGCTGCGCAATTTCGGCCTGCAATGCGGCGATGTTTTTTTCGACTGCGTCTATTTTTCCAGGCAGGGCCTCCAGTTCGCGCTGGACCTTGTAGCTGAGTTTCTTCTTTGCCGGAGCGGCTTCGGCGACCGGCGCCGCCGGTTTGCTCGCCGGGGCTTCGGTCTTGCTTTCCTTCGTCTCGGCTACACCGAGCAGCCTGGGCGAACCACCCTGGCGGAGCCAGTCCTGATAGCCGCCGACATACTCACGCACCACCCCGTTCCCCTCGAACACCAGCGTGCTGGTGACCACATTGTCGAGGAAGGCACGATCGTGGCTGACCATCAGTACCGTACCTTGGAAACCGAGCAAAACCTCTTCCAGCAATTCGAGCGTTTCCACGTCCAGATCGTTGGTCGGCTCGTCGAGAACCAGCAGGTTGGCCGGTTTGCTGAACAGCTTGGCGAGCAAGAGGCGTGCCCGCTCACCGCCCGACAGCGCCTTGACCGGCGTGCGCGCACGCTGCGGGCTGAACAGGAAATCTCCCAGGTAGCTAAGGACATGGCGATTCTGGCCGTCGATGGTGATGAAGTCGCGGCCCTCCGCGACGTTATCAATCACCGTCTTCTCCAGCTCGAGCTGGTGACGCAGCTGGTCGAAATACGCCACTTCCAGACGGGTCCCGGCTTCGACCTTGCCGCTCGAAGGCTGCAGGTCGCCCAGCAGCAACTTGAGCAAGGTCGTTTTGCCGGTGCCATTGGCGCCCAGCAGGCCGATCCGATCACCGCGCTGCAGGACCATGGAGAAGTCGCGGATCAGTGGCTCACCACCAGAATGGGCGAAGGTGGCATGCTCGACCACGATGACCTGCTTGCCGGATTTTTCCGCCGCATCGATCTGAATGTTGGCCTTGCCCTGATGCTCGCGACGCTCACTGCGCTCGGCGCGCAGCGCCTTGAGCGCACGCACACGGCCTTCGTTCCGGGTCCGGCGCGCCTTGATACCTTGCCGAATCCAGACTTCTTCCTGAGCGAGCTTCTTGTCGAACAGTGCATTGGCAGTCTCTTCGGCCGCCAGTTGCTGCTCCTTGTGCACCAGGAAACTGGCGTAATCGCCGTTCCAGTCGATCATGTGCCCGCGGTCCAGCTCGAGAATTCGGGTCGCCAGGTTCTGCAGGAATGCACGGTCGTGGGTGATGAACAGCACCGCGCCATTGAAGCCCGTCAGCGCCTCTTCCAGCCAGGCGATGGCCCCGATGTCCAGGTGGTTGGTCGGCTCGTCGAGCAGCAGCAGATCCGGTTCCGAGACCAGCGCCTGGGCCAGCAGCACGCGTCGACGCCAACCGCCGGACAGTTCAGCCAGGGTTTTATCCGCCGGAAGCTGCAGGCGACTCAGCGTGCTGTCGACCAGCTGCTGCAGGCGCCAACCATCCTTCGCTTCGAGCTCCTGCTGGACATGCATCAGCTTGTCCAGATCGGCCTCGTTCTGGATGTTCTGGCTGAGATGGTGGTAATCCGCCAACAGCTGACCGACTCCGGCCAGGCCCTCGGCAACCACGTCGAATACGGTGCGCTCGTCAGCCAGCGGCAACTCCTGCGGCAACTCACCGATCTTCAGGCCTGGTGCGCGCCAGATCTCACCGTCGTCCGGCAACTGGCTGCCCTTGACCAGGCTCAGCATGCTGGACTTGCCGGTCCCGTTTCGGCCGATGATGCACACCCGCTCTCCCCGCGCAATCTGCCAGGACACACCATCGAGCAATGGGTTGTTGCCATAGGCGAGGGACACATTGGTCAACTTGAGCAGGGTCATGACGATCTCCGAAAAACAGGGCGCGCAGTCTAGCAGAATGCGTCCCACAGCCGATCGCCGACGAGCGCCTTAAGCCGGCCTTCGGCGCGCCACCATGGTCGCCGCATCGGCATATCCCAGCGCGGTCTCAGCGGCCCGTTAGCGCGTTCGTCGGAACCCGCCACTTTGTTTGTTTCAAGCGCTTAATCCTCGTTTAACTGCTCCACTCGGCAAGATAAGCTAGTGGCCAGCAATCCCATGCCCCCCGTCTTCGGAAGTCTCATGCGCGGTCGACTCTCCAGTATCTGTTTCTGTCTTCTTTCCATCATTTTCACCATCGACACCACTCAAGCGGCCACCCTGCAACAGCAGCGACAGCTTTACGACGAAGCCAAGCGGGCGCTGGACAAGGGCGATAGCGGCCCCTACCGGCGCTATGCAGCGCAATTGCGCGACTATCCGCTGGAGCCCTACCTCGCGTACGACGAACTGACGGCGCGCTTGAAGACCGCCAGCAATGCGGAGGTCGAGAAGTTCCTGACCGAGCACGGCGACCTGCCCCAGGCCAACTGGATGAAGCTGCGCTGGCTGCGCTTATTGGCGGCACGTGGCGATTGGAAGCCTTTCGTAGCGCACTACGACCCCAAGATGAACTTCACCGAGCTCGATTGCCTGTTCGGCCAGTACCAGCTCGCCAGTGGCCAGACGAAACAAGCGTACGAGACCGCCGAGCGGCTCTGGCTGGTCGGCAAGTCGCAACACAACGCCTGCGATGCGCTGTTCGATCGCTGGGAAGCCGCCGGGCAGCTCACCGAGCCGCTGCGCTGGCAACGTACCAAGCTGGCCGTCGAAGCTGGAAATTATGGCCTCGCCAGTTTCCTGGCCAAAAGCTTGCCGACGCTAAGAGCGCAAGGCGAGTTGATGATCGACGTGGCGCAAAAACCACAGATGCTCATGCAGCCGGATCGCTTCGCACCCGCATCCCAGACGATGGGCGATATCGTCTCGATCGGGCTGCGCCGTCTGGCGCGCACCGATCCGGAAAAAGCACTTGGATTGCTCGACAGCTACGCCAAGCGCCTGTCGTTTTCGACCGATGAGAAAGTGGCCATCGCTCGCCAGATCGGTCTTACCCTGGCCAGGCGCTTCGATGCGCGGGCACTGACGGTCATGGCGAACTACGACCCCGAACTGCGTGACGATACCGTCAGCGAATGGCGCGCACGCCTGTTGCTGCGCCTGGGGCGCTGGGATGATGCCCACGCGCTGACCCAACGGTTTCCCGAAACGCTTGCCAGCACCAGTCGCTGGCGTTACTGGAACGCGCGCAGCCTGGAGCTGGCCAAGCCCAACGACAAGCAAGCCGCCCAGCTCTATCGACCGGTTGCCGACGAACGCGACTTCTACGGCTTCCTCTCGGCCGACCGTATCCAGGCGCCTTACAAGCTCAACCATCAGCCACTCGCGCTGGATCCGAAGGTGGTGCAGAAAGTCCGCAACACCGCAGGCATCCGACGCG
Organism: Stutzerimonas stutzeri; assembly: GCF_018138085.1. Lineage (NCBI taxonomy): Bacteria > Pseudomonadati > Pseudomonadota > Gammaproteobacteria > Pseudomonadales > Pseudomonadaceae > Stutzerimonas > Stutzerimonas stutzeri. The sequence goes on from NZ_CP073105.1 coordinate 2,941,964, forward strand.
CCATGGAATTTCATGCCCGCGGCCAGATCGTTGATGGTCGTCGCGAGTGGTATTACGTGAGCCGCCTGTTCAGCCGTGACGAGCTGGTTGCCCAGGCGCGGCTGGCCTATGAGATGGAGTGGTATTTTCCTGCCATCAGGACCATCAGCCAGGCGAAATACTGGGACGACCTGGATATCCGCTTCCCCATGGCCTACCGCAACAGCATGGTAAGTGCAGCCAAAGCCCGCGAAATCCACCCGAGCTGGGTGTTCGCCATCACACGGCAGGAGAGCGCGTTCATGGCCGACGCCCGCTCGCAGGTCGGCGCCACGGGATTGATGCAGCTGATGCCGGCGACCGCGAAGGAAACGGCGCGACGTTTCGGCATACCGCTACAGTCGCCCCAGCAGGTGCTCAACCCCAACGTCAACATCCAGCTGGGCGCGGCCTACCTGAGCCAGATCTACAGCCAGTTCAAAGGCAACCGGGTGCTCGCGTCCGCAGCCTACAACGCCGGCCCCGGTCGAGTGCGTCAATGGTTGAAGAACGCCGAGCACCTGCCCTTCGACGTCTGGGTCGAGAACATCCCGTTCGATGAAACCCGCCAGTACGTACAGAACGTGTTGACCTACTCGGTAATCTACGGCCAGAAGCTCAATGCGCCGCAACCGCTGGTGGAATGGCACGAGCGCTATTTCGACGGTCAGTAGAACACCGCGGCGCAAGCGTCGGGAGACGGCAATCCGATCGGCTCGGATTGCCGGGTGCACCGCCTTCGATGGAGCGAGGCGAGCCGACGTGCTATTGCGCCATTCCGCCGAAGCGCTAGTCGAGCACTTCGACCGACATGCCCACACTCAGCGCACCGCTGCCTTCGGCAATGAGGTTCTGGCCAAAGAATACGCCGCCGTCACCCTTGCGATAGCTCAGCAGGGTCGTCAGCGGCTCGCGGTTGGGGCTCTGCTCGCCAGTCAACGGATCGATGGTCGGGATGATGCACCGTGAACACGGCTTGACCACACGAAACGTCATTTCGCCGATGCGAATGCGCCGCCAATGGTCTTCGGCGTAGGGGGCCGAACCAGCGATCACCAGGTTCGGTCGGAACCGGCGCGTATCGAGCAGCTGTCCCACACGCGCGGAAAGATCGTCGAGCGAGCGCTGGCCGATGAGCAGAAACGGAAAGCCGTCGCTGAACGCCGTCCGCTCACCGGGCCGAGCATAGTCCTGATCGATCTGGATGCCCTGCGTCGCAGGAAGATGCACCAGCCGGCAGGGTCGATCGAGCAGCCGCGACAGCCATGCGGCCGCGGCGTCACCCGCGTCGGGCGCCTGCAGGCTTTCGCGCCAGATCAGCACGCCAAGCGCCGCGCCTTGCGCGTCGGGTACCGGCACCGGCAACGGTTCCATGCCCGGCGCGCTCAATTCCAGCGCCGAGTCGCCTCGCCATCGCGCGTGTAACAGCGCCATCCGGGGCAGTACACGCTGCGTCAGGAACTTCCCGGTCGCGGCATCGACCACCATCCAGCGGCGGTCGCCGACCAAACCCAGTGCATCGCACCGGGCCTCCGTAAGCTCTTCAGCGGAACCGGACTTGAGCGGGAAGCGGTACAGCGAAGACAGGTGCATACGGAGGTCTCGATCGGCTGGTGGGGTCAGTGAGGTTCGTCCAGCATCAAGCGTTCCCGGACGACGTCCACCAGTTTCTCCGGCTGGAATTTGGAAAGGAAGTTGTCGCAGCCGACTTTTTTCACCATCGCCAGGTTGAAACTGCCGGAAAGCGAGGTATGCAGCACCACATACAGGTCTTTTAGACGCGGATCGTTGCGGATTTCCGTGGTGAGGCGATAGCCGTCCATCTCCGGCATCTCGGCATCGGTGAATACCATCAGCAGTCGATCGGTCAGTGTTTCTCCGGCATCGGCCCAGGCCTTGAGCTTGTTCAACCCCTTAACGCCGTCGCTGGCCGAATGAACGGTGATGCCGAGCTGGCTCAAGGTTTCGCGCAGCTGCGCCAGGGCCACCGTCGAATCGTCGACGCAGAGCACCTCGCGCCCCCGTGCGCGCTCGAGCACCGGGTCGGTCAGGCGCTCCGGCGCGATGCTGGTGTCATACGGAACGATCTCGGCCAGCACCTTCTCAACATCGATGACTTCGACGAGCGCGTCGTCGACCTTGGTGATCGCGGTGAGATAGTGCTGGCGTCCGGCCGTCGACGGCGGTGGCAATACCTCCTCCCAATTGAGGTTGAGGATGCGGTCCACGCCGCCGACCAGGAACGCCTGAATCGAGCGGTTGTACTCGGTCACGATGATGGTGCTGCGTTCATCCGGCACCAGCGGCCGCAGCCCGATGGCGCGTGACAGGTCGATCACCGGCAGCGTCTGGCCACGTAGATTGACGACCCCGCAGACCGACCCATGGCGGTGTGGCATCAGCGTCATCTTCGGCAGTTGCACCACTTCCTGCACTTTGAACACGTTGATGGCGAACTGCTGACGGCCCGAAAGCCTGAACATGAGGATTTCAAGTCGATTCTGCCCCACCAACCGGGTGCGTTGATCGACTGATTCGAGAATGCCGGCCATAGCGGGCTCCTTGTGAATAAGGGAACTAGGACGCTATCGGCCGTGGACGTCCGCGCTTGATCGGTCGTGGAAAGTATTTATCGGCAACCGACGTGCGCCCGGCGAACCGAGCGCAGGCGGTCAGGCGGTCTGCTGTTGATCACGCAGCAAGGGTTCGTCCCGTAGCAACGGACTATCGTCAGGCAGATGCAGCCGCAACGCGCGGCGCTTCACTGAAAAACGCATGCGCTTGGCCGCGTAGGGCTCGCCATCGAGATTGATGCCGATCTCGTCCGGCCCATCGACCTCGAGCCACGGCACCCGCGCCTTTACCGAAACGGTGTCGATGCCCAGCAGTCCGCCGCTCAGCAGCGTGCCCAGGGTCCCGACCGCGTCAGCCGGAGCCGGGACGATGCAGATGTCGAGCAGGCCATCATCGATCGACGCTTGCGGGCAAAGCTGCTGCCCGCCACCGGATTGGCGCCCGTTGCCGATCCCGAGTGCGAGAAATTCCCCCTCCCAGGCGAAGTCAGGCGCAACGAACCGCCCCCAGGCCGCGCGCAACTCGTTGAAACGCGACAGTCCGGTCAGCAGATAGGCACTGCCGCCGAGCACTCGCTTCAACTCCTCGGAGGTGGTGGCCGTCACCTTCGAGCCGAAGCCACCGGTCGCCATGTTGAGGAAGGGCTGGCCATTCATTTCGCCGACATCGACCGGTACCGGATCGCGACTGAGCAACGTCAGCGCATCGAACGGTGCCAGAGGAATGTCCGCTGCGTGGGCGAAGTCATTGGCGGTACCCAACGGCAACACCGCCATGCTCGCATCGGACCCACTGGCCAGTAGCGCCTGCGCCATCTCCCGCACGGTGCCGTCGCCCCCGCCGGCGACCAGCGTGCGGTAGCCGGCATCGAGCGCCTCCAGCACCAGCCGCTCGGTATCGCCCGCCTCCCAGGTGACCCGCACAGCCAGTTCGTTCCCGAGTTGGCGCCATTCGTTGACCGCGGCCCGCAACTCCTCGTTGAGCGCTTGTTTCCCGTGAAGCACGAGCAACGCCTTGGATCTGTTCATGCCAATCGCTTCCATTTCAATGTCCGCAGATAGGACCCGTCGCAGCCCTGTAAAGTTGTGAGCAGGTGAGCGGTTATGGGGCTTAAGCCGACCACAGGCCGAGCTGACCATCGGTCAGAATCGAGCGGAACAAAAACCCATCGACCGGCCTTCCTGCGCAGTTTTCCTTTTTAATTTCAGTCAGTTGCATCGCTCATTTAATTCTTCCTATCGACAAGCGACTTTGTGCCCCGTGGGTGAACTCATTTCCAGGAAGGCGGTCGGAGCAGTTGTCCAGGTGAAGGTTGCGATAGCGGCCTGCCATCAGAACCGCGGATCGCGGCGATCAAATCGAGTATTGAGCTAGCAATAGCCGTAGGAAGGAGCCTTGTATGCGCTTACAGTCCGTTGGAACCCTTGAGTACGCCCACCCCAGTTTCGTTGATTACTTCCTAGCCAGTATTCGCCTGATCCACGGTCTTACCTCCGTGCTGCCCGGCGTCCTGTTGCTGCTGTTCCTGCCGCTCGAATTACCGGTGGGTGGCGGGACCTTCAGCACCTTCCTGATGTTCTTCGGCGTGATCAGCGTGGTCATCTTCCAATCGGTCGGCATCTACAGCGAAGAGGTGTTCAGCACACTGCTGCGCTTCCGCACGATGCTGGTCGCCTGGGCCGCGGCGTTCAGCCTGCTGATCTTCATGCACCAGGGACTGGGCATGTTCAACTATCTCGAAGCCAAGCACCTGACCTTCTGGTTCATCACCAGCGGCGTACTGTTCGGCGCCGAGCGCCTGATGATGCTCGCGCTGTTCCGTCGTCTGATGGCCAAAGGCGTCTACCTGCAGAACGCGGTCATTCTGGGCGGCACCGACAACGGTGTGCGCGTAGCCGAATATCTGGCCCATCATCGCGACATCCGCACCGGCGTTCTCGGCTTCATCGACGACCGCCTGGAGCGCTTGCCCAAGACCCTTGCCGACCTGCCGCTGCTGGGTAACACGCGCGATCTGGAACAGATGATCCGCGAGGAAAAGGTGACCCAGGTGCTCGTTGCTCTGCCCTGGTTCGCCGACAGCCGAATCGGCCAGGTCATCAGCGAACTGCGCAAACTGCCGGTCAACGTGCTGCTGGTTCCCGACATGGTCGCGTTTCGCCATGCCAACAAGCGCATCACCGAGGTTGGTGGCCTGCCGACACTGATCGCATCCGACCTGCCGCTGCGTGGCTGGTCGCCGATGTTCAAGCGCATCGAAGACATCGTCCTGTCGAGCCTGGCCCTGCTCGCCGCGGCACCCGTGATGCTGCTGCTGGCGCTGGCGATCAAGCTGGACTCACCTGGCCCCGTGCTGTTCAAGCAAAAGCGCTACGGCTACAACAACCGTCTGATCGAGGTGTTCAAGTTCCGCTCCATGTACCACGAGCGCAGCGATGCCAATGCCGATCGCCAGACCACCCGTGACGATGACCGCATCACTCGGGTCGGCCGGTTCATCCGCAAGACCAGCCTCGACGAACTGCCCCAGCTGCTGAACGTCTTCCTCGGCAGCATGTCGATGGTCGGCCCGCGTCCCCATGCGACCGCAACCAAAGCGGCCGGCGTACTGTTCGAAGACGCCGTGTCGGAATACTCCGCGCGCCACCGTGTCAAGCCTGGCATTACCGGCTGGGCACAAATCAACGGCTACCGCGGCGAGACCGACACCCTCGAAAAGATCGAGAAGCGCGTCGAGTTCGACCTGGATTACATCGAACGCTGGTCGGTCTGGTTCGACATCTACATTCTCGCGCGCACCATTCCCGCGCTGCTGTTCAACAAGGACGTTTACTGACTGCTGTTTGCACGACGGCGACCTACGGGCGACATGCCCTCTACACGCGCGAGCACAGCAGGACGATTGAACTAATGACGCGAGCGAATATCAGATTTGCGTTCCGTGACACGCGCGCCCAACCGCCCGTGAATTCAGGGCTCAGAGGCTAGGCGAGAATGTTTCAGAACATATTGATTGTCTGTGTCGGCAACATCTGCAGAAGCCCGGCGGCCGAAGCACTGTTGCTGGACAGACTCCAGGGAAAAGGGCTGACGATCAGCTCGGCAGGTATAGGCGCACTGGTAGGCAACCCGATGGACAAAACCGCACATGAAGTGCTGACCGAGCACGGGCTGGAACACCGAGCCCACCGTGCTCGACAGGTCGACAGCGAAATGCTGCACCGGGCGGACCTGATCCTGACCATGGAGCAGAGCCACATCCAGCATCTCCGCCAGATGGCCCCCGAGGTCCATGGCAAGACCTTTCTGATAGGCAAGTGGTTGGACGACATTCAGATTCCCGACCCCTTTCGTCAATCCAAACCCGCTTTCGAACACGTTCACAGCCTTCTGACGCAGTCCGTCGAAAGCTGGCTTCCTTACCTGAAATAAGAAGAAGGAACTTCAATGACCACCATGCCACGCCCCATATATGAAACCAAAGAGGACAAGGACATCGATCTTGCCCACCTCTTTGATACGTTCATCAACAACCGAACCCTGATCCTGACCATTACAGGCTTCTTCGCTGCCCTGGGCGTCGCCTATGCGTTGCTGGCGACACCGGTCTACCTGGCTGGCGCGATGATCCAGATCGAGCCCAAAAACGGGCTGCCCAGCCTGACCGACGTGGTGAACACTACCCCGGCGGTTTCCCCGGCGCAGACCGAGATCGCGCTGCTCAAGTCGCGCTCCGTCGTCGGCGGTACGGTCGAGGCGTTGAACCTGGACATTCTCATTGAGCCACACCACTTCCCCCTGATCGGTGGCTTCATCTATCGCCAGTTCGAACCATCCGAAGAAGGCGAGCTGGGCTGGTATCCGGAAGGGTTCGAATCCTACGCCTGGGGTGGTGAATCCTTGCGCGTGACGCACCTGATCGTCCCGGACCAGATGCACGGCGAAGAACTGACACTCGAGGCGGCGGAAAACAACGGCTTCATCCTCCGTGACCCTGATGGCGAAGTGGTTGCCCAGGGCGTGGTAGGCGAGCCGGTCGAAACGCCGGATTACGCCATTACCGTCAGCGAACTCAACGCTCGACCAGGCACCACGTTCACGGTCATCAAGAACCGCACCTACGCGACCACCGAGGATTACCGCAATCGCCTGTCGGCTGGTGAGCTCGGCAAGCAATCCGGCATCATCACCGTGACGCTCGAAGGCACCGATCCGGACAAGGCCATCGAGGTGCTCGAGGAAGTCGCGCGACGGTACGTCGAGCAGAACGTTGCACGCAACGCGGCCGAAGCGACACAGAGCCTGGAATTCCTGAGTGAGCAGGTACCGGAAGTCCGCAAGAAGCTCGATGCAGCCCAAACGGCACTGAACAAATACCAGACCGGCAATCGTTCGGTGGATATCTCGGCCGAAACCCAGTCAGTACTCGATCGTATCGTCGACCTGGAGAAGCAGATCTCCGAGCAGAACCTCAAGCGCACCGAGATGGAACGCCGCTTCACCCGTCAGCACCCGAATTTCCAGGCGCTGATGAATCAGATCAACCAGCTGAAGAGCCAAAAGGCCGAATTGGAGAAGCAGATCGGCACGCTGCCCTCGACCCAGCAGGAACTGCTGCGTCTGACCCGTGATGTCGAGGTGTCGTCCGAAACCTATGCGATGCTGCTGAACAAGACCCAGGAACTGGACATCATCCGGGCCGGCACCGTGGGCAACGTCCGTATCGTCGACCATGCCGATGCCGACATCGACGACCCGGTCAAGCCGAACAAGCCCCTGATCGTCATCGCCGCTACGCTGCTCGGCATCATCCTGGCCACGGTCTTCGTCTATGTTCGCGAAGCGCTCAAGCGTGGCGTGGAAAACCCAGAGGAAATCGAGCGCTCCGGCATCCCCGTGTACGCCGCTATTCCGTTCAGCGAAAAGCAGGGCGCGCTGGAAAAACGCCTGGCCAACTACAAGCGCGACAAGAGCAGTGCCTCTTACCTGCTGACCATCAACGACCCAGCCGATCTCGCGACCGAAGCCATGCGCAGCCTGCGCACCAGCCTGCACTTCGCGATGATCGAGGCCAAGAACAACATTCTGATGATCACCGGCCCCAGCCCGGGCGTAGGCAAGTCCTTCGTTACCAGCAACCTGGCCGCGGTGATCGCGCAGTCAGGCAAAAAAGTGCTGCTAGTCGACGCTGATATGCGCAAGGGGTACCTGCATAAGGTCATGCGCTGCCAAGGCGAAAAAGGCCTTTCGGACATCCTCTCCGGCCGCATCACCCTGTTCGATGCCATCCAGAAGACCCAGCTCAACAACCTCCACGTGATCGCCCACGGTCAGTTGCCGCCGAACCCGTCGGAACTGTTGATGCACGAGAACTTCTCTCGCTTCGTCAAGGAAATCAGCGGCATGTACGACATGGTGATCTTCGATACACCGCCGATCCTCGCGGTGACCGATGCTGCGCTGGTCGGCAGCCAGGCCGGCACCACCTTGATGGTGACCCGCTACGGCCTGAATGGTGTCAAGGAGATCGAATTCGCCAAGCGCCGTCTCGAACAGAACGGACTGCTGGTCAAGGGCGTGATTTTCAACGCCGTGGTGCGCAAGGCTTCGACCTACAGCGAATACGGTTACTACCAGTACGACTATCAGAGCAAATAAGCGCCCTAGCGCAGCTTCCCGACATGCGCGGCATGTCGGGAAGACTCATAACGCTCGCATTTTCCGTGATTGACGATCGCTCGTCCATGCCGGGCGGGTGGGTAGTTTGCACCCGTTATATAGCGCCCCATCGAGCCACAGCTTTACGCAAGTCGCTCGCTGGGCATCAAGGTAAACACTATGGCACGTCGCATTATTTTGCCTCTGTCCGAAACGATACGGTTGCTGGCCGGCGTGGCGTTGGCCAGCTGCGCTGTGCTGGCGCAGGCGCAGGCGCAGGCGCAGCCCAGCGAGAAGGGCAGTGGTATCGACCTGATCGGCATCAACATGTCGGGCGCCAACTTCGCGCCCCATATAACGCCTGGCAAAGTCGGCACCAACTATTTCTATCCGGATGAAACGTACTTCAAGTACTACGCGGAAAAGAACATTCGCCTGATCCGCTTTCCCTTCATCTGGGAAAGACTGCAACACGACCTGGACAAAGGGCTCAACTTCGATCAGATCCGGCTGCTAGAACGCACGCTCGACTTCGCCGCCAAGCACGGGCAGAAAGTCATTCTCGACATGCACAACTATGCCCGATACAAGGGCGAGCTGATCGGTTCGGGCAGCGTGCCTTACGAAGCCTACGCCAACGTCTGGCGCAAGCTCGCGGAGCAGTTCAAGGATCACCCCGCTCTGCTGGGTTACGACATCATGAACGAGCCCCACTCCACCAAAGGACTATGGCCCGCAGCGGCCCAGGCAGCGGTGGACGCGATCCGTCAGGTCGACATGGACACGCTGATCTTCGTCGAGGGTGACCGCTGGTCCAGTACCTTCCACTGGCGCAAGGTCAATGAAGATTTCCTGCTTGATGATCCAGCGGACAAGCTCGTCTACGAGGGCCATCTGTATCTGGACAGGGATTTCTCCGGACGTTACGCCGCCGACGAATCCGTCGACCCGATGCTGGGGGTGGAACGTGCCAGACCTTTCGTCGAGTGGCTGCAAGAGCACAATCTGAAAGGCTTTCTCGGCGAGTATGGCGTTCCGGCCCAATCCGAGACGATGTTGGTGGCGATGGACAACCTGCTCGGCTATCTCAATCAGCACTGTATTCCCAGCGCCTACTGGGCTGGCGGACCGGGCTGGGGCAAGTACGTCCTGGCCATTGAACCCATCGACGGCCAGGACCGGCCCCAGATGGAAGTGCTGCAACGGCACATCGCCAACAGTTGCACCGAGTACGGGCCGTCGCCACGCCCCTGATCCGCCTGTCGCTCGGTGCAAGCCAAGCGGCAGCTCCGGAAAACGGTGTGAAGCCCGTCTGAATTTTTTGGCAATTGCACGAGCAACACGCAACCCAGCTATTAAGCCGTTGTCCAACGCTTCGACCAAGCATCGGCGGGTTTAATACGAGCGGAACTCGAGTGACCCGACGGTATCGAAAGCGTTCGCTTACCACCGCGGCGCCCGGAGTTCGGTCCACTACCGGGTAGCAGAACATAGCGTAGCGGCGCTTCGATGGAACCGGCATGGCAATGTGGAATGGCTTGAGTTTGTTGCGGCGCAGTTGATCAGGAATGGAAAGGCACCTAAGGACTCAGGGGATGACAAACATCAGCTCGAAAATTTTGTATTTGCCGTTAACCGTGCTGGCGCTCGTGTTGCATTTCTCCGTGTTCGGGGACAGCACGCACAACCCGGTCGGGTTCAAGTACCTCAACGAAGCCTATCTGGCGGTCTGCCTGGGCGGGGCGCTGCTCCTGGTGCTCGCCGCAGCCGAAGACGCCGCCAGGGAATACCGCGTATTGATGTACTACGCGCTGTACAGCTTCGTCGTCTTTACCGTGCTGCCAGCGATATTCGCCTTCTACACCTATGGCCAGCCGATCGCCTACGGCCTGATCGAAGAACGGCGCATTCTGTTCGCATTCGGTTTCGTCCCGCTCCTGCTGCTCGCCAAGAACCTGACTACGCGCCAGTTCGAGCATTCGCTCCTGTACGCCGCGTTGTTCGCTGCGTTCCTGTCCTGGTGCTTCAAGTTCGGCATGCTGCCTGATCTACGTACGGAACAAACCGCCTGGGACCGTCCGGACCGTTCCTCCATCGGCCCGTTCCTGATCTGCTTCGCCTATTTCTATTGCATCCAGATCTGGGCGAAAGGCAAATCACCGATCAGCGGAGAAAAAAGGCACCGCAACCTCTATCTGGTCGTGGCGGCGATACTGCTGCTCACGCTGGTTTTCGCCACGCAGACCCGCCAGCTCATCGTGCTCTGCCTCGCCTTTTCGCTGTTCTGCCTACGGGCGAAAGCGATCGTCTGGGCGGCTTCATTGTGCGTACTTTTGTCGCCCTTCTTTTTCTACCCGGAACTGCTCCAGACGCTGGGCCTGAATATCGAGTTCTACGAGAACAGCCTCGAAGGCGATGTGGATGACGGCGTGCGGCGGTACACCATCGCTGCGATCTTCAGGCATCTGGATCTGGTCAACTGGTTGCCCAGCGGTTCGTTGTCGCTGATGTGGCAAGACGGTTTCATCCCCTACTTCGGCGAACACTTCTTCCTGTCGGACGTTGGCCTCATTGGCACCATGTTCCGCTTCGGATTCCTGACCTTTTTCGTGGTGCCCATGTCGCTGTTCGTCTACCAGCGCATCGCCCGCAATATCAACCCGGATATGGGCTTCAACTACGCCGTCATGCTGGCGCTGTTCGTTATCTGGCCGCTCAGTGGCCTCTTTGAATATGCGCAGCCGATCATAGTGATGCTTTTCGTTATACAAGCCCTCCGCGCACGCCATCTCCGCAGCAAGGAACGAGTACATGAACGTCGCACTTATTCTCAACTACAAAGCTGCTACTGAAACTATCAGCTGCGCAGAGAGCCTGCTCGATCATTGTCCGACGATCGACCATATCGTCATCGTCGACAACGATTCCCAGGACGGCTCTGATCGCGCCTTGCAGCAATGGCTCGATGAAAAGCCTTCCGCCAAGGTCACGCTGCTTTGCAATCCGGAAAACAATGGCTATGCGGGCGGTAATAACTACGGCTTGCGCTGGGCAATGGAAAATCTCCATCCCGAATATTTCTGGGTAGTCAATAACGATACCTATGTCGACAGCGATGCCTTCTCGCCATTGCTCGAAGCGTTGAAGCGTGATGATCGGCAATTTGTCGGCTCGCTGGTATTGAGTGCCGATACCGGGCGCCTGGAATGTTACGGCGGAGGCAAGCTGTACCCGATTCTGGGCAAGGCCCGCCTGCTGGGAAAAAACCAGAGCATCGATGCGTTACAGCAGCAAGTGCCCCAACATGACCCGGATTACATCATGGGCTGCAGCCTTGCCTTTTCAGCCGCGCTGACCAAGGAAATCGGTCTGATGGATGAAAGTTACTTCATGTATTTCGAAGAAGTGGATTGGCAATATCGCGCCCGGCGTTTCGGTGTATCCATCAAGGTAATACCCGAAAGTCGCCTGTTTCATTATGGCTCGCTTAGCCTCGGTAATCGCTCGGCCTTTTATCATTACTATCGCAACCGCGCAGCAACTCGCTTCAACAAGCGATTCTACGGACCGGTTTTCGCTCTTGTTTCCGCATTCCTGCTTTCGGCCGTTACAACGATCAAGGAATTCAGAAATCCCGCCCTCGCCTGGTCGGGTATCAAGGGCGCCTTCAAGGGAGTAGCAATGAGTGTCAAATGATACCAGTGCGTTCGGAATAGACTTTTATTCCGGCAATAAAAAGACGTTATTGAGCTGCATCCGCGAAGGCGTAAAACAACCCTTTTCGTTTGTAGTAACGCCGAATGTCGACCACCTCGTTCAACTCGAGCACGACGAAGCGCTGCGCGATGCCTATGCCAAGGCGCGCTGGAGGCTGTGTGACAGCCGCATTCTGCTGTCGCTCCTCAGCCGGCTGGGCGTGCATCTGGACGAAGCCATCCCCGGCAGCGACCTGACGCTGGACCTGCTCAACTGGGCCAACGAAGCGCACCTGCGTGTGGTTCTGATCGGGTCGCTGGAAAGCGAAGCGGACAAATTACGGGCGCTCTACCCCGGTATCGATCTGTATCACTACAACCCGCCGATGGGCTTTATCAAGAAGCCCGAAGAAGTGCAGCGCTGCCTGCAGTTCGTACGCGAAAACCCGTCGGAACTGGTTCTGTATGCAGTGGGAACGCCTCGCGGGGAAATACTCGCCGCGGCGACCCAATCGCATGAACGCACGGGAATGGGCTTCAGCATCGGCGCGTCGATTTCCTTCGCAACCGGCACCATCAAGCGGGCCCCGAAGTGGATGCGTGAATACAAGCTCGAATGGCTGCACCGCATGTGCATGGAGCCCCGCCGGCTGGCCAAGCGGTATTGGATCGACGCGCTTTACATAGTGCCCGCCTTTTTGCGGGAGAAGAGCGCCAGGCAGAAACCCAGTCCGGCCAAGCAGGAATCCTGATCGGCCAGAGTGACCGTCATCCGAACATGCCGAACACGGCCGTTCAATGACACGACTCGACTTATGAATGGTGCTTCGCTGTATCCAGAGCCCTGTGCCAGGCGGAGCGAAGCACCAGCAACTTGAAAAACCTAACCTTGAACAGGGAAGAGAATGAAAGCGATCATCACGGGTATTACAGGGCAAGACGGCGCCTATCTGGCCGAGCTACTGCTGGAAAAGGGCTACACCGTATATGGCACGTTTCGTCGTACCAGCTCGGTAAACTTCTGGCGAATCGAAGAATTGGGCATCGACAAGCATCCCAACCTGCATCTCGTCGAATATGACCTGACCGACCTGTCCTCCAGCATTCGGCTGCTGGAAAGCTCGGGCGCCACCGAGGTCTACAACCTCGCCGCGCAAAGCTTCGTTGGCGTCTCCTTCGAGCAGCCACTGACCACGTTGGATATCACGGGCGCAGGCGCAGTGAACCTGCTGGAAGCCATTCGCATCGTCAACCCGAAGATCCGCTACTACCAAGCGTCCACCTCGGAGATGTTCGGTAAGGTCCAGGCCATCCCACAAATCGAAACGACCCCCTTCTATCCTCGCAGCCCCTACGGCGTCGCCAAGCTCTATGCGCACTGGATGACGATCAACTACCGGGAGTCCTACGACATCTTCGGTTGCAGCGGCATCCTCTTCAACCACGAGTCCCCGCTGCGTGGACGCGAATTCGTGACCCGCAAGATCACCGACTCGGTGGCCAAGATCAAGCTGGGCCAACTGGACGTGCTGGAACTGGGCAACATCGACGCGAAGCGTGACTGGGGCTTTGCCAAGGAATATGTCGAGGGCATGTGGCGCATGCTGCAAGCCGATGAGCCCGACGTCTTCGTACTGGCGACCAACCGCACCGAAACCGTACGCGACTTTGTCACCCTGGCCTTCAAGGCGGTCGATACCGAGCTGCAGTGGGAAGGCACTGGCGAGCAGGAACAGGCGATCGACGCTGCCACCGGCAAGGTCGTCATGCGGGTCAATCCCAAGTTCTATCGCCCTGCCGAGGTCGACCTGCTCATCGGTGATCCGCAGAAGGCCAAGGACGTACTGGGCTGGGAGCCGAAGACTTCGCTGGAGCAGCTATGCCGGATGATGGTCGACGCTGACCTGCGTCGCAATCAACAGGGCTTCTCCTTCTGACGGCTTCGGCCTGACGATCGAGGCGCCGCACCAGGAGACGGACTGCAGGGTTCCGCACCCCTTCGTCGCGCGCACAGGACAAGCGGTCCTGTGCGTGCCTCTCCCGGTACTGCCGCGCTCTGGACGCGGCTGCGGCGACCAGAGCCCGCGAATGAGGATGCGATGCGGACGCTAGGCTCGAAGTTTGTCGGATAGCCGTAACCGGGACGCAACATCCCATGCCTATATCTGGGATGGAGCGCTCCGCTGAAATTGGAATTCATCCTATCGGGAAAATCATGCGCAAAGTGCTGATTACCGGCGTCACCGGATTTACCGGCCGCTATATGGCAGAAGAACTCGCAGCCCACGGCTACGAAGTTCACGGCCTCAGCTATCGTCGCCCCGTAGACGAGCTGCCTTCGGCGGTTTCGGCCATTCACTGTTGTGCGCTGAACGATGCCGAAACGCTGCGAACCCTCCTGTTGGAAATCCGCCCCACCTATGTGGTGCACCTGGCTGCGGTGTCGTTCGTCGCGCATACCGATGCGGATGCCATCTACAACGCCAATCTGCTCGGTACGCGTCATTTGCTCGAAGCGCTCCGGGTCACCGCCACGGGTGTCGAGGGCGTTCTGCTGGCGAGCAGCGCGAATGTCTACGGCAATGCGACCGAAGGGGTACTGGACGAGTCATCGCCCTTTGCTCCGGCCAATGACTACGCGGTGAGCAAGGCAGCCATGGAGTTTTTGGCGAGACTGTACGTCGGCAGGCTGCCACTGATCATTACGCGCCCGTTCAACTACACCGGTGTCGGGCAGGCCGAACAGTTTCTGATCCCCAAGATCGTCGCGCATACCCGCCGTCGTGCCGATGTCATCGAGCTGGGCAACCTGGATATCGCGCGCGATTTCTGCGACGTCCGGCAGGTCGTCCAGGCGTATCGACGATTGCTCGAAACGCCCGCTGCGGTTGGCGAAACCGTCAATATCTGTTCGGGCTCGGCGTACACCCTCGAATACGTACTGCAGCAGGCCGCAGCCATTTCCGACCATCGCATGGAAGTCCGGGTCAATCCGGCGTTCGTGCGCAGTGCAGACGTAAAGAACCTGTTTGGTTGTCGCACCAAGCTGGATTCGCTCATTGGCGACCTTCCGCAGATCGAACTGAAGGAAACGTTGCGCTGGATGATTGAATACCGCGCTCCAGCTGACCGGCTCTGATAACCGTCATCCGGTCATGGCGACCTGACCGGCCCGGCTTTGCCCAGGCAGCATCCGTAGCCGGCCCCCGACCGTCATGGCGTCGCCGATCACGTTCTACACCGCTACCCATGCATCTCCCACAGCTCATGTGAGCAAGCGTGTGGCAGCCGAATTGCGCATCGAATCGGCCAGCTAGCGCGCTAGACAGCCCGAGCTGAGCTATCGACCAACCTGCGGCCGAGACCGGCGTCATTTATGTGCACTGCCTTGAACCCCAGTGAAACGGAGCGGTCTATGGCTACTGTGAGCAGCAAGGCGCCCGTTCCGAATGCTGCCAAAGGCGAGGACGGGTTGAGCTAACCGAACCATCACTCACACGGAACGGTCCTCGAATCCACGTCGGAGACGTACTGCTTCCGGGGCTTTGCGGTAGCGACAACAGGAACGGCCGATTGGATCGTCTTCAGGCATTTCGAACTGGTCACCCATCAGGTGCCGCGGACGAATCAACCAGCTCGACCTTCAGTTAAAAGTGAATCCCGCCGTTTCACTTCGTAAAAACAACTATTCCGTCAAGGATGAAGAACCATGAAACCAATATTTGCTCTCGCTTTCTCTTCCGTTCTGGCGCTCCAGGGATGTGTGTTTTCGCCCGGTCAGTACCTTGACCCGGATGAGTTCAAGGACGGCGCGAAATCGCAGGACGGTAATGTACAGTTGATCCGCATCACGCCCGATATCCTCAAAGGCGAACTGTCTTCCGACCGGGGCACCTCCAGCAAACAGGAGCTGCTCGACTTCAAACCCGAAGCCTACCGCATCGGCCCAAATGACCTGCTCTACATCACCGTCTGGGATCACCCCGAGCTGACCGCGCCGTCCGGCCCACAACAGCAGCTGGACGCCAACGGCCGCCTGGTCCGCCCGGATGGCACCCTGTTCTATCCTTACATCGGCAATATCGAAGCAGCCGGCCGCACCATCGAAGAGCTGCGCTCCCAGATCGCGCGTCGCCTGGCCAACTACATCGATAGCCCACAAGTCGACGTAGCCCTGCTGCGCTATGGCAGCCAGCGCGTCGTGCTGTCGGGTGCGTTCAACACCGCCGGCGAGGTGCCTGTCACCACCTCTCCGATGACCCTGGTCCAGGCCATTGGCCAGGCGGGCGTCGATACCGCTACGGCTGACCTCTCCGGCCTGATCCTCAAGCGCGACGGCCGCGAGTACATGCTCAATCTTGACGACCTGAACCGTCCGGATTCCTGGCTGAACGACGTGTACCTGAAGGATGGCGACAAGCTTCACCTGCCCTACAACGACCAGAAGAAGATCTACGTACTGGGTGAGGTTACTCAACCGCAAGCGGTCAACTTCAAGGCTTCGAGCTACAACCTGATGGACGCGATCGGCACCGCTGGCGGCATTCGCCAGGATACTGCCGACGGCGAAGCGGTCTACGTGATCCGCGGAGCTGAAAATATCGCCACCGAGCCGGCCAAGGTCTTCCAGCTGAACGCCGCTTCGCCGACCGCCTTTGCACTGGCCAAGAGCTTCCCGCTCCAGCCGCAGGACGTGGTCTTCGTCGGGCCAGCAGGCATCACTCGCTGGAACCGCTTCATCAGCCAACTGCTGCCGTCGGCTACCGTTGTCGGCACCGGTGCCGCGTTCAACCGCTGATCGGGTAACGCCGTTCAGGTCGATGTTGGCCTGGCAACAGAACCGCAGCCATCCCTCGGACGGCTGCGGTTTTTCGTTTCAGCTCAGCTGACGGCAGCGGCCCCGCGAAAGACAACCTGCAGCTGGCCCCCGCTGTCCACCGAGCTAACGTTTCGTCGCCAGGCGAGAGCGTGATGCCCGAACGCCTGGCGTAACGAACACCGATTGCCCCGCCTACTCCGTCGGGATGCTCGGATCATCCTCGAACATATCGATGTCTTCATCGCTGAGCCCTGCATCCTCGGGGTCCGACATCGGCGTGTCGTTTATGCTCGCGCCATCGGGATCCCCCGGGAGCGGCGTATCCGCTTCGGAGTCGTTTGCGGCCAATACTGCAGCGCCCATCATCATTTCGACTTGCATGCATCACCTCGCAGCGAGGCCCCCAATGGCCCCTGCAGATATCGAGCGTTGATGAAAGCGATTGGTGCGCACCAGTGGTCGGAGCAGCGAAGCTGCCCGGGCAGCAAGCCCAACGCTAAGCTCGAGCCTCAGAGCGCTCCGGTACTAATCCCGTACTTGTGGCCATTTGATCCCTTCGATCTATACCGAGGCCGGGGCAACTCAACAACAATCTCATTGCTTCGCTTCTTGGTGTACGGAGCCCTATCCACTGAGAATGGGAGATTCCAATGTCCAAGCTGACTCCTCTCGCTGCCGCACTCCTGTTGATGACAAGCGGCACCCTCATGGCCAATGAGCAACTCGCAGAGATTGAACAGATCGGCACCGATAACATCGCGCAGCAGACACAAAGCGGCACGATGCAGCGATCCTTCATTCGCCAGAACGGTACGGCCAACGATGCGCTGACCGACCAATCAGGCGATGCGGGCAAAGGAAGCCAGGCCAGCATCGAGCAGACCGGCACATACAACGCCGCCGAGGTCTATCAGGTCCATGCAAGCTCCTCCGGCCTTGCCAGCGCGGAAATCTCGCAGTCCGGCGATTCTAATAGCGCCTACATCGAGCAGCTGCAGTACCTGGGCGATCTTGTCGCAACGGCAAGCGTTCGCCAGGAGGGCAGCGGCAACCAGCTCGAAGCCCGGCAGACATGGGTGAACAACCAGCTGGACGTGGTTTCCCTAGGTCAGGACAACACCGTGCATGTCGACCAGACCGGCTTCAGCATGGCGGACATCCAGCAGACCGGCGCGCAGAACCTGGTGCAGCTGCAGCAGCTGAGCGCGGGCATCGGCGGCGGGACTGCTACGGTCGAACAGGACGGTGTGGCCAATCAGGCCAACATCTATCAGACATCGGGACGCTACCCAGCCGGCGATGTGATGCTGCAACAGTCCGGCACCGCCAACCTCGCACAGATCAACACCAGCGATGGCCACAGCTTGCTGAACTATGCCCAGCGGGGCGCGGGCAACGAGCTGACCGCCCATTTCAGTGGGCATGGCTCGCGGATCGACGGTTATTCGGAGGGTAACGATAACCAGGTAGCGGTATCGCAGGTCGGTGACGACAACAGTCTGGACATCGCGCAGATCGGCTCGGACAACCTGATCGACGCCTATCAGGGTTTTCATAACCACGAGGCGCTGATCAGCCAGTCCGGTGACGGCAACCAGGCGATCCTGCGACAGGAGACGCTGACGTATCAGGGTGCTTCGGCCAGCATCGTCCAGAACGGCAGTGGCAACCTGGCCAGCGTCGTCCAGCAATGATGACAACCCCGAGGGCATGAGCGAGCTGGAAAGCCCGGCGCTGGGCTTTCCAGCAGTTAACGCGGATCATCGAAGCTAGCGCGGACGCTGCACCGCTCTCAGCTTCCCGCTGCCACCACCGCCGCAGAAGAACCCGCCATTACCGTCGTATTCGAGGCCCGATACACCGATGTCCGGGGGCATTTCCACGGTGCTCAGCACTTCCCCGGTTGCCGGATCGATATGCCTCAGTTCGCTCTCGCCCTCTTCCCAGACGCCATGCCAGAGGTCGCCCTCCGCCCAGGTGACGCCGGTGACGAAACGGTTGGACTCGATGGTGCGCTGCACCGCACCTGTTTGCGGGTCCAGTTGATAGATTTTTCGGCCGCGATACTGCCCTACCCACAGCGATCCTTCAGCCCAAGCGAGACCCGACGCGTCGTCAGGCGCCGGAATCGAGGCGAGCACGGCCCCGGTGTCCAGGTCGATCTTCTGAATGCGGTCGCCGGAGATCTGAAACAGGTGCTGGCCATCGAAGGCCGTTCCGGCATCCGCGCGGGTGTCGAACGAACGCAGGGTCTGACCACTCGCCGGGTCGAGCGCGTGCAGTTTGTCGCCACTGGCAAACCAGACGTGGCGCCCGTCGTAACTGACGCCGTGTACGCTGTCGACGCCGGCGAAAGGACCATATTCGCGAGTGATTTGAGCTGTTGATCGATTCATTGCGCTTCCTCCTTGGTAGGTGGAGAAATCCTACTCACATCAGCGTCGCCCCAGGGAGTAACAAGATCGTCGCGAAACCTGGCATTGGTGGCGCCATCCAGCGACGCGACCTGCCGGTGCCGATTGACTCCACCTTGCCCGTGCTCGCCAGCGTGTCCAACGAGCGTTGCACCGAACGCTGACTGATACCGAGTGCGAAAGCCAGGCCGGAACTCGACCAGCAATGGCCATCCGCGAGACATGCCAGCAGCGCCGCATGTCGCCCTTCGACGGGACGGGCCAGTACGAGAACGTCGCTTGCATCGAACGGCACCAGCCGGAAGCCTCGCTTGGTTGCTGTCACACTGACCAGCGTTCCCAGCAGCGCCCGAAGGCGACCCATTTCCACGCGCAGCCGGGCCCGGTGTGATTCGTCGGCAGTCCGGGAACGAAACGCCTGTGCGATAAGCGTGTGCCGCGATACGTCGTCCGGCCACGCTTCGGCGAGCGCTCGCGCCAAGGCAAACAACACCGGGCGCTTGGCCAGGGACACGCAGTTACCGGCCTGGGACACGACATGACGGCACCCATCCACGACGACCGATCCAGAGGCCAGAATGCGTTGCACGTCATCCAGCAGCACCAGCCGTTCGCAGGCAGCGCTGATCAGCCGCGCCGCGGGCATGTCCAGAATAGCGGACGCGCGTTGCAGTTCCGCATCCAGCGCCGCAATACCTGAGCGCTTCGCAGCATGCGCTGCCCGGGCCAAGGCCTGGCGCGCCGTTCGAGCCTGATAATCACGAAGTGCCATGCCCGCGATGATCAGCTCGTAGATCGCCTTCGACGCCGGGCCCAGCCCAGCGGGGTCCAGCTCACGAAGCGCCCGCTCTGCCTCCTCGATGCGGCCGATCAGCAGCCAGCGACGCAGTTCCAGTAGTCGCGCGTAGGTGGCGTTGGCCTGATCGCCATGCGCCTTGAGCGTTACCCTCGCGTCGGCGAGCGAGCGTTCCGGCCAGCCAAGGTCGCGCGATGCCAGCGCCACCTCGGCTTCGGCGACGACGCACCGAGCGTGCGGCACCGGTTCGTCCGTTCCAAAGGCATTCGCGGCGGTTCTGAACAGCGCTTTCGCGCGCACGAATTCGCCTAGTTGGGCCATGGCGATGCCGCGAAGCGCGAGAGCCGCTGCGTCGTCGCGCAGGGCGATCCGTTTAAGCGCGCCGAGCGGATCACCTACGGCAAGCGCGGCCGCCGCAGCCTGGGCGGAGGCGTCCATCGCTATCCGAACACCACTCTGGTCGGGACCCGGTCCGATGTTTCGCTGCCCTACGCGCATTTCCCAGCCAACCTCCATAGAGCAGGTGTGCGGCAAGCATCCGCCCCGCCCGGTGAGCATCACGCAGCCTCAACCTCGGCCTGGCCGCTCGCTCTCTGCACCATAGCTGAACCTCGAGACGCTGTCTGAAACCCGAGCAAGCCAACATCAATACCCGTCAGCATCCTGATTCCAAGGCGGCTGCTAGCCGCACAACAGCGAGGCACGGTAGCCACCACCCGCGCAGGTTTGGCTCTCTGATAAACTTGCTCACCATTTTCCTGGATTCGAATCCAGGATTAACCAGCGTCCACCCGCCTTCTCGTTGCGCGGTGGACCTGCCGCGCTGCAACGCCGGGTAAATTCGAATCCCACCGGAATACCGCATGAATCTCAGCTCCAAGCCAGCCACCGCCAACCCGTCACTGTCCCGCCGTTTTTCCGTGGCGCCGATGATGGATTGGACTGATCGGCATTGCAGGTTCTTTCTGCGTCAGCTGTCCCGGCACGCCCTGCTCTACACCGAAATGGTGACCACCGGCGCGCTGATCAATGGCGATGCCGAGCGCTTCCTGCGTCACGATGAGGTGGAATATCCCCTGGCGCTGCAGCTTGGTGGAAGTGTCCCTGCCGACCTCGCTGCCTGCGCGCGAATGGCCGAAGCGGCGGGATACGACGAAGTCAACCTTAACGTGGGCTGCCCCAGCGATCGCGTGCAGAACAACCTGATCGGCGCCTGCCTGATGGGCCACCCGGCGCTGGTAGCCGATTGCGTCAAGGCGATGCGCGATGCGGTCGGAGTCGAGGTGACGGTCAAGCACCGGATCGGTATCAACGGGCGCGACAGCTACGCCGAGCTCTGCGATTTCGTCGGTCAGGTACGTGAAGCCGGTTGCCGGAGCTTTACCGTGCACGCCCGGATCGCCATCCTCGAAGGGCTGTCTCCGAAGGAGAACCGCGAGGTGCCGCCGCTGCGCTATGACGTCGCCGCCCGGCTCAAGGAAGACTTTCCGGACCTGGAAATCATCCTCAACGGTGGCATCAAGACGCTGGAAGAGTGCGAAACGCATCTGCAGCGCTTCGATGGCGTGATGCTCGGCCGAGAGGCGTATCACAATCCTTATCTGCTCGCGCAGGTGGACGCCAGGCTGTTCGGGAGCCGCGAGCCGATCATCGGTCGTGCCGAGGCGCTGAGACGGATGCGACCCTATATCCAACGACACCTGGACGCGGGCGGGGCCATGCATCACGTCACCCGTCACGTGCTAGGGCTTGGCCAGGGTTTCCCGGGGGCTCGACGCTTCCGCCAACTGCTCTCGGTCGACATACACAAGAGCAAGGAGCCTTTGGCGCTGCTGGATCAAGCGACCAGCCTGCTCGAAGGGCATTGAATCATTGACCAAGGAACACCCGGGATCATTTTCAATCCAAGTCCTGTCCGCCCGCCTCTGCGCCCGTTGAGTGGCTCGGGGACCTCGGGTAAGGTCAGGTCAACTCAGAGGATAGAGCGCCCCATGACATCCAAACTGGAACAACTCAAGCAGTTCACCACCGTGGTCGCCGATACCGGAGACCTCGATGCCATCGCCCGTCTGCAGCCGGTAGACGCGACCACCAACCCCTCCCTGCTGCTCAAGGCGGCTGCCCTGCCCCGTTACGCGGAGCACCTGCAGGCAGCGATGTCCCGCTGCGCCGGCGACATCGGGCTGGGCTGCGATCTGTTTGCCGTGGCGGTAGGGCAGGAAGTGCTCAAACTCATCCCCGGGCGCATCTCCACCGAGGTCGACGCAAGACTCTCCTTCGATACCGAGGCGATGATTCGGCGCGGCGAACGCCTGATCGGGCTGTATGAGGAAGCGGGCGTCTCGCGGGATCGCGTACTGATCAAGCTGGCCGCTACCTGGGAAGGCATCCGTGCCGCCGAGCAATTGGAGAAATTAGGCATCCAGACCAACCTGACCCTGTTGTTCTGCTTTACCCAAGCAGCGGCGTGCGCCGATGCCGGCGTGTTCCTCATCTCGCCGTTCGTTGGGCGCATCTACGACTGGTACAAGAAGCACGAAGGCCGCGACTATGTTGGCGATGAAGATCCAGGCGTGCAGTCGGTCAGCCGCATCTATGACTACTACAAGGCCCATGGTTATCAGACCGTCGTGATGGGCGCGAGCTTCCGCAATACCGGACAGATCGAAGCGCTGGCAGGCTGCGACCGCCTCACTATCAGCCCGGAGTTGCTGAGCCAGCTGGCCCAGACGGAAGGGCCGCTCGAGCGCAAGCTGTCGCCTGGGCGCGCGTCCGAGCCACGGGTTACGCTGGACGAGAACGCCTTCCGCTGGGGATTGAACGAGGACCCGATGGCAACCGAGAAGCTGGCCGAAGGCATCCGTCAGTTCGCCCGCGATCAGGAAAAGCTTGAAGCGCTGCTAGCGTCCTGAGTCGAGCGAATGCATCTTGCGGTCGGGCGCAGCGGTAACGCAGCCCGACGGCAAATGCGCAGCAAAATGAACAAAAATTGAACAGACGATCGCTGGCTCACGACACCTTTTGCCACGCCTGATTCAGGATCGCTCCAGAGCGGTCACGAGGTCACGAAAGGCCTCGCGGTTGGAGTCATTGAGGCTCATCAGAATACGGTGAGCCTCGAGCACCTTGGTCTTGACGACGTCTTCGGACTGATCTTGGCTGGGCAAATCGGCCAGTTGCTCGGGCGATGGCAACGGCTGATCGACGATATTGAACACCTGATCGAAACCCATCGACTGCAGCAGCCGGGTGATATCGGCGTGGGTGGTCACCAGGGTGGGCAGCATGCCGATCTTCTGCCGGGACAGAATGGACAATTTGGCAAGCAGCCCCAGCGTCGTGCTGTCGATGCTTCGGCTTTCGGTAAGATCGATCACAATCGCCGAGAAATTCAGTGATGAAAAAATTTTCTCGATGGTTGCATCAAGCGCCGAGCATAGCGTCAGTCGAATCTCGCCGACAAATTTCAGGATGAAGGTGCCATCCTGCTCGGCGAACTGGATTTTGCCAGTGCTCATGCAAGGTTCCTGCTCAATACCAGCAACGCGATGTCATCGGGCATATCCTCCAGATCGGCCAGGCCGAGCACTCGCTGCAATCCTTCCAGCGTACCGCCAGCTTCGCAAATCAGCCCAGGCAGACCTGCTTCTTTATCTTTGAGGGTTTCTCCCGGCAAAAGGTCCAAAATGCCATCGGAAAGCAGGGTCAGGCTGAACGAGTCCGGCAGCTCGATCTCGTAATTATCGTAGGTGGCTTCGACGAACAGGCCAACCGGCAGCCCACGCCCCTCCAGATATCTGGCCGCACCGCCGGTATAGAGCACTGGCATCGGGAGATGCCCGCCAATGCTGTAATGCAGGATATTGCGCTCTTGATCGATGACCCCGCCCAGCATGGTTACGTGCTTGCCCAGCTTGCAGTTGATCAGCCCGCGGTTGATGTGGTCGAGCACCTCGGACGGTTTGAACGCTCGCAGCGCCCCTCCCCGCCGGGACTCATACAGCAAGCGCGTGGTCATGAACTTCAACAGAACGGTGACGAACGCCGAGGAAGCGCCATGCCCGGATACGTCGGCCAGATAAAAGCCGATGCGATGCTCGTCTACCCGAAAGTAATCGACGAAATCGCCGGAGAGGTAAAGCGACGGGATGATCTGATGGGCGAACTGAAAATCATCGAGGCCGCACGGTGTAACCGGCAACATGTTCATCTGCACTTGCCGGCCGGCGTCCTGGTCTTCCTGCAATAGATGCAGGCTGGCCTGGAGATCACGATTCGCCGTTTCCAGCTGTTCGCGATAGCGCCGGTTTTCCAGACGCAACCGTGAGCGGTCGAGCGCTCGACGGACCGAATGTTCGAGCACCGCCAGGTCTTCGAGCGGCTTGATCAGGTAGTCAGCCGCCCCCAGACGCAACGCCTCGACCGCATCGCTCATCACGCCAGCGCCAGAAACGACGATAACCGGAAGATCGACCTGGCGTTCGCTGATCAGGCGAATCAACTCCAGTCCGTCCATCTGCGGCATGCGCAGATCGCAGATCACCAGATCTGGATGTTCGGCATCGAACAGTTCCATGCCTCGCGGCCCGTTAGGCGCCTGCAGCACCTTGAAACCACTGTCATCCAGATAGGCGGCCAGACTGGCTCGTACCACATCGTCGTCATCAATGATCAGCAGCGTCGCGCTTGGGTTGTGCATGTTCCTACCAGGCGGTATCGCCAGGACGTTGGCGAAAGCATCAGCCCCGCGCAAGCGCTGGGCAAGGGATCTTTTCAAGGCGCAGACGGTACTCCCATACGTTCGGCGTTTCAAGCCAGGCGCCGCCGCTCCGGCTGTGCTTTACAGACCGAATTGGCGGGCGCTATAAGAACGAACGCAACCAGAACTCAAAGGACGAAAAAATGACCCTGAGCGATCGGGACTACAGCGAGAAACGCGATTTCATTCGCATGCAGATCGAGACCGCGATCACCCTGACACAGGGCAGCCAGCGCCATGAGGGCGTATGCCTGGATCTTTCCAGTACCGGCATGCAGGTCCTCGCCGCCACCAACCTGCAGATGGGCGACAAGGTGAGCGTGCATATCCCCTCGGAACACAGCGAACTCAAAGGATTGGACGCCGAAACCGAGGTGGTCCGGGTCGGTACGCATGAAGATGGCCGGCAGAGCCTGGGACTGGCCATCCTTTCGATGAACTAAGCCACGTGCGTCGCCTTTGGCGAGGTATGTCGTGCCCTTTTCGCCTCGAGGGGCTGACAACCGGCCGAGGCGACAACGATCAGAAGTCGTCTTCGACCTGGCCATCCTGGGTACGGAACTCGCGGTTTTGCAGATAGGCGTTACGAACGAAGATGTACTTGTCCCCCGTGATCATTTTCTCGGCCGAAAGCAGGCCGGCGCGCAAGTCCACCACATTGATCGCTCGGGTCACGTTTCGAGTAGGAACGTGGTCCATGTAGGGATACGGCTGCAGGAACGCATCGGGTACGCGCCCGGCGGCGTCACGCACGGTGCTCGGCCCCAGAAGCGGCAGTACCACATAGGGCCCGCTACCCAAGCCCCACGCACCTAGCGTCTGGCCGAAATCCTCATCGTTCTTCTGCAGCCCCATGCGGGTCGCGACGTCGAAGAAGCCCAGCACGCCGAACGTGCTGTTGAACAGGATCCGGCTGGTGTCGATACCAGCGTCGCGGACCTTGCCTTGCAGCAAGTCGTTGGTGAGCACCACCACGTCGCCCAGGTTGCTGAACACGTTGCCGATGCCATCTTCGAGGAAATCCGGCGTGACCTTCTGATAGCCCTGCGCCAATGGCTTGAGCGAGTAGGTATCGACCGTATCGTTGAAACGGAAGATCGTACGGTTCACCCCTTCCCAGGGATCCTCTTCAGCGGCCTGCAGGGATGCGCCGAACACAGCCAGCGCGCCCACCAGGACGACTTTGAAATATCCGACCCAATCCTTGCCGATCATATGCATCGCGGCCTTCCCCTCGTTCCGAAATGGTGGCATCTGCCTACAAAGCGCTGAAGTATAAATCTAATCCGCACCGTTCCGGCAGCCGACAGACACGCGGGCGACGAACTTCGCCGACGTCCGCTTCTCAAAGCTGGGACAAGCCCAGCCCGCTGGTTTAACCTTGCTCATATCGAGCGCTGGCGAACTCGCCGCCCGAAAAATATCGAGGGAAGCAACATGCCGGAACATGATCTGCAGTCGCAGCTTGCCGAGCTGCGTAGTCAGCTGGCCCAGGACGCACCGCTGTCGGAAGAAGAGCGCGCGTCGCTGCAAGCGATAGCCCATGACATCGAGCTTCGCCTGGCCAACGAGGGTATGGTGGAGCAGAACGATTCGCTGGTCGACGGCGTCAATCTGGCAGTCGAGCGGTTCGAGGTCAGCCATCCGAACACTGCGATGACACTGCGCAACATCATGCAGACGCTGGCGAACATGGGCATATAAAAAGAAGCCGAGAGAAGCGTAGGAGGCTGGACGGGAAGCGGCACGAACCAGCCGTGCCCATCCTGCCCCCTCGGTTGCGGTCGCTTACTGCCTTACGAGACGCCCATTGCCCAGCCCCCGCGTCTCGGTGCTGCGGTACGGGTTGATATCCAGCCCGCCGCGACGCACATAGCGCGCGTGAACGCTTAGCCACTCCGGGTGCAGCACGCGCTGCAGGTCGAGGAAGATTCGCTCGACGCACTGCTCATGAAAGTCTGCGTGCTGGCGGAAGCTCACCAGATAGGCCAACAGGCTGCCATGATCCAGCGCCGCGCCACGATAGCCGATGGCGACCGTGCCCCAGTCCGGCTGACCGGTGACGGGGCAATTGGATTTCAGCAGGTGGCTGTGAATCCACTCTTCCGCCTGACGCTCAGGATCACAGCTCAACAGCTGCGGCCGTGGTGAATCGTAGTGCTGGATGCTGACGTCCAGTTCGTCGATGCACTGCCCCGCCGGCACGACAACCCCCTCCTGCGCCACTTCCTCCAGCGTCCGCAGGCGCACGCCGACCGGCTTGCCCGCTGCGGCCGACAGATCCCGCGCCATCACCTCTGCCAGCGCCTCGCGGCTATCAAATACCGACTGGTTCAGCGAATTGAGATAGAGCTTGAATGACTTGGACTCGATGATGTTCGGCGAGTCCGCCGGAATACTGAACTCACCAATCGCGACGACAGGTTTGCCGGACGGCAGCAGCCAGGACAGCTCGTAACAGTTCCAGATATCGACGCCGCGATAGGGCAAGGTGTCGGCGCTCAGCCCGAGTTCGGCCCATTTCGGCGCCCGAGGGATCGGGAAGAGCTGCTCAGGGCTGTAGGTCGCGACATAGGCGCTGGATTTGCCCAGCGGAGAGAGTTCGGCGGGGTGTTGCATGGCGGGAACCTGTACGAAAAATGACCGCAAGTGTATCGGTTCCCGCCACGTTTATCATCGCCATTGCCCGTTGCGGGCGGATTACTGACGCATTCCGCGGCCGCTGGTGAGGAGCCTGATGCATAACAGGTACATCAGCACGGCGGCGACCGCCATGAAGCTGATCGCGACTCCGATGCGGATGTCCGACACGCCGAGAATGCCGTAACGAAAGGCATTGACCATGTGCAGGATGGGGTTGGCGAGCGACAGTGTCTGCCAGAACGGCGACAACAGATTGATCGAGTAGAACACCCCACCCAGATAGGTCAGCGGCGTCAATACGAAGGTTGGGATGATGGATATGTCATCGAAGTTGCGCGCATAGACTGCGTTGATGAAGCCGCCCAGGGCGAAAATCGTCGAGGTCAGGGTAATCACCAGCAAGGTGACGCCCAAGTGATGCACCTGCAGATCGGTAAAGAACATCGACAACAGCGTGACGATCAGCGCCACGGCTAGACCACGTGTGATGCCGCCTAGCGAAAAACCGATAAGGATCACATGCGGAGACACCGGCGACACCAGCAGCTCCTCGATGGAACGCTGGAACTTGCTGCTGAAAAAGCTGGAAACCACGTTGCTGTAGGAGTTGGTGATCACCGACATCATGATCAGCCCCGGCACGATGTACTCCATATAGGTGAAACCACCCATCTCACCGATTCGCGAGCCGATCAGGTTTCCGAAGATCACGAAGTACAGCACCATCGTGATCGCCGGAGGCAGCAGAGTCTGGGGCCAGATCCGCGTATAGCGGCGTATTTCGCGATGGACGATGGTTTGCAGCGCCACCAGATTGGGCCGGAATTCAGCGTTCATTTGGCCCCCTTGGGTAGATTGTTTTCGACCATCGAAACGAACAGCTCCTCGAGCCGGTTGGTCTTGTTGCGCAGGCTCAACACCTCGATGCCCTGCGCCGACAGCATACGAAACAGGTCCGTGATGCCCTGGCTCTTGTCGACCTGCACCTCCAGCGTGTGATGGTCGACCAGCCTCGCCGGATAGGGGCCGAGGTCCGGCGGCACCAGTTGCGACTCTTTCAGATCAAGCAGGAAGGTCTCGACGTGAAGCTGCTTGAGCAGCTCGCGCATGCTGGTGTTCTTGACGATCTGCCCGTGGTCGATGATTCCGATGTTGCGGCACAGCTGCTCGGCCTCTTCCAGGTAGTGGGTGGTGAGAATGATGGTGATGCCTTCACGATTCAGTCCCGTGAGAAACGACCACATCGAGCGGCGCAACTCGATATCGACGCCTGCGGTCGGCTCATCGAGGATCAGCAGTCGCGGACGGTGAATCAGTGCCCGGGCGATCATCAGTCGGCGCTTCATGCCACCGGACAGCATGCGCGAAGACACATCGCGTTTGTCCCACAGCCCGAGCTGGTTGAGGTACTGCTCAGCACGCTCCTTGGCGATCTTCGCCGGGATGCCGTAGTAGCCCGCCTGGGTTACCAGGATGTCGAACGCCTTCTCGAACTGGTTGAAGTTGAATTCCTGCGGCACCACGCCCAGGCATCGCTTGAGTCCGCCGGGGTCACGGTCCAGGTCGTGCCCGAACACATTCACCGTGCCGCCCGTCTTGTTCACCAGCGTGGAGAGGATGCCGATGGTCGTCGATTTGCCCGCACCGTTGGGGCCCAGCAAGGCGAAGAAATCGCCTTCGGCCACGTCAAGGTCGATACCCTTGAGCGCCTCGAAGCCGTTTCCGTAAATTTTCGTCAACTGCCGAATGGATAGAGCAGTACTCATAAGGAATGCACACAACGCAGAGAGGTTCAGAGTAGATAAGGGCGACACCGCGCAATTGCAACACGCGTGGCGCCAATGCGGTAAATGCCTGGCCGGGATAGCGTAACGCGCAACGGCGTTTCGGTCATTCGGGAAACTCGCAAGCGTATCGCCAGTCACTATCGAGTACCCATCGCGTCGACCTGTCCCTTCACCCCAGCCATCCCAAGCGCCTATGCTCATCACGACGCCAAACGCCTAACAAGGAAAATCCCATGACCCTGCTCTGGTTGCTTGTCTTACTGCTCGGCATCGCCGTGATCGCTCACTTACGTGTATCGCCGGTACCGGCGCTGGCGATCGTTGCGGCGTACTTGCTGCTGATGGGAGCAGCCGACGAAACCCCAACTCTGCTCATGCTGATTCTCTGGTTGGTGCTGATCGCGGTGGCGGTTCCGCTGCTGGTCAGTGATCTGCGCATCAAATACTTCAGCGGGCCGATGTTCGACTGGTTCAAGAAGGTACTGCCGCCGATTTCCGACACTGAACGCGATGCCATCGACGCCGGCACCGTCTGGTGGGACGGCGAGCTATTCAGTGGCCGGCCGAACTGGGACACCCTGCTCGGCTACCCCAGGGCGACGCTGACCGAGGAAGAGCAGGCCTTCATCGACGGGCCCACCGAGGCACTGTGCGCCATGGTCAACGACTGGGAGGTCGGCCAGCGCCTGGATCTGCCGCAGGAGGCATGGGACTACATCAAGGCCGAAGGCTTCTTCGCCCTGATCATTCCCAAGGAATACGGCGGCAAGGGTTTCTCGGCCTACGCGCATTCACAGATCGTTATGAAACTGGCGACCCGCAGCGGTGACCTGGCCAGCACCGTCATGGTGCCCAACTCGCTCGGCCCGGCCGAACTGCTGATGCACTACGGCACCGACGAGCAACGCAACCACTACCTGCCGCGTCTGGCCAACGGCACGGACATCCCCTGTTTCGCCCTGACCGGCCCCTATGCCGGCTCCGATGCCGGCGCGATGAACGACAGCGGCGTGATCTGCCGCGGCCAGTGGCAGGGCGAGGAAGTGCTCGGCCTGCGCCTTAACTGGGAAAAGCGCTACATCACCCTCGGCCCGGTCGCCACACTGCTCGGCGTCGCCTTCAAGACCTATGACCCCGAGCATCTGCTGGGTGACGAGGAGGAACTGGGCATCAGCCTGGCACTGATCCCGACCGATACCGCGGGCGTCGAGATCGGCCGCCGTCACCTTCCCCTGGGCGCGGCCTTCATGAACGGACCGAACTGGGGCAAGGATGTCTTCGTGCCGCTGGAGGCCATCATCGGTGGCCGCGACATGATCGGCAAAGGCTGGATGATGCTGATGAACTGCCTCTCGGTAGGTCGTTCCATCTCGCTGCCGGCCACCGGCGTCAGTGCCGCGAAGGCCTGCAGCTACGTGTCCGGCCGCTACGCGCAGATCCGCGAGCAATTCAACGTACCGCTAGCAGCCTTCGAGGGCATCCAGGAGCCGTTGGCGCGGATCGGTGGCAATGCCTGGCTGATGGACAGCGCGCGAATCCTCACCGCCAACGCCGTCGACCTCGGCGAAAAACCCTCGGTGCTGTCAGCGATCCTCAAATACCACCTGACCGAGCGCGGCCGCGCATGCGTCACCGACGCCATGGACATCCACGGTGGCAAGGGCATCATCATGGGCCCGAACAATTACCTGGGCCGGCTGTGGCTGTCGGCGCCGATCTCGATCACCGTCGAAGGCGCCAACATCCTTTCGCGCAACCTGATGATCTTCGGCCAGGGTGCGATCCGCTGCCATCCCTTCGTCCTGCGCGAGATGGAGCTGGTGCATGAGCCCGACCGTGACGAAGCGGTGAAGAAGTTCGACAAGCTGCTCATGCAGCACATCGGCTTCGCCGTCAGCAACACGGCCAGCACCCTGGTGCTGGGGCTGACCTTCGGCCTGTTCGGCAAGGCACCGGGCACCGACCTGACCCGCCCCTACTTCCGCGCGCTGGATCGGATTGCCGCCGCATTTGCGATGCTGGCCGACCTGTCGATGATGCTGTTGGGCGGGGAGCTCAAACGCCGCGAACGTCTGTCGGCGCGGCTGGGCGACGTGCTCAGTCACCTTTACCTGGCGTCCGCCGCGCTCAAGCGCTATCACGACCTTGGCCACCCGACCGAACAGGCGCCGTTGTTGCGCTGGGCATTGGAAGACTGCCTGTGCAAGGCCGAGCGCGCGCTGGCCGACACGCTGAGCAACTTCCCCAATCGGCTGCTTGGCGGAGGGTTGCAGCTGTTGGTGTTTCCGTTCGGAGCGCGTCACAAGGGGCCGTCCGACGAGCTGGACGCTGAAGTGGCGGCGATCCTTGGTCGTCCGGAAGGCGACCCGGCGCTGGAGCAGGTACTCGAAGGCGTGTACCGCCCGGACGATGCTGACGAGGCTTTCGGTGCGCTGCGCGATGCCTTCGATGCGCTGGCTGCCGCCCAACCGCTGCAGAAGAAGCTGCATAAGGCACTCAAGAGCGGCGAATTCAAGCCCGCCGCGCACGAGGATCCGATCAGCGCCGCCCTCGCGGCCGGTGTACTGAACGCCTCGGAGGCCGAGCAACTCACCGCGGCCGAAGCTGCTCGGCGCAAGGTCATCAGCGTCGACGATTTCGACAAGGCGCAACTTGAGCTGAGCGAGGGGAAAATCCGTTGAATCGCTGAAACCGATTTGCGAGCAATCGCCTCCCTCAAGCGAACCGTGCACAGCGCCTTTGGCTTTGTGGGAGGCGCGCCCCGCGGCGAACAACGCCGGCTCGGTGCCCAAAAGCTTCGGCCTGGGTCGGCCCCCTACAAGCGGACCGTGTGCAGCGTACCTTGTGGGAGGCACGCCCTCCGGCGAACAAACCCGCCGTAACCAGCAACCTAGAGCCTGCCTCAGCCTACCGTCCGGCGATCGTCTTGGCCGAATACCGAACCCAGGGCGGCCCACCGAGTCAACAGCACACGCCCCAATTAACCCCGGCGCCCGTATAATCGCGCGCCCAATCGACACAGGTGAACCATGGCCAATCCTTATCACGACCACAATCTGGCTCTTCTGGCCCATCTGCGCGGCATCCTGCTGGCGATGGGCGAAACCGAGCAGGTTTCGGAAGAAAGCCATGCGCTGTTCCTCGAACGCTTCGACGAACTGATCATGAATCTCAAGAACGTGCCGGAAGAGCGGCACATGGGCCAGGACATGATCTGCCAGGTCTTCCATCGCTACCCGCAGATCGCCCATCTGGTGCCACGCGACCTGCTCTGGTACTTCGGCGGCGACTGCCTGCATTTCATGCCGGATGAAGAAATCGAGATCTTCCAGCGCTTGGAAGAACGTCGCTACGAGGCCGAGGAAAACGACGAGCCGTTCGACTGGAACATGGAACGGCAACTGATGAGCATGCCGGACGAAGGCCCGCGCCACTGAGCATCATCAGCCCTTGCGGATGTTAGCGGCGGACTGCGGTCCGCCGTCTGCGTTAAGCGGGCCTCACGCCCGCCGCTTGTTCAGGAAGCCCAGCGGCCGAAGCGGCGCCGCTGAGCTGCCAAGCCAACGGCTCGGCACGTTCGATCAGGGTTGGTTCGCCGCCTCGGCAGCCTTGATCAGGTCGGCGCCGATTTCACCTTCGAACTTTTTCCACACCGGCCGCATCGCTTCGCGCCATTCGCCGCGTTGCTCGGGAGTCAGCCGGATGATCTCGGTCTTGCCCGACTCGGCGATGGTGCGCTTGGCCTTTTGGTTGAGCTCATCAGCCTGACGGTTCACCTCGACCGACACTTCCTGCATGACCTGCTCCAGTTCGCTGCGCACATCCGCCGGCAGGCCCTGCCAGAACTGGGTGTTGGTAATGACCATGTAGTCGATCAGGCCGTGGTCGGATTCGGTGATGTACTTCTGCACCTCATGCACTTTCTGGCTCTCGTAGTTCGACCAGGTGTTTTCGGTGCCGTTGACAACGCCGGTCTGCAGCCCCTGGTACACCTCGGCAAAACTCATCTTGCGCGGATTGGCACGCACCGCCTTGAACTGCTCCTCCAGCACCTGCGAAGCCTGTACCCGGAATTTCAGCCCGCGCGCATCTTTCGGCTCGCGCAGCGGCTTGTTGGCCGACATCTGCTTGGTGCCGTTGTGCCAGTAGGCCAGGCCGGTGATGTTCTTGTCTTCCATGGCCGTCAGCAGTGCCTTGCCCTGCGGGCTGCTCTGGAAACGGTCGGCAGCGGCCAGGTCGTCGAACAGAAATGGCAGGTCGAAGATCTGGATCGACTTATCGTACTGCTCGAACTTGGCCAGCGAAGGCGCCAGCAGCTGTACATCTCCGATCAGTAGCGCCTCCATTTCCTTGCCGTCGCCGAACAGCGAAGAGTTGGGATAGACCTCGACCGTCACCTTGCCGGGCAGGCGCTCTTCGGCGAGCTTCTTGAATAGTAATGCGCCCTGCCCTTTGGGCGTGTTATCCGCGACCACATGGGAGAACTTGATGACGATGGGCTCGGCATGCGCCAGAGCTGCGATGGAAAAAGAAAGCGCGCAGGCGAGCGCCTTGAGCGTGTTACTCAGCATGGAAGTACCCTCTTGTTTTTGTCGGTTGGTACGTTTCGCGGGCACCGCGTCGCGGTCAGGGGACCGTTTGCCCGGCACGTTGCAACAGGCGACGGGCACGGCCGATGACCGGTGCATCGATCATCTGCCCGTCGACCACGAAGACACCCTCGCCAGAGGCACCGGCCGCGAGGACGCGTTGCGCCCAGGCCAGTTCGTCTGCGTTGGGCATCAACGTCTCGTGCACCACAGCCACCTGGCTGGGGTGAATGCACAGCAAGCCGCCGAAGCCCATATCGCGGGCGTCGGCAGCGAATCGAGCGAGTCCGTCGAGATTGCGGATATCTGGGAATACGCTGTCGAGTGGCGGCGCCAGATTGGCCAGCCGGCTGTGCAGCAGCAGCGCATAGCGCGCCTGGTCGAGGACACGCTCGGCCGCAGACGTGCCACTGGCCAGCCCGAGGGCCAGCCCGAGGTCCAGGGCGCCGAAGGAGAGCCGTTCGACGCCGCTGGCCGCCGCGATCTCAGGCAGCGCGGCGAGCCCCCTGGCACTTTCGATGATGGGCCAGACCGGTTTACCGCACTCCGCCGCCGTCGCCACCTGGGCGGCACACTCGACTTTGGGCAGCAACACCCCGATCACACCGGATCGTGCCGCACAGAGCTGCAGGTCTTCGGCCTGCTGAGGGTGGCCGGCTGCGTTGATGCGCACCAGCACCCGAGCTTGGGCGTCGCTGGCGAGAAAGCTATCGAGCGCTTCGCGCGCCTGCGCCTTGAGGGGCTCGGCAACGGCATCTTCCAGGTCGACGATGACCACATCGGCACCGCTCGACAGTGCCTTGGGAATCCGCTCGGGGCGGGTCGCAGGTACGAACAATGCGCTACGGATGATGCTCGGGTTCATGGTGGTCCCCTCGATCTGCTGGGTCATCTGGATGCCGCTGCTGTATGCGCGAGGCTGCTCGCGAACCCGCTGTTGCGCCCTGATCGCGGGTTCGCCAGCACGCCGATGCAACCCACGGCCATGTTCACACCGCACCCTGTTCGTGCAGGCGCCGAATATCGCCCTGTGCGTAGCCCAGCTCCCCGAGCAAGGCATCGGTGTGCTGGCCCAGCGCCGGAATCGGGTCCATTCGCGGGCTGAACGCGCTGTTGCGCCCCGGTGGCAGCAATGCCGGTAGCTCGCCGGCCGGGCTGCCGACCTCACTCCAGCGCTGGCGTGCCTTGAGCTGCGGATGAGCCCAGACCCCGGCCATGTCGTTGACGTGGGCGTTGGCAATCGGCGCGGCATCCAGGCGCGTAATCACCTCATCGGCACTCAACTTGCCGAACGCCTCGACGATGATCGCGCGCAACGCCTGGCGATTATCCGAACGCAGCGAGTTGCTGGAGAAACGCTCATCGCTGGCCAGCTTGGGCTGGAGCAAGACCTTTTCGCAGAACAGCAGCCACTCGCGCTCGTTCTGCAGGCCGAGCATCACGGTGCCGCCGTCACCGGTCGGGAACGGCCCGTACGGGTAGATGGTGGCGTGCGCGGCGCCGGCACGCGGGGGCGGCGGCGCACCTTCGTAGGCGTAATACAGCGGGTAGCCCATCCATTCGACCAGGCTCTCCAGCATGGTCACGTCTACCCGGCTACCCTCGCCGGTCTTGTCGCGCAGCATCAGCGCCGAGAGCACACCGGTGTAGGCGTACATGCCGGCGGCGATATCGGCGATGGAGCAGCCCGCCTTGGCCATCTCGTCTTCACCCGGCCCGCCAGTAACGGAGAGAAAGCCTCCCTCGCTCTGGATCAAGAGGTCATAGGCCTTCTTCTGCTCGTAAGGGCCGCCCTCGCCGTAACCCGAGATATCGCAGACGATCAACCGCGGGAAGCGCTCGTGCAGCGCCTCGAATGACAGCCCCATGCGCGCAGCGGCGCCCGGTGCGAGGTTCTGCACCAGCACGTCGGCCCCGGCCAACAGCCGCTCGAGGACCTGGCTGGCGCCTTCCTGTTTCACATCCAGGGTCAGGCTTTCCTTCGAGCGATTGGTCCAGACGAAATGCGACGCCAGCCCATCGACCCGCTCGTCATAGCCACGGGCGAAATCGCCGGTGCCGGGGCGCTCGACCTTGATCACCCGGGCACCAAGATCAGCCAACTGGCGCGTGCAGAACGGCGCGGCGATGGCATGCTCTAGGCTGATCACGGTGATGCCATCGAGCGGGCGGGGTTTGGCTTGGCTCTTGTTCATGTTCGGTTCCTGCAAATTCGGCGTAGGGTGGAAAACGGCAGCGCCTTTTCCACGCGTCTGTTCAAGCTCATGCGACGTTGGCGCCCTGTTGGTGGATGAGGCTTCGCCGCCATCCACCCTACGAGTCTGTGTATGTTCACGTCCGGTTGCGGGCGGTTTGTGGGAACGGTCTTGACCGCGAAACCGATCGCGGTCGAGACCGCTCCCACCAGAGCCACCCGCCCGATAGTTACCGCAGAACCTCGAGGTCCGTGATATCCCTCAGCCGCCAGACCGTCTCGATCAGCGCGGCCGCCTGCTCATCGCCCCGCGCGCCGGAGAACTGCACCAGGCGACGGAACTTGTCTTCCAGTTCTGCACGGTTGAGGGTATTGCCCGGGTCACCCTTGGGTTCGTCGATGGCACCCCGCAGCGCGCGACCGTCCGTGGTGGTCACCTCGACACGGCCAAGCCAGCGCGAGGGATAGGCGGCGTCCACCTCGGGATCGAGGGTCATCGAGACCTTCTCGCGAAACTCCCCGACGCGCGGGTCGCTGAGCGCGTGGCTGTGGAATTCAGTCAGCCCGGCCTTGCCATACAGGGCGATCAGCCCAAGCACCGTGCCCATGGAGAACTTCGCCTGATGCACCGTCTGTGGCACCGTCACGCGGCCGAGCACGTCGATCGCGCCTTGGTGAACATGGGTGGTTACGCAGGTAATGTCCTCGGCGCGCAGCCCTTCGCGTTGCATCAGATCAAGCAAGGCGTCGGCAGCCGGGTGGGTATGGCGGCAGGAGGCGTGGAACTTGAACGACGTCTCCGCCAACGCCCAGCGGCTGCCAAGGCGATCCGACAATTTGCTCGGATCGGCATCGCTGGACATGCCGGCGGCCATGCCCTGCTCGCCTTCGAGAATGTTCTGCGCACCGGTCAGGCCTTCAGCCGTCAGGTAGGCCGCGAGCAGTCCATCGGCGGCCGCCTTGGCGGTGTGCAGTTGCTTGGAGTCGGCGGCGTCACGGAGAAACTCCCAGAGGCCGGCGGCCTGGGTGCCGGCACTGCCGAGCAGATGAGTGAACTGGGACTGGTTGAAGCCCATCAGCTTGCCCACCGCGACCGCCGCTGCCAGCGTGCCCACGGTCGCGGTGGTGTGGAAGATGCGGTAGTGCGAGCGGCCAAGGAACTCGCCGATGCGGATGCCCGCCTCGTACCCGGCCACCGAGGCCACCAATAGCTCGCGGCCGGACTTGCCAAGGTCCTGCGCCGCCGCCAGTGCGGCGGGGAACACCACCGTGGCCGGGTGCAGCACCGAGCTGTTGTGCAGATCGTCCTGCTCCACCAGATGCGAGCTGGCGGCATTCACCAGCGCGGCGAAAAAGGCGCTGCTGCCCTTGCCATTGATCAGGATGCGCGCCGGGCCGTCGGCCGGCCCCATCTTCGTGGCGTAACGCTCGAACAGCGGGATCGGATGCGCTCCGGCGCTAGCCAGGGTCGAGCCGAGCCAGTCGAGAAAGAGGTCTTCGGTGCGGGCGAGCACCGGCTCGGGGATCTGCTCATAGTGCAGACCGGCGAGAAATTCAGTCAACGCCTGGGTGTGCTGGCTCATGCGCCGGGCTCCATCAGATTCGACAGTTCGATAAGGTTGAGATCGGGATCGCGCAGGTACACCGAGCGGATCGGGCCGGTCGCGCCAGTACGTTTGACCGGACCTTCGACAATGGCCACGCGGTGCGCCTCGAGATGAGCGATCACCTCGTCCAGTGGCGTGGCGACGATAAAGCACAGGTCTGCCGAGCCTGGCGTAGGCCGTTCGGCCTTTGGCTCGAACTCGCGCCCGGCCTGGTGCAGGTTGATCTTCTGGTTGCCGAAGGCGAGCGCCTTGCGGGCTTCCCCGAAGGTAACCAGCTGCATGCCGAGTACGCGGGTGTAGAAGTCCAGCGTCGCGTCGACGTCGGCGACGGTGAGGACCAGGTGGTCGAGGTGGTCAATCTGCATGGCTGCCTCCTGATTCGATGCGTCGGCGTGGATTCGCTTCGCAACATCCGCCCTACAACCCAATGCCGCTGCGACACCGAGCGGTCCTTGCGCAGCTTCTTCGCGGTCAAGACCGCTCCCACGGCACCGGGTTAGAAACTGCGCGGCAACTCGAGCAGATGCTCGGCCACATATGACAGGATCAGGTTGGTGGAGATGGGCGCGACCTGGTACAGCCGTGTCTCCCGGAATTTGCGTTCGACGTCGTATTCGTTGGCAAAACCGAAACCGCCGTGGGTCTGCAGGCAGGCGTTGGCCGCCTCCCAACTGGCCTTCGCTGCCAGGTACTTGGCCATGTTGGCCGCCGCGCCGGCGTTGCGGCCGCTGTCGTACTCCTCGCAGGCCCGCCAGCGCATCAGGTCGGCCGCTTCGATCTCGATATGCGCTTCGGCAATGGGGAACTGCACGCCCTGGTTCTGCCCGATCGGCCGGCCGAACACGACGCGATCACGGGCGTAGGCGGCCGACTTCTCGACGAACCAGCGACCATCGCCGATGCACTCGGCAGCGATCAGGGTGCGCTCGGCATTCAAGCCGTCGAGGATGTAACGAAAGCCCTTGCCCTCTTCGCCGATCAGGCTGCTCGCCGGAAGTTCGAGATTGTCGAAGAACAGCTCGTTGGTCTCGTGGTTGACCATGTTGGCGATCGGCTGGACAGTCAGGCCGTTGCCGATGGCCTCACGCAGGTCGACCAGGAAAATTGACATCCCATCCGATTTTTTCTTTACCTCGGCCAGCGGCGTGGTGCGGGCGAGCAGAATCATCAGGTCCGAATGCAGGATGCGCGAGATCCATACCTTTTGCCCGTTGATCACGTATTTGTCGCCCCGGCGAACGGCGGTGGTCTTGATCTTGGTGGTGTCGGTGCCGGTGGTCGGCTCGGTGACGCCCATGGACTGAAGGCGCAGCTCGCCGCTGGCCAGTTTCGGCAGGTAGTAGCGCTTCTGCTCCTCGCTGCCGTTACGCAACAGTGTGAACATGTTGTACATCTGCCCGTGCACGGTGCCGGAGTTGCCGCCGCAACGGTTCACCTCTTCGAGGATGATCGAAGCCTCGGCGAGGCCCAGGCCAGAACCGCCATATTCTTCGGGGATCATTGCCGACAGCCAGCCGGCCTCGGTCAGTGCCTTGACGAAGGCTTCGGGGAAGCCCTTTTCCTCGTCGAGCTTGCGCCAGTATTCGGCAGGAAATCCGGCGCAGAGACCGCGCACGCCTTCGCGGATAGCGGTGTATTCGTCGTTCAGGTACGGATTCATCTCGGTTCCTCGAAAGCTGGCGGTGCTGTGTTGCCTTTATTGGTTGAGCGGTGTGGGCTTTGGCCAGCCAATCAGCTTGGCCTCCTCCCCCTCACCCCAACCCTCTCCCTCAGGGAGAGGGGGCTGGTTTTGTGTTTCGCCTGACAGCTGTGTTGCGTTTACAGGTGTGTTGGGGGTGGATCGGGCCATGCCGATCAGCTTGCCCCTTCCCCCTCACCCCAACCCTCTCCCTGAGGGAGAGGGGGCTGGTTTTGTGTTTCGCCTGACAGCTGTGTTGCGTTTACAGGTATGTTCGGGTGGTTCGGGCCATGCCGATCAGCTTGCCCCTTCCCCCACCCAGCCCTCTTCCCAGAGGGGCGAGGGAGCTATCAGGTGTATGTCGGAAGTCATGCCCTGGCAGACGGCATCGCATGTACGCCGATCTGGAAACCGGACACCGACCAGTCCCCTCGCCCCCTTGGGGAGAGGGTTAGGGTGAGGGGGCGGAGTCCCGCCATACACCTCACTCGAATTCCACCTCCGCCTTCTGTGCCAGGCCGTTGTGGTCACCCGCCCAGAGTTCGGCCCTGCCAGGAGCGACGAGGCGGCCGCCGAGTTCGAACGGTTGCGGGACCACGAGCGGCCGCAGGCCGCGGTAGGCGAAGCGACGCGGGCGGGCCTCGGGGTTGGCGCGGCAAAACGCGCGCAGGTTGAGCGTGGCGATCAGCGGACCGTGGACCACCAGCCCGGCATAGCCCTCGGCCTCGGTAACATAGGGCCAGTCGTAGTGGATGCGATGGCCATTGAAGGTAACGGCCGAATAGCGAAACAGCAGGGTCGGCGTCGGCGTCACCGCTTCGCGCCAATGGCCAGCGATCATCGGCTCGCCGCTGCTGGCCTTCGGCGGGTTCGGCTCGCGGTAGACGATGTCCTGCTCTTCACGAATCGCCAGGCGGCCATCCTGCCGGTACTCGTGCTGGACCGTGACGAATAGCAGCGCGCCGGTGCGGCCCTGCTTTTCCTCGATGTGCGTGATGGTCGACACCCGGGTCGCTTCGGCCCCGGCAATCAGCGGCTCGATGAATTCGATTCGGCCGCCGGCCCACATGCGGTTGCGGTTGTCGGCCGGCGGCAGGAAGCCGCCGCGTGCCGGATGGCCGTCCTCGCCCAGCGCGCTTTCGGGCATCGGCTCCTGGAAAAAACACCACTGCCACAGCGGCGGCAAGGGTTCGCCATGAGCCGGGGTGGGCTCGTCGAGCGTCGCGGCGATCCGCATCAGCAGGTTGCGACTGAGCTGGTCGTGGACTTCTTCGGCGCGGCCCATCCAGGCGGTTACATCGGTCGTCATCGCGGGCTCCGGCTTGAACGTTCGGTCTAGCATGCGATGTCGCAGCGCGTTCGGGAATTTGCATTTACCGAGACCAGCGTTCGGTTATCCTGAACGCATTTGCCGGACCGCCTGCATGCACTTTGATCTTTCCGACCTACGCCTGTTCATCCATATCGCCGAATCGCCCAGCCTGACCCAGGGCGCACGCCGCGCGCACCTGTCGCCGGCGGCGGCCAGCGCCCGGGTCAAGGCGCTCGAAGGACAGCTCGGCAGCCGTTTGCTCTATCGCGACAGCCGCGGCGTGGCGCTGACACCGGCCGGGGAGAAACTGCTGCAGCATGCGCGGCTGATCATGCGCCAGGTGGACTATCTCAAGGGCGAATTCACCGAATACAGCACCGACTCGACCGGGCATATCCGCATCTTCGCTAATACCACCGCGGTCACCGAATTCCTTCCAGAAGTGCTGGCCGGGTTCCTCGCGCAGCGGCCAGGAGTCACAGTGGATCTGCAGGAGCGTTTGAGCCGGGACATCGTGCGCGGCGTACTCGACGGCAGTACCGACATGGGCATCATCGCCGGGCCGGTGCAAGCCGAGGGGCTGCAGGCGCTTCATTTCAGCACCGACCGCTTGCTGCTGGCCGTCCCCCTCGGTCACCCGCTGGCAACACAGCCACGCGTTACCCTGCGCCAGACGCTGAGCTATCAACACATCGGCCTGCACGAAGGCAGCACCCTGCTCAGCTTTCTTCGCGACCAGGTCGAGAAGTTCGGCGGTACCCTGTCGCTGCGGATTCAGCTCTCCAGCTTCGAAGCCGTATGCCGGATGATCGAAGCGGGTGTCGGGATCGGTATCATTCCCGAGTCCGCCGCGCGCCGGCACAGCCGTACCATGCAACTGGCGCTGGTGGCGCTGGATGAACCCTGGGCCGTTCGCGAACGCAGCATTCTGGTGCGTGAGCTCGATGCCCTGCCGGGCAGCGTTCGGGCCTTGATCGCCACCTTGCGGCCAGGACAAAGCGGCTAATCTGGGCCAAGCTTGCAGAGTCGGCTGGGCGTGGTCGACCGACTCCGCTACGCGGCGTTGACCGAAAGTAGCCGTCAGGCTGCAAACGCAATGATGTTCGAAGCCTGCGCCAGGAAATACGCTTCGTTTTGAATCCTCGGCGAAAAGTGCTGCCCAAGCTGCATGCACCGAGGCGCACCCCATGGGCTCGGCCTCGGGCTTCCTTACACTTGACTGTGATCACGGTGGAGCGCTCCTGAACGGCGCACTCTGCCAAAAATGGACTTACTTGCTTAAGGTTGTTTGCCATGACGTCCTTACTAGCCCCGATCAGTTCGCTGCTGGCCGGTGTCGCCTTTCTTCTGCTCGGCCACGGACTGCTGAACACGCTGCTGACGCTGCGTGGCGTCGCCGAGGGGTATTCGACCGGCCTGATCGGCCTGCTGATGTCGGGCTACTTCGCCGGCTTCCTCATCGGCACCTGGCTGGCGCCGTCGCTGATACGTCGCATCGGCCATATCCGCACCTTCGCCTTCTACGCAGCGCTGGCTTCGATCGCCGTGCTGCTGCACGTGATCATCGTCAATCCGTGGGTGTGGCTGGTACTGCGACTGATGTACGGCGTGGCGCTGGTCACGCTGTACATGGTCATCGAGAGCTGGCTCAACGCCCAGGTCAGCGGTGAAAAACGCGGCCAGGTGTTCGCGCTGTACATGGCAGTCAACCTTGGCTCGCTGGCGGCGGCCCAGCAACTGCTGAGCCTCGACAGCCCGATGAATTTCACGCTGTTCGCCTTGGCGGCGATCCTCATCTGCGCAGCACTGATGCCGATTACCCTGACACGCCAGGCACAGCCGGCCCAGCCCGACATGCCCGCCACGGACCTGCTGCAGCTGGCCCGAATCGCGCCTTTGCCGCTAATGGCCGCTGGTATCTCGGGCCTTACGCTTGGTGGCTTCTGGGGTCTGGCGCCGGTCTACGCCTCGCAGAGCGGCTTCGATGCGTCCGGCGTTGGTCTGCTGATGAGCGTGACCATCCTCGGCGGTGCCGTGCTGCAGTGGCCGATCGGGCTGTTTTCCGACAAGCACGACCGTCGCAAGGTGCTGCTCTGTGTCGTGGCCATCGCCGCGGTGCTCGGCGGGCTGATCACCCCGCTGACGTCCGGGCCTTTGCTGTTGGGGATGATGTTCCTCTGGGGCGGCCTGGCGTTTTCGATCTACTCGATCGCCGTCGCGCAAATGGTCGACCAACTGCACCCGGACGAGATTCTATCCGGCTCCAGCGGTCTGCTCCTGGCCAACGGCTTCGGCGCCGCCTTCGGCCCGGTGGTAGCCGGGGGATTGATGAGCTTCTTCGGTCCGAAGGCGCTGCCGCTGTTCTTCGCCGTCACCCTTGCATTCCTGGCGATCTATTCGTTCTACCGTTCGCGTCGGGTCATCGACCTGATGACCGAGCCGCACGGGCATTTCACGCCCATCCTGCGCACCAGCCACACCGTGCTGGAGCTGATGCCCGATACCCCGGAAGGCGAGGTCAAGGCGAGCGAAACCAGCGATTCGCTGGACGGCGATGCGCTCGATGACATCGTCGAACCGCGTACCGGCACCGGCTAAGGCAGAGCGCCTCGCCCGGCCGCCGGGCGCTGGCGGGCTTTTGCCGGCCAGGCTAGAAGTCCACCTTGCCGCGCCCGGCCTTGATAGCGCCGCGCTTTGACTTTCCTTCCAGACGCCGTTTCTTCGAGCCTAGTGTGGGGCGTGTCGGGCGGCGTGCCTTTTCCACATTGGCAACGCTGCGGATCAGCTCGGCCAGGCGCTCCAGGGCATCTGCGCGGTTCTGCTCCTGGGTGCGGTACTGCTGGGCCTTGATGACGATCACCCCATCCCCGGTGATCCGGCTGTCGCGCAGTGCCAACAGACGTTCCTTGTAAAACGCCGGCAATGACGACGCGTTGATATCGAAGCGCAGGTGCAGCGCGCTGGACACCTTGTTGACGTTCTGCCCGCCGGCGCCCTGCGCGCGGATCGCGGTCAACTCGATCTCGTTGTCGGGGAGCTGGACACTGTTGGATATCTCGAGCATCGGCCCTTCTGCGTCAGGAATGAGCGGTCATTGTCCACGAGGCGAGCAGCGCGGACACGTTTTTATATGATTTCGAGCCACAGCAGGCCGGTCGGTTCGGCTAACTTGGCGCACTGGCCAACCGGCATAGATGGAAGCCCTTATGGATTCGATCACCCAGGCGCTGCTCGGCGCCACGGTTCAGGCGTCCCTGCTGGGCCGCTGGCAAGGACGCAGGGCGCTGTTGTATGGCGCCGTACTCGGCACCCTGCCCGACCTCGACGTGGTCATCGACTACGGCGATGCCGTGGCAGAGATGACCTATCACCGTGGCTTCAGCCATTCGCTGTTTACGCTCAGCCTGCTGGCGGTGCTGCTGACCTGGCTGGTTCGACGCTTACGCCCCGATCCCGGCTACAGCGGCCGGCGGCTGCTCCTGACCCTCTGGCTGGTGCTGATCACCCATGTGCTGCTCGACGCCTTCACCAGCTATGGCACGCAACTGCTTTGGCCGCTCGCGACCCCTCCGGTGGCCTGGTCCAGTGTGTTCATCATCGACCCGCTCTACAGCTTGCCGCTGCTGCTGGCAGTCCTGGCCGGCGCCGTCTTCGGGCTGAAAGGACGCCGTCCACGCTGGGCGCCGATTGCGCTGACACTGTCTTCGCTGTACCTGGCATTCACCCTGGCCGGCAAACAGATGGCAGAGCATCGTGTGGACGCCGCGATGGCC
Source organism: Stutzerimonas stutzeri (assembly GCF_018138085.1). Classification (NCBI taxonomy): domain Bacteria; kingdom Pseudomonadati; phylum Pseudomonadota; class Gammaproteobacteria; order Pseudomonadales; family Pseudomonadaceae; genus Stutzerimonas; species Stutzerimonas stutzeri. The sequence continues at coordinate 2,986,280 of NZ_CP073105.1, forward strand.
GCAGCGGGTGTCCACCCCAGCCAGGTCTTCAGTACGCCGACGCCGTTCAACAGCCTGCTGTGGCGAGTGATCGCCCTCGACGGTGATCACTACTACGAGGCGCTGGTGAGCTGGTTCGATGCCGATCCGCCCGAGCTGGTGCGCCTGCCTCGTCACCCGTCGCTGGCCGGGGCGCTAAGGAACTCGCCGCAGCACGCGCGGTTGCGCTGGTTCACCGGCGGCATGCTGCGTTACGACGAGGTCGACCGGCACCTGCTGATGACCGACCTGCGGCTTGGCATGACGGGCTACCATCCCTTCCGCTTCGCCCTGGCAGAGCGAGACGGCGGCGAGTGGCGGTTGATACCGGCAGTCGAGCGCTGGCCGGCCGAGCGCGGCGACATGGGCAAGCTCGAGCAGCTCTGGCGGCGCATCTGGACGCAGCAACGGCCAATCCCGCTGGCGCAATGGGCGTCCGAATTGCAGAGCCGCTAGCGGCGACGATGCTGCCAGCGGCCCAGACCGTAGAGCATCGCTCCCAAGCCCATCAGCAAAGCCGCTCGCAACCAGGTGCCGGCGCTCTGCTGGGAGAGCAGGACCAGGCAAGAGCCGATGGCCAGGTACGGCAGGATCGTCGGGGTGCGAAAGTGTGGCGCGGCCACTTTGTCCTTGCGCAGCACCAGTACCGCCACGTTGGTGCTCATGAACACGAAGAGCAGCAACAGCACTACGGTTTCGGCGAGCGCACGCAGCGTACCGGTGACGGTAAGCGCCATCGCCAGCAAGGTGGTCACGATGATCGCCAGCCAAGGCGTGCGCCGCTCCGGCAATACCCGCGTCAGCGCCGAGGGCAGCAACCCCTCGTCGGCCATGCCATAAGCCAGGCGGCTGGACATGATCATCGTCAGCAGCGCCCCGTTGGCGACGGCCACCAATGCCACCGCAGCGAACAGCCAGTCCGGCACCGCGTAGCCGGTCGCGCGTACCACGTCCAGCAGCGGAGCAGACGATTCGCTAAGCGCAGCCGGAGTGAGCACCGCGGTTGCGGCCATGCCCACCCCCACGTAGACCAGTCCCGCCGTCAGCAGGGCACCGAACAGCGCGCGCGGGTAATTGCGCCGAACGTCCTTGACCTCTTCGGCCACGTTGGCCGATACCTCGAAGCCGACGAAGGAGTAGAACGCGATCAGTGCCGCGCCCAGCACAGCGATGGCTGGCGATACGCCGGGCGCGAATGCCAGGACCCGAGCGGGTTCGCCCTGTCCGCTCAGCAGATAACGGGCCGCCAGCACCACGACGAACAGCAGGCCGGACACCTCGATCACGGTCATCACCGTATTGGCACCGAGCGACTCCTTGATCCCGCGGGCGTTGAGCAGCGCAACCACGCAGAGAAACACCAGCGCGGTCGGCACCGCCGGGGTATCGATGAATGCGCTCAGGTAGTCGCCGGCGAAAGCCAGGGACAGCCCGGCTGCACTGGTCACACCTGCCGCGAGCATGCAGAAGCCGACCAGGAAGGACAGCAACGGCTTGCCGAACGCACGTTCGGCGAAAACCGCCGCGCCACCCGCTCGGGGATACTTGGTGACAAGTTCGGCATAGGACGCCGCGGTCAGCATCGCGAACCCCAGCGCGACCAACAGCGGCACCCAGACTGCGCCACCCGCCTCGCCGGCGATCTTGCCAACCAGGGCATAGACGCCCGCGCCCAGCACGTCGCCAAGGATGAACAGAAACAGCGCGGGCCCGCCGATGGCCTGACGCAGGCGTGATTCGCCCGCTGCGAACACGGTGGTTTTCATGGATGGGCGCCCCCACGGCGGGGGCGCTTGGCAACGAGCGATGAGGCTTTCAATCGAGCATCTCCAGAACAGGCGACCGCAGCCGCTTCTCTGTTCTAGATTGCCGGTATATCGCTGGAGTTCAGCGCCAGAAACGACAAAGCCCCGGCCAGGCCGGGGCTTGTCTGTACCAGCAAGCTGGAACTCAGGTGCGGAAACGCGCCACCAGCCCCTGCAGCTCGATGCCCAGACGCGCCAGTTCGGCACTGGCACTGGCGGTCTGCTCGCTGCCGCTGGCACTCTGCTCGCCGATGTCGCGCACACGGGTCACGCTCTCGGAGATGTTCTCGGCCACCGCGCTCTGCTCCTCGGATGCGGCGGCAATCTGCTGATTCATCTGCTCGATGGTCGAGACCGACTCGGTAATGCGTCCGAGCGCTATCCCCGCCTCGCTGGCCAGTTCGACAGTACGTTGAGTCAGGTCGCGGCTGGTCTGCATCTGCTCGACCGCCTTCTGCGCCACTTGCTGCAGATTGCCGATCAGGCTTTCGATTTCTTCCGTCGAATCATGCGTGCGGCGAGCTAGCGCGCGGACTTCGTCGGCGACCACGGCGAAGCCGCGGCCTTGCTCTCCGGCGCGTGCAGCTTCGATCGCAGCATTGAGCGCCAGCAGGTTGGTCTGTTCGGCTACGGCACGAATCACCTCCAGCACGCTGCCGATACGACCGCTCTCGGCGTTCAGCTCTTCGATCGCCTGGGCCGAATGCTCGACCTCGCCGGAGAGGTTGCCGATCTGGCCAATGGCTTCCTGAACCACCAGGTCGCCTTGGCGCGCCTGTTGATCAGCCTGACGAGCAGCGAGCGACGCTTGCTCGGCGTTTTGCGCCACTTCCTGCACGGTCGCGGCCATCTGGTGCATCGCGGTAGCGACCTGATCGGTTTCCTCCCGCTGTTTCTGCACGCCAATGCTGGTTTGTGCCGTCACCGCAGAGAGTTGCTCGGCCGCAGCGGCTATCTGGCCGACACCGCCGCCAATACGCCCGATTAGGCCGCGCAGGCTTTCGGTCATGGCGTACATGGCCTGCTGCAACTGGCCGAGCTCATCACGCCGGGTCACGGTTTCCGATTGGCTCAGATCACCATCGGCAACCCGCTGTGCCAGTTGTACCGTGTAGCGCAGCGGCCCGACAATCATGCGCGAGATGACAGTCGCGGCCGCGAGACCGATCACCACCGCCAGCACGGTAATGATCCCCAGCAGCATATAGGCGCTGCTGCGTTGGGTTTCCATTGCTGCGGTCGCATCGGCCATCATCTTGCCTGCCGCATCGACGACGCTTTGCGCCTGGCCAACCATCTCCTGTTCCAGTGCAACACGGGCCCCGCGATTGCTGCGGAACTCGTTGAATGCCCGCTGGTAACTGGCGAGCGCGGCAAGAGCGCCATCCATGGTCGCCTTTTGCTCATCGTCGAGCCAGGTTTTCAGGCTGGTGCCGATGGTGGTCACGTCTTCGAAGGACTCGTTCCACGAATCCACCGCGGCCTGGGCGTTGTTGTTGATGAAGATGTTTTCGAAGGTGCGCAGATCGAGAATCTTTTTCGTCAGGCCTGACGCGGATTCGGCAATGGTCAGCGGATCGCTGCCCCTCAGGTGATCGCCCTGCAGGCGCAGTACCCGCACGGCGTCGTACATGTCCAGCTCGATGTATTCGAACTCCTCGCGACTCTTCTGCGCCGTGTCGTCCATGCGTGCGCGAAGTGCCTGGCCACGATTGATCAGCACGCCGTACTCATCGAACTGTTTGGCATAAACGGCGGCGCTGCCGCGAATCTGCTGCACCGCTTCCTGCTGCTGTTCAGAGAGGCCGTCCAACGCGTCCAGCTCGCGATTCAGCCGCTCGAGCGTGCTGCGCAAGGCCTCAGCGGACGCCTCGTTTCGGGTCAGCGCGTAGTCGCGCTCCTGGCCCCGCGCCTCGAGAATCGCGGCATTGACTCGCGATAGCTGGTTCACCTGATACGAACGATCGAGGATCGAATCGACCGTGTAAAAGCCGGTTCCGGCGACACCCAGCGTCAACAGCAGGACGAGGGCAAAGCCAAGCAGCAACTTCTTGCCCATGGACAGGTTGGCGAATATATCGAGGGGCTGCATCAGAAAATCCTTAAAAAGTATGCGCGCTCATGAAGTCGGCCGCTTGCGGCAAAAGTTGAATGCCAAAGCAGCGCAATTTAATCAGGACTTAATGTCAATTAGCCACCTTCCAGCCCACATTGAAGCGCGCCTTCAATGCTGTTGAAGATGCCCGTAGAGCTTGGCGTAGAGCCCGCCATCAGCGATGAGCTGTTGGTGGCCGCCCTGTTCGGCGATGCGCCCGCCGTCGAAAACCAGCACGCGGTCGGCCTGTTTCACGGCGGATAGACGGTGGGCGATGATCAGCGTCGTTCGCCCTTGCAGGAAGCGGTTCAAGCCCTGGTGCAGCGCGTATTCGGTGGCAGCATCCAGGGCCGAGGTCGCCTCGTCGAGAATCACCACCTTGGGCTCGGCCAGCACCATGCGCGCCACCGCCAGGCGTTGTCGCTGCCCACCGGACAGGCGAACGCCAGAACGGCCGACGATACTGTCGAGCCCCGCCGGCAGCTGGCGGATGGTCTCAGCCAGCTGGGCGATCTCCAGCGCATGCCAGCACGCGGCATCGTCGCGCTCGCGCCCCATCAGCAGGTTGGCGCGCACCGTATCGTTGAACAGCGCGGGATGCTGCAATACCACGGCAACGTTATCGCGGACGGTTGGCAAGCCGATGTCACGCATGTCGATTCCGGCAAAGCGTATGTGTCCAGCCTGAGGCTGATACAGGCCCAGCAGCAATTGCACCAGGGTGCTCTTGCCACCACCGCTGGCGCCGACGATAGCGACCTTCTCCCCCGCTGCGATGGTCAGGTCCAGCCCTTCCAGCACCGGTTCGTCCTGATAGGCGAAACGCAGCCCCTGGACCTCGATGTCGACGGTTTCGTGCCCAGCGAAAGGGTCCTGGCCGCCGGCGTGCTGCGGCTCGTCCGCGCGTGCGAGCAACTGGTTGATGCGGCTGAGCGCACCACCCGCGGCGTAGAAGGCGTACTGCAGATTGAGCAACTGCTCCACCGGACCGATCATGAACCATAGGTAGCTGAACACTGCCAGCATCTGCCCGATCGACAGGTCCGAGAACAGCACGGTGAGCATCGCCGCGGCGCGGAAGATGTCGATGCCGAACTGGAACAGCAGACCACTGGCACGGTTGGAGGCGTCGGTTTTCCATTGCGAGGCAACGGCGTAGTCACGCACTTCGCGCGCACGCAGCCCGAGGCGCCCGAGAAAAAAGCCTTGGCGATTTCCCGCACGCACTTCCTGAATGGCGTCCAGAGTTTCGGTGAGCGCCTGGGTGAACAGCGAGGTACTGTCGTTTTCCAGCTTCTTCAGGTGCTTGACGCGTTTACCCAGTTGCACCGTGGCGTAGATCACCAGCGGATTGAACAGCAGGATCAGCAGCGCCAGTTGCCAATGCATCCACAGCAGAATCGCCGCCGTGCCAGCGATCGAGAGTACAGCGACCAGCAGCCGGCTAAGGGTCTCGCCGATGAATTTGTCGATGGTTTCGAGATCGGTGACCAGATGCGCGGCCACTGTCCCGCCGCCCAGGCTCTCGTATTCACTCAGGGCGATGCGCTTGAGCCGCTCGATCAGGCGGATACGGATGCGGTAGACCAGATCCTTGGACAACTGGGCGAACAGACGCGCCTGCAGCACATTGAAAACCAGCGCACAGGCGCGCAGCAGCAAGGTCGCGCAGAGCATCAGGCCGATGTAGCCGGCCGCCGTTTGCCAGCCAATGGGCAGAACAGTGTCCATCACCCGTAATGCGGTATCGCCCTGCCCCAGCAACACTTCATCGACCAGCAACGGCAGCAGCAACGGAATCGGCACGCTGCACAGCGTCGCCAGAACCGCGACCAGATTGGCGAGGATCAGCGCCTTGCGATGGTGCAACGCGAGGCGGCGAATCTCCGCCCAACTGAGCCGGTCAGGCATGGGCATTGTGTTCCAGCCACCGCTCCAACAGAGGCGACAGTGACTCGAGCGGTTGATATCCGTTGGTGACCAAGGCCAGCTGACCGTCGTGCTCGGCCAGCAAGGTTGGGAAGCCGGCGATCCCCAGATTGCGCGCCCAGTCGAAATCCGCTGCGGTGGCATCGCGCACGGCCTGCGAATCGAAGCGGTCGGCGAATTCGATGCGCGGAATGCCCGCCAGCTCGGCGAGCCTCACCAGCTCCGGTGCGAGCGTGACGTCGCACCCTTCGACATAGAACGCCCGCTGGATCAGACCGGCAAGGTCCCAGGCCGACTTCGGATCGAGGCTACGCGCCGCCACCAGCGCCCGGCACGCCGGCTCGGTGTCATAGACCAGGCCTTCCGGCAGACCCGCCTCGAAATTGAACGGCTGGCCGCTCGCCTCGTGCACGGCGTGCCAGTAGGAGTGGGTGCGTTCGCGTGCTGCCGCATCCATCGCGGTGCGCTCCTGGCGCAGCCCGCCGACCACCAGATCGGCCCCGACACCCTTGTTGCGCGCCTGCTCGATCAACGCCTGCACCACCGGCGCGAAGCCCCAGCACCAGGAACACATCGGGTCCATCACATAGATCAGTCGGCTACGCATCGAAGGCTCCGGTTCTGTCGTGTGGAGCGCGAACTGCGCGCCATCATCTGGCCAAGCGGCGTCGCTTACGCACCCTGCTTGCGGTAGTTGTAGCCGATGGGGTGCGGCTGGTTACGCTTGAGCGCCAATTCGATCTGCTTTTGCCGCTCACGCGCACTGTGGCGGGTCTTCTCGCTGAGGTTGTCCCAGCAATGCGGGCAGCTGATGCCTGGAGCGTAGTGCTCCGACTGGCGATCCTCCAGCGAGATCGGTGTGCGGCAGGCATGGCACTGGTCGAAGTCGCCCTCGGTCAGGTCATGTCGCACGGTCACGCGGTTGTCGAAGACGAAGCAGTCACCGCGCCAACGGGTCTCTTCCTGCGGCACTTCTTCGAGGTATTTGAGGATGCCGCCCTTGAGGTGATAGACCTCCTCGAAGCCCTCGCCGAGCATGTAGCTGGAGGCCTTTTCGCAGCGAATGCCGCCGGTGCAGAACATCGCGACCTTCTTGTGCTTGGCCGGGTCGTAATGCGCCTTGATGTAGTCGGGGAATTCACGGAAGGATTTGGTCTGCGGATCGATCGCGCCTTCGAAGGTGCCGATGGCCACTTCATAGTCGTTACGGGTGTCGATCAGCAGCACCTCGGGGTCGGCGATCAGCGCATTCCAGTCCTTCGGCTCGACATAGGTGCCAACCCGCTGGTTGGGGTCCACGCCCTCCACGCCCAAGGTGACGATTTCCTTCTTCAGCTTGACCTTGGTGCGGTAGAAGGGTTGCTCGTCGCAATAGGATTCCTTGTGGTCGATGTCAGCCAGGCGCACATCGGTGCGAAACCAGGCGAGCAAGGCATCGATGCCTTCGCGGCTGCCGGAAACCGTGCCGTTGATGCCTTCTTCGGCGAGCAGCAAAGTCCCCTTGATGCCATTGGCATTGAGGGTTTCGAGCAGGGGCTCACGCAAGGCGACGTAGTCCGGCAGGGAGACGAACTTGTACAGCGCCGCGACGACGATGTTCTGGGTCATGCGGGTATATCCCTCCAGTGGTCACCCAACAGGCCGTTGAAAAACTACCTGCGTTGGCAATCCAGCGTTGAAAAGCCCCTCGGAATGCTCATTTACACCTGTAAACTCCGCGTCCTCGGGCCTTTTCGCCTCGTCTTGCCTGCCTCGCCTACGTTTTTCAACGGCCTGTCGAAGGGCGGACCGGGAATGCGAAAACGACAACGCCGGCGTGAGCCGGCGCGGCGCGCATTCTATCAACAAACGAGTGGCATGCTTCAAGCGTCAGCCAGGCGGTTCGCTCGGCCTTATTTGTGACCACCGGCGCAGACCGGCGAATCCGGCGCGGCGCCCTGCTTCGTCCACTCCTCGGGGGTGTAGGTGTGTAGCGCGAGCGCATGGATCTGCGGCATCAGATCGGCCATGGCGGCGTACACCTTCTGGTGCCGCTTGACCGCGTTGAGACCGTCAAACTGCTCACTGACGATCACCGCCTTGTAGTGGGTTTCCTGGCCGCGGCTGTGCATGTGGCTTTCATCCAGCACCTGCAGATGCACGGGCTGCAGCGCGGCCTGCAGGGTGTTTTCGATCGAGAATAGTTTGGACATGGCGGGCAGGCTCTCTCAAGGCTTCTTCTGAGTGTCGAGTTCGGCTGTCATCTCAGCCAGTAGTTTGTTCACCTGAGGCACGGCGCTTTCCAGCTTGGCCTGGGTCACTTGAGCCGAGCGGGCGTTGAGCTGTGGCAGCTGCTTGAGCATCTTCTGGCCCAGTTCGGATTCGTAGAACTCGTTCAGTCGAGTGAGCTCCGGCTCGCTGAACGTATCGGTGTACAGCGCTACCAGATCGGGCTTGACCCGCTCCCAGCCGATCGCTTTGTCGAGTGCGGCATCGGCCTTCGATTGGTAACGCTCCAGCAGGGCCCGCTTGCTCTCCGGCGCCTGGGTCTGTTCGAAGCGCTCGGCAAACATGTGCTGTACCTGGGCGTACACCGGTACGGAGAGGCGATCGGCGTTGACCAGCTCCAGAAAGCGCTCGGCCTGGGCCGCGTGGCTGGCGCTGTCGGCGCTCGCCTGGCCCGCAAGCAGCGCCATCGAAAGGACGCTGCACAGACCGACGGTACGAAAAATATGCATGGGGTAATCCTTGCCGAACGATGATGGGTCTCAGTGGACACATTCTGCGCGCGGAGTTCCAATCGCTCAAGGAACAGCCCGCCTGGCTGATTGAACCAGTGCCTTCGGCAGGCGACCTAACAGGAAGACCCAAATCGATGGAGCATGGTATGACCCGCACCGAAACCGACAGCCTTGGCCCAGTTGAAGTACCGGAACAGGCTTACTGGGGCGCGCAGACCCAGCGCTCGTTGAGCAACTTCGCCATTGGCGAGCAGCGTATGCCACTGGCCGTGTGCCACGCCCTGGCGCTGATCAAGAAGGCGGCGGCGCGGGTCAACGACCGCATCGGTGACCTGCCGCCAGACATCGCGCGGCTGATCGAACAGGCCGCCGACGAAGTACTTCACGGCCAGCATGACGATCAGTTTCCGTTGGTGGTCTGGCAGACCGGTAGCGGCACCCAGACCAACATGAACGTCAACGAAGTGATCGCTGGCCGCGCCAACGAGCTGGCCGGCGGCACCCGTGGCGGCAAGAGCCCGGTGCACCCCAACGACCATGTCAATCGTGCGCAGAGCTCCAACGACTGCTTCCCGACGGCCATGCATATCGCCATCGCGCGCGCCGTTCATCACGACCTGTTGCCGGCTATCGCCGAGCTTTCCGGCGGCATCGCCGAGCAGGCCGCCCGCCACGGCCAGTTGGTCAAGACCGGGCGCACCCACATGATGGACGCGACGCCGGTCACCTTCGGCCAGGAGCTGTCGGCGTTCGTCGCGCAGCTCGACATCGCCGAACAGGCGATTCGCCACGCGCTGCCCGCGGTATTCGAACTGGCCCAGGGCGGCACCGCGGTCGGCACCGGGCTCAACGCACCGCACGGGTTCGCCGAGGCGATCGCTGCCGAACTGGCGGCCCTGTCCGGCCTCCCCTTCGTCACGGCGCCGAACAAGTTCGCCGCGCTGTCCGGGCATGAACCGCTGGTAGCGCTTTCCGGCGCGCTGAAAACACTGGCGACCGCGCTGATGAAGATCGCCAACGACTTGCGCCTGCTGGGCTCCGGGCCGCGCGGCGGCCTCGCCGAGGTGCGCTTGCCGGCCAACGAACCGGGCAGCTCGATCATGCCGGGCAAGGTCAATCCGACCCAGTGCGAGGCGCTGTCCATGCTCGCCTGCCAGGTGATGGGCAACGACGTCACCGTCGGCTTCGCAGCGAGTCAGGGGCACCTGCAGCTCAACGTGTTCAAACCGGTGATCGTGCACAACATGCTGGAGTCGATTCGTCTGCTGGCCGATGGCTGCCGTAACTTCAATACGCACTGCATCGTGGGGCTGGAGCCGGACGCCGCACGGATGGCCGAGCACCTGGAGCGCGGATTGATGCTGGTGACTGCGCTGAACCCGCATATCGGCTACGACAAGGCGGCGGAAATCGCCAAGAAGGCCTACGGCGAAGGCACCACCTTGCGCGAAGCCGCGCTGGAACTTGGTTATCTGGCAGATGAAGAATTCGATCAGTGGGTCAGGCCTGAAACCATGCTGGAGTCCAGCCGCAGCTGATTGCCCAAGAGATGCGCGTGGGAGCGGTCTTGACCGCGAATGGTATTGCACCAGAGCCCGTTTGTTCGCGGTCGAAACCGCTCCCACGAGCCGATCCACGCACGGGCAACGACGTGCTGCCCGTCTGCCACGCCATTACGGTGGACTGAAGCCCCACCTTTGTGTGAGCCGGACTTCGGGCCAGAGGCAACCTGTTAGACAACGGCAGACGTAAGCGTGGGAGCGGTCTTGACCGCGAATGGATTGCAGCAGAGCCCGGTTTGTTCGCGGTCGAGACCGCTCCCACGAGCCGATTCACGCACGGGCAACGACGTGCTGCCCGTCTGCCACGCCATTACGGTGGACTGAAGCCCACCTTTGTGTGAGCTGGACTTCAGGCCAGAGGCAACCGTCAGACAACGGCAGAGGTACGCGTGGGAGCGGTCTTGACCGCGAATGGATTGCAGCAGAGCCCGGTTTGTTCGCGGTCGAGACCTCTCCCACGAACCGATTCACGCACGAGCAACGACGTGCTGCCCTTCTAGCCACGCCATTACGGTGGATTGAAGCCCACCTTTGTGTGAGCTGGACTTCAGGCCAGAGGAAACCTGTCAGACATCGGCAGAGGTGCGCGTGGGAGCGGTCTTGACCGCGAATGGGATTGCACCAGAGCCTGTTCGTTCGCGGTCGAGACCGCTCCCACGAGCCGATTCACGCAGCGCAGGCGTAGGACCGATGCGCCTCGCCGAGATGCTTCAGCCCGCCGCTGCGAGAAGGGTTGAACTGACGCCTTCAACCCCCGGCTCGCCTCCCGCCGTCAACGCACCGCTTCGAACAGGCCCGAAGCGCCCATACCGCCGCCGACGCACATGGTCACCACGCCGTAACGCAGGTTGCGGCGTTGCAGCTCGCGGATCAGGTGCCCAGCGGTACGCGAACCGGTCATGCCGAACGGGTGGCCGATGGAGATCGAGCCGCCGTTGACGTTGAACTTCTCGTTGTCGATTTCCAGCGTGTCGCGGCAGTACAGGCACTGCGAGGCGAAGGCTTCGTTGAGTTCCCAGAGGTCGATACCGCTGACTTGCAGGCCGCGCGCCTTGAGCAGACGCGGTACCGAGAAGACCGGGCCGATGCCCATTTCTTCCGGTTCGCAGCCGGCCACGGTGAAGCCACGGAAGAACGCGCGGGGCTTGAGGCCGAGTTCGAGCGCCTTTTCCAGGCTCATCACCAGGGTCATCGAGGCGCCGTCGGAGAGCTGCGAGGCGTTACCAGCGGTGACCGAGCCGTCTTCAGCGAATACGGGCTTGAGCCCCGACAGGCTTTCCAGCGTGGTATCCGGGCGGTTGCAGTCGTCGCGATCGACCACACCTTCGTGTTCGGTACGCTCGCCGGTGTTCTTGTCTTCGGTGTAGTAGCGGACGTTCATCGGCACGATTTCGTCCTGGAACAACCCTTCGGCCTGGGCACGCGCGGTGCGCTGCTGGCTCTGCAGTGAATAAATGTCCTGCTGCTCGCGGGTCACGTTGTAGCGGCGTGCCACCAGCTCGGCGGTCTGCCCCATGGTGTGATAGATGCCCGGCACCCGCTCCTGGATGATCGGGTTGTACAGGTTGTCGGTGTTCTTGCTCTTGGCCGTCAGAGTGATGGATTCGACTCCGCCGGCGACGATGACGTCGCTGCAGCCGGAGGCGATCTGGTTGGCCGCGATGGCGATCGCTTGCAGACCCGAGGAGCAGAAGCGATTGAGCGTCATGCCCGCGCATTGAGTGCCCAGGTTCGACAGCACCGCTACGTTGCGGCCGATGTTGTAGCCCTGTGCGCCCTCGTTCGAACCGGCGCCTACGATGCAGTCCTCGACCAGCTTGGGGTCCAGGCTGTTGCGCGACAACAGCGCATTGACGCAATGGGCCGCCATGTCATCGGGCCGGGTCATGTTGAACTTGCCGCGGAAGGACTTGGCCAGGCCGGTCCGTACGCTGTCGACGATCACTACTTCACGCATGGCATACCTCGAATGGTTGGGCGGGTCGCGACGACGGCGGCCGGCCTGTTGACGATGGCCCGAGCATAGTTCCAGCCATTTACCGAAGGCGACGACCATTCAGCGGGGATATGGTCGACCATCGTGCGTCCCGCTCGCCGCTCGCTCAGCCGATTGCGTCTTCCAGCGCCTGGTTGAGGGTGCGCAACACTTTCACCCGGGCGAATCGCTTGTCGTTGGCCTCCACCAGTGTCCAGGGCGCGATCTCGGTGCTGGTCCGGTCGACCATGTCCGCCACCGCATTCCCGTAGTCATCCCATTTATCGCGATTGCGCCAATCCTCTTCGGTGATCTTGAAGCGCTTGTGCGGCGTATCCTCCCGCTCCTTGAACCGTTCGAGCTGGGTGTCCTTGTCGATCGACAGCCAGAACTTGACCACCACCACGCCCGCATCCACCAACTGCTCTTCGAACTCGTTTATCTCGGTGTAGGCGCGCAGCCATTCGTCCGGCGTACAGAAACCCTCGACCCGCTCGACCAGCACCCGGCCGTACCAGGAGCGGTCGAAGATGGTGAACTGGCCACGTGCAGGCACGTTGCGCCAGAAGCGCCAGAGCCAGGGCTGCGCGCGTTCATCCTCGCTCGGCGCGGCGATCTGCACGATCCGATACAAACGAGGGTCCAGCGCACCGGTAACCCGTCGTATCGCGCTGCCCTTACCGGCCGCGTCATGGCCCTCGAACAGCGCCAGTACGCCGCGCTTGCGTAGCCGCGGGTCGCGCAGCAGCTGCGACAGCCGCGCCTGTTCCTCCGCCAGTTGCGCCTTGTAGTCGTCCTTGTCGAGCTTCTGCTCCAGGTCGAGGCTGCTGAGCAGGCTCAACCGATCGGCACTCAGCTCGACGGGGGCCGTGTGCGGCTGGGAAGGCTGGCTATCGACCGCATCGAGTGCGGCATTCAACCCTTCGAGCAACAAGCGGCCGGCCGTGAGGCTGCGGTAACGCTCGTCGTAACCCTCGATCACGTACCAAGGCGCGAAATCGCGGCTGCTGCGGCGCAGAATGAGCTCGCCATATCGGACGAACTTGTCATAGGTCTTCGATTGCTGCCAATCCAGCGGACTGATGCGCCAACTGTGCAGCGGGTCGTCCTTGAGCGACTCGAGACGCGCGAGCATGCGGTCCTTGGACAGGTGGAACCAGAACTTGAATATGAGCATGCCTTCGGCGCAAAGCATTCGCTCGAAGCGCTGCGACCGGTCGATCGCCAGCTCCAGTTCGGTTTTCTTGATCCGGCCATGCACGCGATCTTCGAGCATCTTGCTGTACCAGTTGCCGAAGAAGATGCCGGTCTGCCCCTTGGGTGGCAGGCGCCGCCAGTAACGCCAGGCCGGTGGATGCGCGAGTTCTTCGTCGGTCGGCACGTCAAAACTGTCGACACGGATCAGACGCGGGTCCATCCATTCGTTCAGCAGCTTGATCGTCTCGCCCTTGCCCGCACCCTCGATGCCATTGATCAGAATGAGGACAGGGAAACGGGCCTGCTCGCGCAGACGGTACTGCGCTGCCAACAGCGCCTCGCGAAGCACGGGTACGGCTTCGTTGTAGGTTTGCTTGTCGATGGTATGGCCGATTTCCGCGGATTCGAACATGGCGTACTCCAGAACGTGGCTTCGCTTAACCCTAGCAGGCGGCAGGCCACAGGCGTGAACGGCAGCCAAGCGATGCAGGTCGTTGCCCGCGATTCAGGCAGGCCGAACTGATGCGACAAAGCGCACCCGCAGCTGGTTTCCCGCGGCTGCTAGAATCGCCGCCTTCTAGCGTCAGGATGCCTTCCATGCCCATCCACCCCACCCACGGTGTTCAGCCTGCCGAACTCGACTGGGACGCCAATGGCCAGCCCCAGTCCCGCCAGTACGGCGACGTCTATTTCTCTCGCGTCTCGGGCATGGCCGAAACCGAACACGTCTTCCTACGGCCGAACGGCCTGGCGGAGCGTTTCGCCGCGCTGCAAGCCGGCGAGCGCCTAATCATTGGCGAGACGGGATTCGGTACCGGGCTGAATTTTCTCTGCGCTTGGGCGCTGTTCGAACGCAGTGCCCGCGCTGATGCGCAACTGCATTTCGTCAGCGTCGAGAAGCACCCGCTATCGCGAGCCGATCTCACGCGTGCGCTCGCGCTGTGGCCGGACCTGCAAACGTATGCCGAGCAGTTGCTCGAACAGTACGTTGCGGTGAACCCCGGATTCCAGCAGCTGCGTTTCGGCCGCGTGGTGCTGACGTTGCTGGTGGGCGATGCGCTGGACTGCCTGAGCACGCTCGATGCGCAAGTCGACGCCTGGTTTCTGGACGGTTTCGCACCGGCGAAGAATCCGGAGATGTGGCAGCCGGAGCTCTTCGAACAATTGGCACGCCTGTCCAGGCCCGGCACCACTCTCGCCACCTTCACCAGCGCCGGAAGCGTACGCCGGGCGCTGCTGGCGGCGGGCTTCGAGGTCAAGCGCATCCCGGGCTTCGGCCAGAAATGGGAGAGCCTCTGCGGCCAGCTCATCACCTCTGTGAAACCGGCTTGCGCCCCCTGGTTCGCTCGCCCGCATTTGAAGCCCGCGCAACGCAAAGCCCTGGTGATCGGCGCGGGCCTGGCCGGTTGTGCCAGTGCGGCGAGCCTGGCTTCGCGCGGCTGGCAGGTGACGCTCCTCGAACGGCATGACGACATCGCCCAGGAAGGGTCCGGCAACCCGCAAGGCGTGCTCTATCTGAAACTGTCGGCGCACGGGACCGCACTCTCCCAATTGGTGGTCAGCAGCTTCGGCTACACCCGCCGGCTGCTGCGACATCTGCAACGCGGCAAGGACTGGGACGCCTGCGGCGTGTTGCAGCTCGCCTTCGACGAGAAGGAAGCGGCACGACACACGGCGCTCGCCGAGGCCTTCGCACCCAACCTGTTGCGCGCCGTAACGCAAGCCGAGGCCGAACAGCTGGCTGGCGTCGCGTTGCATCACGGTGGCCTGTACTACCCTGACGCCGGTTGGGCCCACCCACCGGCGCTGTGTCGCTGGTTGATCGCGCACCCGGCCATCGAACTGCGCCGTCAACGGCAACCCGTCGAGCTGCGCCGCGTCGATGGCGGCTGGCAGGCGTTGCAGGGAGGCCAAGTGGTCGCCGAAGCGCCAGTAGTGGTCCTCGCCGGTGCAGCCGACGCTGCCCGTTTCGATCAGAGTGGCTGGCTGCCGCTCAAGCGCATCCGCGGCCAGATCACCGGCCTGCAGGCCACCGAGCGAAGCGCCGCGCTGCGCACCGTGCTTTGCGCCAAAGGCTATGTCGCGCCTTCGCGCGACGGCCTGCATACCCTGGGCGCGAGCTTCAATTTCGCCGAGATCGATCCCGCGCCGAGCGACGCGGAGCATCGCTCGAACCTGGACATGCTCAAGGAAATATCAGCCGATCTGTTCGAGCGCTTGCACGCCGTCGAACAGCCACTCGATGGCCTGCACGGGCGCGTGGCGTTTCGCTGCACCAGCCCCGACTACCTGCCGATCGTCGGTCCGCTGGCCGATCCCGCCGCCTTCGCCGATGCCTACGCGGTGCTCGGCAAGGATGCCCGGCAAGTGCCCGACGTCCCCTGTACCTGGCTGGATGGGTTGTACGTCAACACCGCTCACGGATCGCGCGGGCTGATCACCGCTCCGCTGTCAGGCGAACTGCTGGCTGCCTGGCTCGATGACGAGCCGCTGCCCGTGCCGCGCCCGATTGCCGAGGCCTGCCACCCGAGTCGTTTTCTGCTGCGCAAACTCGTCCGCCGAACCGATTGAATCGCAGGGCGATCGACCTGGCGCGCGCCGGCCATGTCGACAGCCTTTAGCCACGCCGGTACGGCTCGTCCCAGAATGGCCGATTGGCTTCGGTGTCGATATCGGCGCGGCTCAGCCCGAGGTCCTTGAGCATTTCGTCGCTAAGCGCGGCGAGTTGCTGCCGCTGCCGGTACAGCGCATGCCAACGGCTTACTCGCTGCCAAGACGCGCGCAACAGCGCGGTAAGCGATGTGCTGCGGTTGGCAGACAGATGACCAGTCCTAACAAACTCAACATGACTTTTCATGATGCACCTCCGGGTGGGATGGCATCAGTGTCCGGCCAGCGTTATGATCAATCCAACGAATGCTAATGATGGCATCCATCTCGGAGATTGATGAATGGCCAACTACCCCAGTATCGACGCCGAGCTGTTGCGCAGTTTCGTTGCCATCGCTGATCACGGCGGCTTCACCCGCGCGGCCGACGCTGTCAATCGCACCCAGTCTGCGATCAGCATGCAGATGAAACGGCTCGAGGAGGATGTGCTGCAGCGCGCCCTGTTCGAGCGCGAGGGCCGGCAGGTTCGGCTGACTGCCGAGGGTCAGGTGCTGCTCGGCTACGCCCGGCGAATCCTCAAGTTGCATGGCGAGGTATTGACCACCTTCCGCGAACCACACATGGTCGGCTCCGTGCGCATCGGCACGCCGGACGATTATGTAATGCGCTTTCTGCCCGGCATCCTTTCGCGCTTCGCTCAAGCGTACCCGCTGGTGCAGGTGGAACTGCACTGCGAGCCTTCGTTCCAGTTGCTGCAACGGCGCGATCTGGACCTGAGCATCGTCACCCGTGAGCCGGGTGCGGAGATCGGCCAGTTGCTGCGGCGCGAACGTGTGGTCTGGGCCGAAGCTGCCGGCTTCAACGCCCATGAGCAGCGGCCGATTCCCCTGGCGGTGTTCAATAGCGAATGCTTCTGCCGTGCCTGGGCCTGCAACGCCCTGGACAGTCTGGGCACGCCTTTCCGGATCGCCTACACCAGCCCTAGCCTGTCGGCGTTGATGGCGGTGGTCGGTGCCGGTCTGGCCGTCACCGCCCAGATGCAGAGCCTGCTGCCGCCGGACATGCGCCAACTGGGGCCGGCCGAAGGGTTTCCCGAACTTCCGGTAAGCAGCATCGTGCTGTTGCGCAACGATCGCAGCCAGTCGCAGGTCAGCGAAACGCTGGCCGAACACATCGTCGAGGGGTTCCGCCTGTAGTTGCCACGCGGCGGATAAGCCGAACTACCGGCCTAATCGATCGGACCACAAAGCGAGGCCGCGCGCAGCAGTGCGGCGGCGATGCCGTGCTGCTCCCAATCGGGCAGCGCGGTGAAGCGCTCGACGAACTCCGGCGGCAGCAGCGAGGGTGCCTGCTTTTGCAACGCCCTGCCCTCGGGCGTCAGCAGCAACCATTGCCGACGTCGATCCTGATCGTCCCGCTGGCGCAGCAACAGACCTCGCTCGGCAAGCCGGTCGAGCTGCCCCGATAGGGTCGCGGCGGTCAGGCTGACACGCTTGCTCAGCGCACTGGCGGTCAGTTGCCCTTCTTTCTCCACCACCTGCAGGATCATCAACTGCACCGGGCTCAGCCCACCGTAGCGGGCCAGCCGCTTGGCGTGGACTTCGGCATCCTGCTGCAGGCGCCGAAGGGCCTGGAACAAGGACAGCTCCAGCGCCGAGGCGGCCAATCGATTAGTTTCATCCAAAATTGTTTTGTCAGTCATAAGCCACAATTTGCCAGCAATCACGGTTTGACATGAAAGCATTTGTTTGTTTCTCTGTAAAACCCGACTGACCTGGCAGGACGCGATGCGACCGGCGCCGGAAGGCCTCGACCTGCAGCTTGAGCAGCGGCCCAGAGCGGTGCGCGCCGGTCTGAAAAGCTGAACTTCGCGATCCGCGCGTCAGTCACACTCCCCAACGGCTAAACCGGTAAGGATCCTATGTGTGGCATAGCTGGCGAACTTCGCTTCGATAATCAACCGGCCGATCTGGCCGCCGTTGAACGCATCACCCAACACCTCATCTCCCGCGGTCCCGACGCTTGTGGTTTCAACAGTCAGGGGCCCGTCGCTCTGGGCCATCGACGCCTGAAGATCATGGATCTGTGCGAGGCCTCCGGCCAGCCGATGATCGATTCGGCGCTGGGTCTGTCGATGGTCTTCAACGGCGCCATCTACAACTATCCGGAACTGCGCGCGGAACTCGAAGCCCTGGGCTACAGCTTCTTCTCCGAAGGCGACACCGAGGTGCTGCTGAAAGGTTTCCACGCCTGGGGCGAGGCATTGTTGCCACGACTCAACGGCATGTTCGCCTTCGCCATCTGGCAGCGCGATACGCAGGAATTGTTCATCGCCCGGGACCGCCTCGGCATCAAGCCCTTGTACCTGTCCAAGACCGGTGACCGCCTGCGTTTCGCCTCGGCCCTGCCCGCCTTGCTCAAGGGCGGCGACATCGCCGGTGTGCTGAACCCGGTGGCGCTGAACCACTACATGAGCTTCCATGCGGTGGTGCCGGCACCGGACACCCTGATCGCCGGCATCGAAAAGCTACCGCCGGGAACCTTCATGCGCGTCGACGCCACGGGCAAATCCAGCCAGCAGCGCTGGTGGACGCTCGAATTCGGCGCCAGGGAAGACGAGCAAAACTACAGCTTCGAGGATTGGCAGGAGCGCACGCTGGCGACCCTTCGCCAGTCGGTTGCGATGCGTCAACGTGCGGCTGTCGACGTCGGCGTGCTGCTGTCCGGCGGCGTCGACTCCAGCCTGCTGGTCGGCCTGCTTCGCGAAGCGGGCGCGGCGGACAACCTGCTGACCTTCTCTATCGGTTTCGAGGATGCCGGCGGTGAGCGCGGCGATGAGTTCAAGTATTCCGACCTCATCGCCGAGCACTACCAGACGCGCCACCACCAGTTGCGCATCCAGGAGAAGGAGATTCTGGAGCGGCTCCCTGCAGCCTTCCAGGCAATGAGCGAGCCGATGGTCAGCCACGACTGCATCGCCTTCTACCTGCTGTCGCGTGAAGTCTCCAAACATTGCAAGGTGGTCCAGAGCGGCCAGGGCGCGGACGAGCTGTTCGCCGGCTATCACTGGTATCCGCAGGTCGACGGAGCACAGGACCCTGCCGCGGCCTATCTGGCGGCGTTCCGTGATCGCAGCTACGAGGAATATGCCGAGACCATGCAGCAGCAATGGGTCAAGGGCGATTTCTCCGGCGACTTCGTACGGCAGCACTTCGCGCAGCCAGGCGCCGAGGCGGCGGTCGACAAGGCACTCAGGATCGATAGCACCGTGATGCTCGTTGACGACCCGGTCAAACGCGTCGACAACATGACCATGGCCTGGGGGCTGGAGGCACGAGTGCCGTTCCTCGACCACAACGTGGCGGAGCTGTCGGCGCGCATTCCGGCCAAGTACAAGCTGCCCAATGGCGGCAAATACGTCCTCAAGGAGGCCGCCCGCAAGGTGATCCCGGCAGCGGTGATCGATCGGCCAAAAGGCTATTTCCCCGTGCCCGGCCTCAAGCATTTGCAGGGCGAGACCCTCAATTGGGTGCGCGAACTGCTGACCGACCCGAGCCAGGATCGAGGCCTCTACAACCCGGCCATGCTGGAAAAACTGCTCAGCGATCCGGAGGGCCAACTGACGCCGCTGCGTGGTTCGAAACTGTGGCAACTGGCGGCAGTCAACCTATGGTTGAGCGAGCAAGGCCTATGAGCATTCGATCGTGACAGTGCCTGTTCCATCGCGGGCGCGTGCGTTCCGTCTGTTCGCCGCGCCGACATGACCAGTTCCAAGGAAAACTCCATGCAGAAGTCTCAAGCTTACGGACAGCGATTGTTGCGCGGCCAGACACCTACCTACGAGCGGCTGCAGGCACGCCTCGCCGAAGATGGCAAGGAAGAGCCGCAGGGCCCGGTGACGCTGCATTGCGGCTGGGGCCGCATCCTGATCGGTCACACCTACTCCGACCCCGCGGACCTCGCCGCCGACCTGCTTCACGAGCAAGCCGGCGAGCGGGATATCGCGCTCTACGTCGCCGCCCCGCACCAGGTGCTCGCCTACGCCCCGCAGCAGTTGTTCCTCGATCCGTCGGACACCATGCGCATCTGGTTCACCGACTACCGCCCGGCACGCCGGAGCTTTCGCGGCTTCGGTATTCGTCGCGCGCAAAGCGAAGCCGACTGGAAGGCTATCAACTGCCTGTATCAATCGCGCGGCATGTTGCCGGTCAACCCTGAGCTGTGCACGCCGCGGGAAAAAGGCGGGCCGGTTTACTGGCTGGCCGAGGACGACGATTCCGGGCAGATCATCGGCAGCGTCATGGGCATCAATCACCACAGAGCCTTCAATGACCCGGAAAACGGCTCCAGCCTGTGGTGCCTGGCGGTCGCGCCGAGCTGTACCCGCCCGGGCGTCGGCGAGGCGCTGGTCCGCCATCTGATCGAGCAGTACATGGGCCGCGGGCTGGCTTATCTTGACCTGTCGGTACTGCACGATAACAAGCAGGCCAAGGCGCTCTACGCCAAGCTGGGCTTTCGCGATCTGCAGACCTTCACGGTCAAGCGCAAGAACACCATCAACCAGTCACTGTTTCTCGGCCCGGGGCCGGAAGCCGAGCTGAACCCCTACGCCAGGATCATCGTCGACGAAGCGCGGCGGCGCGGCATCGAGATCAGCATCGACGATGCCGAGGCCGGTCTGTTTACCCTTACCCATGGCGGCCGCAAGGTGCGCTGCCGGGAGTCGCTGTCGGACCTGACGTCCGCCGTGAGCATGACGCTGTGCCAGGACAAGAGCCTGACCCACCGCACGCTTGCACGGGCCGGGCTGAAGCTGCCGGCGCAGCGGCTGGCCGGCTCGCCCGAAGACAATGCAGCCTTTCTGCAGGAACACGGCAGCCTGGTGGTCAAGCCGGTCGATGGTGAACAGGGCCATGGCGTATCGGTGGATCTGCGCAGCCCAGAGGCCTTGGAAGAAGCCGTCGTCCAGGCACGTCAGTTCGACCAACGCGTGCTGCTCGAAAGCTACCATCCGGGGCTCGATCTGCGCATCGTGGTGATCGGTTACGAGGTCGTGGCCGCGGCCATCCGCCGACCGGCCGAGGTGGTCGGTGACGGCAGCCACAGCATTCGGCAGCTGATCGAAACCCAGAGCCGTCGCCGCCAGGCCGCCACCGGCGGCGAGAGCCGAATCCCGCTGGACAGGGAAACCCAGCGCTGCATCGAGGATGCCGGCTTCGATTACGACACGGTACTGCCACGAGGGGAGCATCTGGCGGTCCGCCGCACGGCGAACCTGCATACGGGCGGGATGCTCGGCGACGTCACCGACAGCCTGCATCCGGAACTTGTCGACGCCGCCATTCGAGCCGCTCGCGCACTGGAAATACCGGTGGTGGGACTGGACCTGCTGGTGCCGGGGGCGGACCAGCCGGACTACGTGTTCATCGAAGCCAACGAGCGCGTGGGCCTCGCCAACCATCATCCACAGCCGACAGCGGAGCGGTTCATCGACCTGCTGTTCCCGCTCAGCCACAACAGCCACTAGCTGGCGCTGTCACGAAGGTGGCCATCGTCACCTTCGGACAGGCTTACCGCGGCATCGCTCGCATTCATTCATCGCATGGCGGCAGCCATCCACGTGCCCCTAAGGAATGATCATGACTGCAAAGCTACCTGAACCTGATCTCAACTATCTGCAACGCGTGTTGCTGGAAACCCTGGCGATTCCCAGCCCCACGGGCTTCACCGACACCATCGTGCGTTACGTGGCCGAGCGCCTCAGCGAACTGGGCATCCCTTTCGAGCTGACTCGCCGCGGCACCATCCGCGCCACGCTGAAGGGGCGCCAGGACAGCCCGGATCGCGCCATCGCCGCGCATCTGGACACCATCGGTGCCAGCGTCCGTGAAATCCATGAAACCGGCCGGCTGGGCCTGTCGCCCGTTGGCTGCTGGTCGAGCCGCTTTGCCGAAGGCAGCCGCGTCAGCGTGTTCACCGATCACGGTGTGATACGCGGCAGCGTCCTGCCGCTGCTCGCCTCGGGGCATGCCTTCAACACGGCGGTCGACGAGATGCCGATCAGCTGGGACCACGTCGAGCTGCGCCTGGATGCCCATACCACCTGCCGCGCCGACAGCATTGCATTAGGCATCCACGTCGGCGACTTCGTCGCCTTCGATCCGATGCCGGAATTCACCGACAGCGGCCATATCAGCGCCCGCCACCTGGACGACAAGGCCGGCGTAGCTGCGCTGCTGACCGCCTTGAAAGCGGTGGTGGAAAGCGGCCTCGAATTGCCGATCGACTGCCATCCGCTGTTCACCATCACCGAAGAAACCGGCTCGGGTGCAGCGGGCGCGCTGCCATGGGATGTCAGCGAGTTCGTCGGCATCGACATCGCGCCAAGTGCCAAGGGCCAGGAATCCAACGAGCATGCCGTCACCGTCGCGATGCAGGACTCTGGCGGGCCGTATGATTTCCACCTCTCCCGTCACCTGCTCAAACTGGCGGAAAACCATGACATTCCGGTGCGCCGGGACCTGTTCCGCTACTACCACAGCGATGCCCAGTCGGCGATCGCCGCCGGGCACGATATCCGTACCGCACTACTGGCGTTCGGCTGCGATGCGACCCACGGCTACGAGCGAACCCATATAGACAGCCTCGCGGCCATGAGCCGCCTGGTCAGCGAGTACCTGCTCAGCCCGCCGGTCTTCGCCAGCGATGCACACACAGGGCAGGGATCGCTGGAAAGCTTCAGCCATCAACTCGAGCACGAAACCCAGATGGAGAACGACACGCGCGTACCGCCAGTCGATTCGATAATCGACAGACGCTCCGACGACACAGCCGATTGAATTTCGGGTTTCATGATCTGCCGCCAACTTGAGGCATTTGCCGATTGCGAGGCGGCCTTGATCCGGGCAAAGTCGCAAGTCACTGAAATATATGAATTGCCTGGTTAAACTGGGCATTCGGCGAAGCTGGCTTGCCATTCGCGTCACTGAAACTGTGCATCCAGGGGGCTGACGGCATTGCCTGGCCCCCGGGACGTTGCGCACGACTCCGGGTCTCAACATGCTGCCGCGCCTTTGCCTGGCCCTCTTGCTTTGTTGTGTAGCTGGTCCGCTCTGGGCATTCACCCCAGTACCGGTGACTACGCATGATTTTCGCCAGTCCCTCGGCAGCTGGACCTATTTCCTCCGGGATCCGGCCGCTGAGCTGAACGCTGAAGAAGTGCTTGCCCTGCCGGAAAAGACCTTCGAACCGGTCATCGCCAAGCACGCCAACAAGGGCAAGAACGACGATGTCTGGTGGTTCCGGGTCGAGCTGGACAACCAGCTGAGCGACCCGGTTGGCGGTTTCGTCGAGATCAACTATCCGTTGCTCGACCACATCGAGCTGTACGTGCGTCGCCCGGACGGCAGCGTCAGCCGGCAACAGTCCGGCGACGAACGTCCATTCAAAGAGCGCTCGGTCAAGGTCAGCAACTTCTGGTTTCCGGTCGACCTAGAGCCCGGCGTCTCGACGCTGTTGCTGCGGGTACAAAGCACCAGCACGCTGTATGTACCACTGTACTTCGGCACCTATGGGTCAAGCGCCGCCGCGGTCGAGGACACGATGGGCTTTGCCGGCGCCTTCTACGGCGTGCTGTTCGCGATGTTCTGCTACAACTTCTTCCTGTTCCTCTCGCTGCGCGAACCGGCCTATTTCTGGTACCTGATCTATAACCTCAACGTCGGGCTGTTCGCGCTCAGCTTCGACGGGCGACTGGTCAAATGGCTGAACGATGATGGAGGTGTCGTTGCCCTGGGCATCTATGCGCTGATGCTCAGTCACTGCCTGATCTCCATCCAGTTCAGCCGGCATTTTCTGCATACCCGCGAGCACTTTCCACGGCTCGATTTCGCATTGCGCGTGGCGTTCCTGGTCTCGTTCGCGGCGCTGTTGTCCGGGCTGGTCCTCGACCTGCAGGCCTGGAGCGTCCTGGCCAGCGTCATGGTCATCATCTCGTCCATCGGCCTGTTGCTGACCGGCGCATTCGTCTGGCGCCGCGGGGTGCGTTACGGTCTGTACTACACCCTCGCCTGGGGCGTGTTGCTGGTGACCTTCGCCATCGTCACGGCGGGCTCGCTGGGCTTCAACCTGCTCGGTCTCTACGGCTCCTCGATCGTCAAGGTCGGTATCGCCTTCGAATTGATCACGCTGTCCATCGGCCTTGCCGACCGGATCAACCTGCTCAAGGAAGAAGGGTTTCGCTCGCGACAGGCCGCCGCCCGCGCGGAGAGCGAAAACCAGGCCAAAAGCCGCTTTCTGGCAAAAATGAGTCATGAAATCCGAACGCCGCTCAACGGTGTTCTCGGCATGCTGCAGCTGTTGCGCGAAACGCCGCTGGATCGCAACCAGCGCTTCTATCTCGACACCATTTCCAGCTCCAGTGCCTCGTTGATGTCGGTGATCAACGACATTCTCGACTACGCACGCATCGGCGCTGGAAAACTCGTTCTGGAAGACATCGAATACGATCTCGAGGCGCTGCTTTCGGAAACCGTCAGCCTGTTCACCGCCCAAGCGCTGGAAAAGCAGCTGCGCTTGCACGTCAGCCTCGCACCCGGCGTGCCGCGACGGGTACGGGGCGATCCCACCCGGCTCAAGCAGATCCTGCTGAACCTGATCAGCAACGCATTGAAATTCACCGAGCATGGCTACGTCATGCTCGAAGTCACCAGTCAGGGCCAAGCGGATGCTCGAACGCTGGAGTTCTCGGTGACCGACAGCGGCATCGGCATGCGTCCCGAAGTCCTCGCTCAGCTGTTCGTGTCCTTCTCTCAGGGCGACTCCAGCACCACGCGCCGGTATGGCGGTAGTGGGTTGGGGCTGGTCATCAGCAAGGAGCTGGTGGAAATGATGGGCGGCCAGATCGTCGTGCAAAGCGCACCAGGGCAAGGTAGCCGCTTCAGTTTCGCCACACCGCTGCATGAAGCGGGGGGCAACCATGATCCGCTCGCCGCGCTGCTGGAAAGACGCACGGCGGTGATCGCCTCCCAGGATCTGCGCGCCCTCGATGCCATGGCTGGCCTGTTGATGCGCTGGGGAATGCGCGTGGTGCGCTGTGAGGAGCCGCAACGGCTGCCTCGCTATCTGGATGACCACAGCGCCCCACCGTTATTGGTGATCATGGCGCCGTGGCCCGGACAACCCGAAGATTGGCTGGCATCGCTGCGCAACCAGCTCGAGCCGAATCAGCGTGTCTTGCTCCTCTACCCACCGCAGAGCGGGCACGCTATCGCTGAAACCGATCTGCGACTGGTCCAGTTGCCCTTACCGCTTCTGCTCGCCCCGCTGCGCGATGCCCTGCATCGGCTCTATCAGCCGATGAACAGGACGCTACCCGACGCTTCGGCACCCGAGTCCGGCGCTGCGACGTCGCGTTCACGCATCCTCATCGCTGAAGACAATCCCGTCAGCCAGATGGTGGTTTCCAGCCTGCTGCGCAAACGAGGCTACGAGGTAACAATCGCGGAGAATGGCCGTCGCGCCGTGGCGGCCTACCGTGAAAATCCCTCGGCCATACAGGCGATCCTGATGGATTGCGAAATGCCGGAAGTGAACGGCTTCGAGGCGAGCCGTCAAATTCGCTGCCTGGAAGCCGAACGCGGGCTGGCACCGGTGCCGATCATCGCGCTGACGGCGCACGTGCTCGATGGCCATCGCCAACAGGGCAGCGACGCGGGAATGAATGACTTCATTGGCAAGCCGCTGGACACCGAGCAGCTGTATGCTTGCCTGGATCGTCACCTGCACGCGACGACGGTCGTCGAACCTGACCAGCCCACCTGACTCGAAACCATGCTCATCCCCTACGACCAGCTAGAACCCGACACGCTCACGCGCCTCATCGAGGATTTCGTCACCCGCGACGGCACCGACAACGGCGACGAGACGCCCTTGCAGACCCGCGTCGAACGGGTGCGTCAGGCATTGAGCAAAGGTACCGCGGTGATCGTCTTCGATGCCGACCATCAGCAATGCCAGCTGGCGCTCAGGCGCGACGTGCCGAAGGAATGGCTGGAGGATTGAGGCTTACCCCAGCACGCCGCCGTCTCGTTCCCAGGCGCAACGCATGCGCAGATCGCGCTGATGCGGGCTGTGCGAGCCGCTGTCGGTCTCCCAGCGAAAGGTATGCGTCCCGCTGAGTTCGGTTTCCAGATGCACCACCGCGCTGGTCCAGTAGAGCTCGCTGAGCAGCGCCTCGAAGTTGCGTACCCACAAGGCCCATTCATATTCGATCGCCCGGTAGCTGGCGCCGAAGTGGATCACCTGGGTCTGGTAGAGGCCATCCCCGGAACAGCAGGAAAACATCTTGCGGCCAATGAACGGCCAGCCCTCGCCTTGCGGCAAGTTGTCCAAAGCACGGCGATTGAGTTCGCGACGCCGCCGACCCTCTTCAGCGTCGGCCGATGGCCAGTCACGGATGCTGCCATAGACGATGGATTCCGGCTCCACGCGAACACTCCACTCGAAAGGCCGACATGTTCAACCAAAACCGGTTGGCGTTCCAGCCTCCCGGTGGGCACGGCGCGACTGCGTGGGATGCAAAGTGATGCCGGTCACGGTGATGCTGTTCAGGTCCCGGTCGCAGCCGCCGGATCACGCCGTGGCGCCAGCCGCAGGGCGAGGACCGTCATGACCGCCGCCATGCTCGCCAGGACCAGAAACGGCCAGCGGTAGTCTCCCGCGATATCGCGCCCGAGCCCAGTCAGCACCGGTGAGAAGCACGCCAGGCAATAGCCGGTACAGAGCATCATCGCCGTCAGCCGGCTGACCGCCAGCGGTGTACTGGCCTCGTACATGGGCAGCACCAGCGACATCGAGAAGGTGCCGTTGAGCGCGATACCCAGCACCATGCAGACCACCAGCGGCTGCACCTGGGGAACCCAGGCGATAATCAGCAGACTGGCTGTCGCCAGCACGCCACAGGCAGCCATCAGCAGGTGTCGCTTCCCGAAGCGCTGCGCCAGCCAGGGCATGGCGAAGGCACTCGGCAAACCGATCAACATGAAGCCACTGAAGAAGGTGTTGCTTTGCAACAGGCTGAAGCCGGCTTCGTGATAACGCGCTACCAGCCAGGTCGCCAGCGCATAGAACAATCCCGCCTGCAGGGCGAAGTAGATGCTCACCAGCCAGGCGCGCGGCTCGCGCCATGGCAAACCAGCCCGCCGCTCGACAGCGGCCTCCGGCTGGTTCGGCAATCGCCACCAGAGCATTACCGCCAGGATCGCCGGGATCGACCAGATTGCCAGTCCCATGGTCCAGCGCTCTCCCAGCAGCTGCGTCGCGGGCGCCGTCAATACCACGCCGATGGTGCCGCCAACAGCCATACTCAACGAGTAGAAGGCGGCGGTCTTGCCAATGCGGTCGAGGAAATAGCGCTTGATGAAGCCCGACAACAACGGCCCGGCCACGGCGATGCCGGCGCCGACCATCGCCGCCGTGCCGATCAGGATCACGGGATTGTCGCCGAGCAGCCTCAACATCAGCGCCAGCCCGATAAGTCCCAGGCAGAGACTGATGGTCCGCTCCAACCCGAACCGCACGGCCAGCCGCGGTGCCAGCGGTGCCAGCAAACCCATCAGCAGCACCGGCAGCGCCGTGGTCAGGCTGACCAGGCTTCGGCTGAGATTCAGCTCATGCGCGATGCGTTCGATCAATGGGGCGAAGGAGGTGATTCCGGGGCGAAGATTGATGGCCGCGAGCACCAGAGCCAGCATGAGCAGCCAGCGAGATGGGTTTTTCACAGTGAATCCATGGGTCGGTCTGAGGTGAACAGGTAACCCTACTCCCGGCCCAGGATCACGGCAAGCAAAACGGACCTATTGGTCAGCTTTTGCTCTTGTTGCGCTTCTTCTCCGCCAGCACCGCCATCTCGTCGTAGATGGCCTGCGGGTTCTGCTGCTTGATCTTCCAGGCTGCGCGCCCTTCGTCATGCGGCAGGATCATGAAGACGCCTTCGGCAACCTGCCGATAGATGTAGTCGGCGATATCCGCCGCGGTGATCGGCGAAGCTTCCAACAGCTTGCTGATCTGCGCCTTCATGTTCGGTGTCGGTCCGCGGTAGGAATCCATCAGGTTCGTCTGAAAGAACGATGGGCAGACCACGTGGACACCCACCTCCTGCTGCTTCAGTTCGACCAGCAGGCTTTCCGACAGCGCGACAACACCCGCCTTGGCGACGTTGTAGTTGCTCATGCCCGGCGCCTGCATCAACGCAGCCATGGAGGCGATGTTGATGATCTTGCCGCGGCTTTTCTGGAGTAATGGCAGGAATGCCTTGCAGCCCTTGACCACGCCCATCAGGTTGATTGCGATCTGCCAGTCCCAATCCTCCAGCGAGAGCTCTTCGAAGAAGCCACCGGACGCAACACCGGCGTTGTTGACCACTACGTCGATCCCGCCGAGTTTGCTTTCGCAAGCCTGCGCCAGACCTGTCAGCTGGCTGTAGTCACGCACGTCACAGCGCTGGGTGAAGCCATCACCGCCGGCTTCGCGGACCATTTTCAGGGTTTCCGCAAGGCCGGCCTCATTGACATCCGAGAGCGCCAACTGCCAACCCTCTCGCGCCCAACGCAGCGCGATCTCGCGACCGAGACCGGATCCAGCGCCAGTGACCATCATGCGATTTTGCATCGTGTGCTGCCTTCTTGTTCGTTGAGTTGCAACGAGTCTAGCGAATGCCGCCGTGTGCTCCGGCCTCTATCGAAATGCTGAATGACAGGCATATCTCGGGCCCGATTGACGGTGTCCGAATGGCTTTATCGACGTAAAAAAGAAAGGGCAGCCAACTGGCTGCCCTTCCCTTTCGCGGTTCCGTTATCAGTGGGCGACCGCACCACTGGAACCCAGTCCGGTCTGCGAGCGGACGAACTGCGAGAAGAAGCGCTCGCGTTCGAGAGCTGCCGATTTCGACTTGTCGGTGACCGAGAAGAACCAGATCCCCGCGAACGCCACGACCATCGAGAACAGCGCCGGGTACTTGTAGGGGAAGATCGCCTCGGCGTAGCCGAACACATCGACCCATACGGTCGGGCTGATGATGGTCAGGACCAGCGCGGTGGCCAGGCCCAGGGCACCGCCGATCAGCGCGCCGCGTGTGCTCAGCCCCTTCCAGTACATCGAGAGGAACAGCACCGGGAAATTGCAGCTGGCGGCGATCGAGAAGGCCAGACCGACCATGAAGGCGATGTTCTGCTTCTCGAAGATGATGCCCAGCAGGATCGCCACTACACCTAGCGTCAGCGTGGTGATCTTGGTGACCCGCATCTCTTCCTCTTCCTTGGCCTTGCCTTTCTTGATCACGCAGGCGTACAGGTCGTGAGACACCGCCGAGGCGCCGGCCAGCGTCAGGCCAGCGACCACCGCCAGAATGGTGGCGAAGGCGACCGCGGAAATGAAGCCGAGGAACAGGTTGCCACCGACCGCGTTGGCCAGGTGGATCGCGACCATATTGGTGCCGCCGATGACGGCGCCTGCGGCGTCCTTGAACTGCGCGTTGGTGCTTACCAACAGGATCGCGCCGAAGCCGATGATGAAGGTCAGGATGTAGAAGTAACCGATGAAGCCGGTGGCGTAGAACACGCTCTTGCGCGCTTCCTTGGCGTCAGCAACGGTGAAGAAGCGCATCAGGATGTGCGGCAGGCCAGCGGTACCGAACATCAGCGCCAGGCCCAGAGAAATCGCCGAAACAGGGTCGGAGACCAGCCCGCCGGGGCTCATGATGGCCGAACCCTTCTCGTGGATCTTGACCGCTTCGGCGAACAGGCTGCCGAAGTCGAAGTTGACCGCCTTCATCACCATGATCGCCATGAAGCTCGCGCCCGACAGCAGCAGGACTGCCTTGATGATTTGCACCCAGGTTGTTGCCAGCATGCCGCCGAACAGCACGTACATGACCATCAGGACGCCGACGAGGACCACCGCGACGTAGTAATCCAGGCCGAACAGCAGCTGGATCAGTTTGCCGGCACCGACCATCTGCGCGATCAGATAGAAAGCCACGACGATCAGCGAACCGAACGCCGACAGAATGCGGATCTGGGTCTGACCCAGGCGGTAGGACGCCACGTCGGAAAAGGTGAACTTGCCAAGGTTGCGCAGGCGTTCAGCCATCAGGAACAGGATGACCGGCCAGCCGACCAGGAAGCCGATCGAGTAGATCAGGCCGTCATAGCCGCTGGTGTATACCAGCGCGGAAATACCCAGGAAAGACGCGGCGGACATGAAGTCGCCGGCAATCGCCAGGCCGTTCTGAAAGCCGGTGATGCTACCCCCGGCAGTGTAGTAGTCGGAGGTCGAGGTGTTGCGCTTGGCCGCCCACTTGGTGATGCCCATGGTGAAGCCGATGAACGCCACGAACATGGCGATGGCGGTGTAGTTGATCGCCTGTTTCTGGACGTCGCCGGTCAGCGCATCGGCCAGGAGCAAGGGAGAGACAACCGTCAGCGCCACTGCCGTCAATAAACGCAGAATCATTATTGCTGAGCCTCGTTGAGGATTTCCTGATTGAGGCGATCGAATTCGCCGTTGGCGCGCTGCACATAGACGCCGGTCAGAATGAACGCCATGAAGATCACACCGACGCCCACCGGGATACCCCAGGTGGTGACCGTATCGGCCGCCAGCGGAATGCCGAGGATCTTGGGATCGAACGCGATCAGCAGAATGAACGCGAGATAGGCACCCAGCATGACGGCCGACAGCAGCCATGCGAAGCGACCACGTTTGGCAACCAGCTCCTGGAAGCGAGGGTTTGCATAGATTTGCCGGTAAACATCTTCATTGTTTTGCATTGAGGGTCTCCACGGTCTCGCCCCTGATCAGAGCAGGTGGCTACTTTAGGGCCCGGCAGGCCGAACACCACTCGACCATGGTCTTGTTTTTATTTACCGGAGCCACCGTTTTAGACGCCTCGGATAGTCGAGATCGGGCAATAGACCAAGCCTATGTGGCGGATCAAGCACAGCGATTGTCCTCCGCGCCACGGCGGCGCGAGACTGACGCCAACAGAGAATAATTCTTGACCGCATACGGAGACCGCCATGCTCAAGACCGTGACCTTTACCTTGATGCACTTCGGCATCGCCTTCTCGGTGACCTATGCCCTGACCGGCAGCGCTGCCGCGGGCGGTCTTGTGGCGGCCATCGAGCCGCTGTGCAACTCTGTGGGCTTCTACCTGCACGAGCGAGTCTGGCAACGCCTGGAAAAACGCCAGCGCAGGGGCCACGAGATCCCGTCTCACGCATGGTTGCACCACCACGCCTGAGCTTGATCCGGAACGATTCGCAACGGTGGCGCCGCCCTTGAGCGCATCCATCCAGGCTTGCGGAGAGGCGGGACCGGGGCCCGTCGAGCGCGGCCGGATACCTGCCCGTCGCAAATTCCGACGCAACCAGACGGCTGAAGCGCGGTCTATGAAGGTGCGCTGAGCTTGGCTCGGTCGCTCGACCGCAAGCCACAGCGCACGCAGGAAGGCAGAAACGCTCACCCTGGAGGAGCAATGCGCAGTACCAGCACCAGCCGAACGCCAGCCGCAGCACAGGCGCACCGTCACGCCCATGCCGCGCCCCGCAGCGCATACCGCTCACCCGGTTCGCAGCGGTGCCTGGCACAACCCGGATCCAGCGACAGCCCTAGCCGTTTGGCCAGGCGGCAGGTTCGTGCCCTCTGCCAGCATCAATGGCTACACGCCCCGCACATACGGCTCGCCGATCTCCATGCCTGCCCCAGGAGCACCCTCTAGATGCGAATGCTGCTGTGCCTGACAGCACTGCTGACGCTGATCGTAACGCCCGCCCACGCGGCCGATATCAGCGTCGAGCAGTACGGCTATCCACTGAGTAACCCGTTCGAGGCGACGATTGCCACGACGCCTGCCGAGTTGCGCGCCGAAGTGCCCAGCGACGAGGACATCGACCAGGCCGACTACAGTTTGCGGCTGCGCCCGGAGCGCGAATTCATCCTGCCCGAGAACTTCTGGGCGGTTAAGCGCCTGACCTACCGCCTGGCCAAGCAACCTGGCCCGGCCCCGCTGATGTTCATCATCTCCGGCACCGGCGCCAGCTATTCGGCGGAAAAGACCGAATCGCTCAAGCGACTGTTCTACGGCGCTGGCTACCACGTGGTCCAGCTGTCTTCTCCGACCAGCTTCGATTTCATCGCGGCGGCCTCGCGCTACGCCACGCCGGGCTACAGCCCGGACGACGCCAAGGACCTCTACCGCGTGATGCAAGCGGTTCGCGCCCAACAGCACGACTTGCCCGTGACCGAATTCAATCTGATCGGTTACAGCCTGGGTGCACTCGATGCTGCCTTCGTCAGCAAGCTGGACGAGACGCGGCAGAGCTTCAACTTCAAGCGGGTTCTGATGATCAACCCGCCGGTCAACCTCTACACTTCGATCAAAAACCTCGACAAACTGGTGCAGACGCGAGTCGAAGCGATCGACAGCACAACCACTTTCTACGAAGTCATTTTCGAAAAACTGACCCGCTACTATCGCCAGAAAGGTGCGATCAACCTGGACGAGGCGATGCTCTTCGACTTCCAGCGGTCTGCCTTGCGGTTGACTGACGAGCAGATGGCGATGCTTATCGGTTCGGTGTTCCGTTTCTCGGCGGCCGATATCGTCTTCACCTCGGACCTGATCAACCGTCGCGGCTTGATCGTCCCGCCGAATTACCCGATCGACGAAGGCACAAGCCTCGAACCCTTCTTTCGCCGTTCGCTGCTCTGCGATTTCGATTGCTACATCACCGAACAGCTGATTCCCATGTGGCGTGCGCAGCAGGATGGCGGCAGCCTGGCGCAACTGGTTCAACAGGTCAGCCTCTACGCGCTGGAGGACTATCTCCAGAGCAGCCCGAAGATCGCCGTTATGCACAATGCCGACGACATCATTCTTGGGCCTGGTGACCTGGGTTTCCTGCGCCGCACTTTCGGCGATCGCATGACCCTCTACCCCCGCGGTGGCCATTGCGGCAACCTCAATTACCGGGTCAACGCCCGAGACATGCTGGAGTTCTTCCGTGGCTAGACGTCATCTGCTTGCGCTGCTAATGCTCATCAGCGGCGTGGCCAGCGCTCAGACGCCTCCCGCCGATGAGGATGGTTTCACGCAGCCGCTACGCAACCTCGAGTTCAACCCCGGCCTGGACCAGCGTGAATTCGAGCGCGCCACCTTCGACGCGCTGGACATCTATGATCCCTGGGAGTCGCTAAATAGGCGCATGTACTACTTCAACTACCGCCTGGATCAGTGGGTAATGCTGCCGGCGGTGCGCGGCTACCGCTACGTTACGCCGAGCTTCGTGCGCACCGGGGTCAGCAACTTCTTCAACAACCTGGGCGAAATTCCCACGCTGTTCAATAGCGTCGCCCAGTTGAAGGGCAAGCGCGCCATGACCACCACTGCACGACTGCTGTTCAACACCATCCTTGGCGTCGGCGGCGTATGGGATCCGGCCACGCGAATGGGCCTGCCTCGCTACAAGGAGGATTTCGGCCAGACCCTGGGCTTCTACGGCGTGCCCCATGGCCCCTATCTGATCCTGCCGGCACTCGGCCCGTCCAATCTGCGCGATGCAACCGGTCAGGTTGCCGACTTCGGGGTGGAACGCCAGGTCGACTATTTCAGCTATGCCGAAGCCAGCGGCGGTGAGTTTGGCCTTACCGCGTTGCGCCTAATCGACCTTCGCTATACCACGCCGTTACGCTACGGCCAGCTCAACTCGCCGTTCGAATATGAAAAGGTGCGCTACGTCTACACCCGTGCCCGGGAGCTGCAAATCGATGAGTGATCGATCCGTTCGATAGGAATGTTAGAGATTTCCCATCCATGCATCGAGGCGCTGCCGGTAGTCTTCTTCCGATCAGCGACTCGGAGCATTGCCATGACCCTGCGACAGATTCAGCACATCAGCACCGGCCGCGCCACCTCGGACGGTGCCGGCGTACGCCTGACCCGGCTTTTCGGTGGCGCTACACCGGAGCGGTTCGATCCCTTCCTGATGCTGGACGAGTTTGGCTCGACCCAACCGGACGAGTACATCGCAGGCTTCCCAGCGCACCCGCACCGCGGTTTCGAGACGATCACCTACATGCTCGAAGGCCGCATGCGCCATGAGGACCACCTGGGTAACGTTGGCTTGCTCGAGAGTGGCGCCGTGCAATGGATGACAGCTGCGCGTGGCGTCATCCATAGTGAAATGCCCGAACAGCAGCAAGGCGCGATGCGTGGTTTTCAGCTGTGGCTGAACCTTCCGGCCAAGCTCAAGATGAGCGACCCGGACTATCGGGACTACGCAGCCGAGGAGATCCCCCGAGCGACACTGCCCAATGGCATCGAGGCGGTCGTCATTGCGGGGCGACTGACCGCCGACGGCGTCGACCTGCCAGGGGCGGTGCAACGAGCCGAGACAGAGCCACAGCTGTTCGATCTGCACCTTCCCGGCGGCTGCCACCTCGAGCCGCAGCTGGCCGACGGACACCGGCTGATGCTCTACGTCTACGAAGGCGAGATAAGCGTTTCCGGCAAAACCCTGCACCGACACCAGCTCGCCGTGCTGTCCGAACGGGGTCAGCTGCGCCTGGAGGCGCAGGCCGATGCCCGCGTGCTACTGCTGGCCGGTCGCCCGCTCGGTGAGCCAATCGTTCAGTACGGCCCGTTCGTCATGAACAGCCGGGAAGAGATCGAGCAGGCGCTGCGCGACTTCCGTGACGGCGCCCTCACGGACTGACCGGTTTCTTCGGCAGCTTGCGGTACAGGTTCGGCTCGCCTTCCGGCCGCGTCTTGAAGCGGCGATGAGCCCACAAGTACTGCTCCGGGTGCTGCCGGACCGCCTCTTCTACCCAATCATTGATGCGCCGACAGTCGGCTTCTTCGCTCTCGCCGGGGAAATCCGCCAACGGCGGATGAATGACCAGCCGATAGCCGCTGCCATCGTCCAGGCGCTCCTGGGTATAGGGGATCACCCGCGCCTTGCCCAAGCGCGCGAACTTGGTGGTCGCCGTGACGGTTGCCGCGTTGATACCGAACCAGGGCACGAACAGGCTCTGCTTGCGGCCATAATCCTGATCCGGGGCATACCAGATCGCTCGCCCGGCACGCAGCACCTTGAGCATGGCCCGGACGTCCTCACGCTCGATGGCGGTGGCGTCGAGGTTGTGCCGCTCGCGACCGCGACGCTGAACGAAGTCGAATACCGGGTTCTTGTGCTCGCGGTACATGCCATCGATGGTATGACGCTGGCTCAGCAGCGCCGCACCGATTTCCAGCGTGGTGAAGTGCAGCGCCATGAGGATCACGCCCT
This sequence comes from Stutzerimonas stutzeri, assembly GCF_018138085.1. Classification (NCBI taxonomy): domain Bacteria; kingdom Pseudomonadati; phylum Pseudomonadota; class Gammaproteobacteria; order Pseudomonadales; family Pseudomonadaceae; genus Stutzerimonas; species Stutzerimonas stutzeri. Next base: position 3,021,538 of record NZ_CP073105.1, read on the forward strand.
GCCCTTCGGCCTGCGCCTGCTGCAGATGTTCCAGCCCCTCGATGTGCGCCAGGCGCTGCAGTCGAGCCCTGGGCCACCACCAGCTCATCGCCATCTCGAAAAAAGCGATGCCGGACGAGGCGAAGTTCTCCCGAAGCAGTCGCTCACGCGCCTTTTCGTTCAGCTCGGGGAAACACAACTGCAGGTTGCGCCGCGCGATGTGCCGCCTCGATCGTGCCAAACGGTACATCAGCGCCCCCAACCCGCGCCCGAGCAGCAGCAGAACGCGATACGGCAGCTGGATGACCAGCCACAGCAAACCCAGGCCGAGCCAGAGCAGCCAGAAACGCGGATGAAGAAAGGACGCACGAAAACGAGGACGATCCATTGAAAAGCCCGAACCGATAAAAGCGCGCATTCTAGCGACAAATCGCCCAGCGATGCGGCCGCGTCTCGATACACGGCAGCCATGCGCTTGGCCAGGCGAGACTTGCAGCCAACGGTTTGCCCCGCTATAAGTCCTCGCCATTTACCCTAGCAGGCAGACCATGAGCCAAGCCGATCCTCTCGACCAATCCCCCGTGTTCCAGCTCAAGGGCAGCATGCTCGCCATCACCGTGCTGGAGCTGGCACAGAACGACCTGGAACGTCTCGATCGACAGCTGGCCGTCAAGGTCGAGCAAGCACCGGATTTCTTCAACAACACGCCACTCGTTCTGGCATTGGACAAACTGCCCGCCGACAGCGATCTGGACCTGCCAGCCCTCATTGCGCTTTGCCGCAAGCATGGCCTGCGTACCCTGGCTCTGCGCGCCGGCGACCCTCAGATCATCGAAGCCGCCGGCGTTCTGGATCTACCGGTGCTGCCGCCGTCTAGCGCCAAGGAGCGCAAGCTGGACCTCGCCAGCAAGGCACCAGCCGAACCGGCCAAACCCGCCGAACCGCTCTACCGCCCCACCCGCGTCGTCACCACTCCGATCCGCGGTGGCCAGCAGGTTTACGCCAAGGACGGAGACCTTATCGTGCTGGCGGCGGTCAGCCCGGGAGCGGAACTTCTCGCCGATGGGAACATCCATGTCTACGGTCCGCTGCGGGGACGTGCCCTTGCCGGGATAAAGGGTGACACCAACGCACGCATCTTCTGTCAGCAGCTCGCTGCCGAAATGGTCTCCATCGCCGGCCGTTACAAGGTCGCCGAAGATCTGCGTCGCGACCCGCTATGGACCGAAGCCGTACAACTGAAGCTATCCGGCGACGTGTTGAACATCACCCGCCTTTAACGGATACTGCCGCGAATTTTCAAGCACCAAAACGGGCCTCCCAATGCCGAACCGGCGGAGGGTCCCGCCTTCCATATTTAGGGTGAATCACCTTGGCCAAGATCCTCGTAGTCACTTCCGGCAAGGGTGGCGTCGGTAAAACCACTACCAGCGCCGCCATCGGTACCGGCCTCGCTCTGCGCGGCCACAAGACCGTCATCGTCGACTTCGACGTTGGTCTGCGCAACCTCGACCTGATCATGGGCTGCGAGCGTCGCGTGGTGTATGACTTCGTCAACGTCATCCAGGGCGACGCTACCCTTACCCAGGCCCTGATCAAGGACAAGCGCCTCGAGAATCTCTACGTGCTCGCTGCGAGCCAGACCCGTGACAAGGACGCGCTGACCCTCGAAGGCGTCGGCAAGGTCATCGACGAACTGGCCAAGACCTTCGAGTTCGTAATTTGCGACTCCCCGGCCGGCATCGAAAAGGGCGCGCACCTGGCCATGTACTTCGCCGACGAGGCGATCGTCGTGACCAATCCCGAAGTGTCTTCGGTTCGCGATTCCGACCGCATGCTGGGCCTGCTGGCCAGCAAGTCCCGCCGGGCCGAAAACGGTGAAGACCCGATCAAGGAACACCTGCTGCTTACCCGCTACAACCCCGAGCGCGTCGTCAAAGGCGAGATGCTGGGTGTCGAAGACGTCGAAGAGATCCTGTCTATCCGCCTGCTGGGTGTGATTCCGGAGTCTCAGGCGGTCCTGAAGGCCTCCAACCAGGGCGTGCCGGTCATTCTCGATGACCAGAGCGACGCCGGTCAGGCGTACAGCGACGCGGTCGATCGGCTGCTGGGCAAGGAAGTGAATCATCGCTTCCTCGACGTGAAAAAGCAGGGCTTCCTGCAACGACTGTTCGGAGGCCGCGAATGAACCTTCTCGACTTCTTTCGTGAGCGCAAGAAGAAGGAAACGCCAGCCAACATCGCCAAGGAACGTCTGCAGATCATCGTTGCTCACGAGCGCGGCCAGCGGACTCAGCCGGACTACCTGCCTGCTCTGCAAAAGGAGCTGGTCGAGGTGATCCGCAAGTATGTGAACATCGACAGCGATCAGGTTCAGGTCGCCCTGGAAGACCAGGGTAGCTGCTCGATCCTCGAGCTGAACATCACCCTGCCGGATCGTTGAACGACCGGGCAGCGGCCCGCTCGCCTCGCTCGGCACAATCATCGGCGACTTCGGTCGCCGATTGCGTTTGCGGAATCCCAAGATGCCTCTGAGCAACATCCAGATCGTCCACCAGGACGCCGCCCTGCTGGTAATCGATAAACCCACCCTGCTGCTATCGGTGCCCGGTCGCGCCGATGACAACAAGGATTGCCTGGTCACCCGGCTGCAGGAAAACGGCTACCCCGAGGCGCGTATCGTTCATCGCCTGGACTGGGAGACTTCCGGCCTCATCGTGCTCGCACGCGACGCCGATAGTCACCGCGAACTGTCACGGCAGTTCCATGATCGTGAAACCGAAAAGGCCTATACCGCGTTGTGCTGGGGCGAACCCGAGCAAGACAGCGGCAGCATCGATCTGCCGTTGCGTTACGACCCACCGACCAAGCCGCGGCACGTCGTCGATCACGAGCAAGGCAAACACGCCCTGACCTACTGGCGGGTGATCGAGCGTTGCGGTCACTACAGCCGCGTCGAACTGACCCCTATCACCGGGCGCTCGCATCAGTTGCGCGTACACATGCTGTCGATCGGCCATCCGCTGCTTGGCGATCGGCTCTATGCGCATGAACAGGCACTAGACGCACATGACCGTCTCTGCCTGCACGCCAGCATGCTGGCCCTGACCCACCCGCACAGCGGCGAGCGCCTGCGCTTCGAGTGTCCGGCACCGTTCTGATGCGAGATTTTCTTGAAGCAACGCGGGGAGCCCCTGAGCACCCAAGCCTGCAGCCGCAACGGCCAATGGGATAGACTTTCAAGCCTTGCAGTCAGGAGCTCGTCATGCGCGAAGAACTCAACCAGGGTTTGATCGATTACCTCAAGGCCTCCCCAACGCCGTTTCATGCTACCCGCAGCCTCGCACGGAGCCTTCAAGCCGCTGGCTACGAAGCCTTGGACGAGAGCGCGACGTGGCATACCGAGCCCGGCGGCCGCTACTACGTGACCCGTAACGACTCCGCGATCGTGGCGTTCCAGCTCGGCAACAAATCGGTCATCGAGCACGGCATGCGCATGGTCGGCGCCCATACCGACAGTCCCTGCCTGCGGGTCAAGCCGCAACCCGAACTGCAACGCCAGGGCTTCTGGCAACTGGGTGTCGAGGTCTATGGCGGTGCACTGCTGGCGCCCTGGTTCGATCGAGACCTCTCCCTGGCCGGGCGCGTGACCTATAGCCGTGACGGCCGTATCGAAAGCCAACTGATCGATTTCAAGCTGCCGATCGCGGTCGTCCCGAGCCTAGCCATCCACCTGAACCGGGAGGCCAATCAGGGCTGGGCAATCAACCCACAGAACGAGCTGCCGCCGATCCTGGCACAGGTTGCCAGCGAAGACCGGCCAGACTTCCGTGCCTTGCTCGCCGACCAGCTCAGCCGCGAACACGGGCTGGTGGCCGATGTGGTTCTGGACTTCGAGCTGAGCTTCTACGACACCCAGAGTGCGGCGGTCATCGGCCTGAACGGGGACTTTATCGCCGGCGCGCGCCTGGACAATCTGCTGTCGTGCTACGCCGGATTGCAGGCCCTGTTGCGGGCCGGCCCGCAGGAAACCTGCGTACTGGTCTGCACCGATCATGAAGAAGTCGGCTCGATGTCCATGTGTGGCGCCGACGGGCCTTTCCTCGAACAGGTGTTGCGCCGCGTACTGCCCGAGGGCGAGGCGTTCCAGCGCAGCATCAATCGCTCGCTGCTGATATCGGCGGACAACGCGCACGCGGTTCACCCCAACTACGCCGACAAGCATGACGGCAATCACGGGCCCAAGCTCAACGCCGGCCCGGTCATCAAGGTCAACAGCAACCAGCGCTATGCCACCAGCAGCGAAACCGCGGGGTTCTTCCGCCATCTGTGCCTGGAGAACGAGGTATCGGTGCAAAGCTTCGTTACCCGCAGCGACATGGGCTGCGGCTCGACGATCGGCCCCATCACGGCCAGCCAGCTCGGCGTGCGCACCGTCGACATCGGCCTTCCGACTTTTGGGATGCATTCGATCCGCGAACTGGCCGGCAGCCAGGACCTCACGCATCTGGTCAAGGTGCTTGGCGCCTTCTATTCGAGCGCCGAGCTGCCCTGAAGCACTGGAGGCCGCCCGCATTCGTTTGCGGGCAGGCCCGGTACCCCCTTGATCAGCGAACCGACGCCTGCCGTGCGATACCCTTGCGCCGAGCCCAGCGGCTATAAAGCCTGGGCTACACGCAGCGACAACGGCATATCGCGACCATGATCGCAGCAGCGCAGAGGCATCGAGGTCGCAACAAGCAATCCGTTGATGCCTTGCAATGCCTCAAGGCAGCCTCCATAGTGGTTCCACCTGCGCCCGCTCAACCGGTACCCGCTGCAGTGCAGGCCGTCGATAAATTTCTGCTCCAGGCCACATCGCGATACTCGTCCACACGTACCGCTTGCCGATTCGGTAAGGTGTGCTGCGGGGCTCGCCCTGCCGCCCTGGCGCGAAATGTGTCGCGGCATGCAAGCCGCAAGCTACCGCCGGGGCGTTATTTTTCCGCCGGGCAGCCCCGTCCCGACACCTGATTTGATGGCCTACTATGCGTTACTACCCAGCCTCGCGCCGCCCCTCCGACATGAAACGATCATTGACCGCGGGCGTCGTTGCCCTGCTGCTAGGCCTGCAGGCGGCTATCGCCACGGCCAAGCCTGCCGATGGACACGACTGGGACTACCTGCAGCCCGATCGTGACCAGGTGATTGCCAGCCTAAACGTGGTCGAATTGCTCAAGCGTCACCACTACAACAAGCCGCCGCTCAATGATGCTCGCTCGGCCAAGATCTTCGACAGCTACATCAAGATGCTCGACCCGTCGCGCAGCTACTTCACCGCCGGCGATCTGGCCGAGTTCGAAGCCTGGCGCAACGAGTTCGATGACTTCCTGAAAAATGGCAATCTCGAGCCAGGCTTCGCGATCTACAAGGTCCATCTGGAGCGGTTGCAGAGCAGGCTCCAATATGCGCTGAGCCTGCTGGAAAAAGGCGTGGACAGTTTCGATTTCACGCTCGACGAAGAGCTGCTGGTCGACCGGGAGAACGCCGCGTGGCCGAAGAATGAGCAGGAGCTCGATGATCTCTGGCGCAAGCGCGTCAAGGATGAAGTGCTGCGATTGAAAATCGCGGGCAAGGAGCCGAAGGCCATCCAAGAGCTGCTTACCAAGCGCTACAAGAACCAGCTGTCACGGCTTGAGCAAACCCGCGGAGAGGACGTCTTCCAGACGTACATCAACGCATTCGCCCAGTCCTACGACCCACACACCCAGTACCTGTCGCCCGACAACGCGGAGAACTTCGATATCAACATGAGCCTTTCCCTGGAGGGGATCGGTGCCGTCCTGCAGAGCGACAACGAATACGTGAAGGTGGTACGCCTGGTGCCCGCAGGCCCGGCCGAGAAAAGCAAACAGATCGCTCCCGCCGACAAGATCGTCGGCGTAGGCCAGGACGACGACGAAATGGTCGACGTCATTGGCTGGCGGCTCGACGAGGTAGTCAAGCTTATCCGCGGGCCTAAAGGATCGGTCGTTCGCCTCGAGGTCATCCCTGCCAGCAACGCACCCAACGATCAAAGCAGCAAGGTGGTGGCCATCACTCGCGAGGCCGTGAAGCTCGAAGAACAGGCGGCCAAGAAGTCGATACTCAACCTCGAACAGGACGGCCACAGCTATAAGCTTGGCGTTATCGAGGTGCCGGCGTTCTATCTCGACTTCAAGGCCCTGCGCGCGGGTGACAAGGAATACAAAAGCACCACCCGGGACGTCAAGAAACTGCTGACGGAGCTGAAGCAGGAGAAGGTCGACGGGGTTGTTATCGACCTGCGTAACAATGGCGGTGGTTCGCTTCAGGAAGCCACCGAGCTGACCGGACTTTTCATAGACCAGGGCCCGACGGTTCTGGTGCGCAATAGCGACGGCCGCGTCGACGTGCTTGCCGACGAGCATCAGGGCGCGTTTTACAAGGGCCCGCTGACGGTGCTGGTCAACCGCCTGTCCGCATCGGCCTCCGAAATCTTCGCAGGCGCCATGCAGGATTATCATCGCGCGCTGATCGTCGGCGGCCAGACCTTCGGCAAAGGCACCGTACAGACCGTGCAACCGCTCAACCATGGTGAACTCAAACTCACCCTGGCGAAGTTTTATCGAGTCTCTGGGCAGAGCACACAGCATCAGGGTGTGATTCCGGACGTTTCCTACCCCGCTGAAGTGGATACCAAGGAAATCGGCGAGAGTGCGCTACCCGAAGCGATGCCTTGGGACAGCATTCGCGCCGCCATCAACCCAGGCGCGAACCCGTTCAAGCCTTTCCTGGCAGAGCTCAAGGCCCGTCACGAAGCACGAACCGATCAGAACCCTGATTTCGTCTTTACCCGCGACCGCCTCGCATTGACCCAGGAACTCACCCACGAGACGACCATCAGCCTCAACGAAGAGAAGCGTCGTGCCCAGCAGGAGCGTATCGAAAAGCGCCAACTGGAACTGGAGAACACGCTGCGCAAGGCCAAGGGCGAAGAGCCGCTGGCCAAATTGGAACGCGATGACGAAACGACTCCGCATCTCGAAGACGAGAAGCTCAAACCCGAGGATGACGCCTATCTCGCCGAAAGCGGTCGAATCTTGCTCGACTACTTGGGACTACAAAAGGCCGTGGCGAAAAACCAGTCCGCGAGTCAGTAGATCCCGCATGTCATCAAAGTGACATCATTGCGTCGTGAAATACGAAGGGCCGCCGTTTTGTGCGGCCCTTCGCACATTCCACGGCCATCACGGGATCAACATGACCGTCACCGAGCAGTTGAGCACGCTGGATAACATCCTCGCTCACGGCGACATCACCAGCCTCTTCCAACCGATCGTATCGCTTTCACAGCGACGTGTTCTCGGCTACGAAGCGCTGACACGCGGCCCTTCCAACACCGCGCTGCACTCCCCCATCAACCTACTCGCGGCTGCCCGGCATGCAGGTCGGCTCAATGAGCTGGAGATGACCTGTCGCGAAAACGCCTGCCACCGCTATAGCCAGCAGCAGTTGCAGGGAAAGCTGTTCCTCAACGTATCGCCGGAAACCTTGCTCGATGCCACCCACAGACCGGGATATACCCTGGAATTGCTGCGCAAGTACCGTATCCCGGCGGACAGGGTGGTCATCGAACTGACGGAGCAAACGCCGACCGACGACTTCGAGTTGCTCGATGCTGCGTTGCGTCATTACCGAGACATGGGCTTCTCGATCGCACTCGACGATCTCGGCGCCGGCTACTCGGGTTTGCGCATGTGGTCCGAGTTGCGCCCCGATTACGTCAAGATCGACCGCTACTTCATCGATGGCATTCACCGGGATGCGGTCAAGCGTGAGTTCGTCGAATCGATCATGAAGATTGCGAGGGCTTCGCGGGCGCAGGTCATCGCCGAAGGTATCGAGCTGAGCGAGGAGCTCAGGGTGCTCTCCGAGATGGGCATAGATATGGTTCAGGGATATTTGCTCGGCCGTCCGGAAGAAGACCCCAGCCCCGAGGCCGCTGTGATTCTGCCAAGCCATGGCAATCGCAACGACGCATCGCTGGAGGAGCAGGCGGACCTGTCGGCATTGGTATTGAAACAGTCCGCAGTCGCCGTCTCGCGCCCGACCGGAGACGTTCTGGAGTTGTTCCGTCTGCAGGCGAATCTGAATTCTGTCGCAGTGCTCGATGCAAACGACACACCGGTGGGCATCGTTCATCGAAGCCTGTTGTCCGACGCCTTGCTCAAACCCTTCGCAACCGACTTGCTGGCGCGAAAACCCATCAGCAGGCTGATGAGCGAAGACTTCCTGGCGGTCGAGCTGGGCCAGTCGCTGCAACAGGTCAGCCGTCTTCTGACCAGCCGAGCCCGGCAACGAATCGATGAAGATTTCATTATCACCGTCAATGGCCGCTACCACGGTTTGGGGCGGGTAATCGACGTACTCAAGCTGATCACGGAAATGAAGATCCAACAGGCACGCCACGCCAATCCGCTGACTCTGCTACCGGGAAACGTACCGATCCAACAATGCCTCTCCCGCCTGTTACGACAGGGCCAGGAGGCTGTGATCTGCTACGTCGATATCGACCATTTCAAACCGTTCAACGACCTTTACGGCTATGCCAAGGGCGATGAGATTCTGTTATGTCTGGCGCATTGCCTCGATCAGCAGGTCGACCCGAGCTGCGACCTCGTTGGTCACATCGGCGGTGATGATTTTTTGCTGGTCATGAAGTCCACAGAATGGTCGACGAGAATCAGCGAGCTATTCGTCGCATTCGAGCAGCGCTGCCGGTCGTTCTACCGAAATGACCATCTTGCAGAGGGTTGCTTCGTTGCCGAAGGCCGCCAAGGCGGCCAGCAGCGCTACCCTCTGCTCTCGCTCTCGGTGGGCGCAGTCCATCTAAAGCCTGGCTCCAATGCTCAGCTCGACGCGTCAGGCCTGGCCGGACTTGCCTCGCAGGCCAAGCGCCGCGCCAAGCAGGAGGCCGGGTACAGTCTCTATACGATCGAAGCGGAGCAATCTTCGGCCGGGCTTCAGAGTCCCGCTCTGTCCGCGCTGGCCTTGTAATACTCGGCTTGCTGGCGATCCGGAGGCAGGCCATGGCCGCCGGCAGCATAAAGCTGAGCCAGACGGGTTGCCGCTAGCGGATGCCCAGCGTCGGCGGCGATCTTCCACCACCGCGCCGCCTGAATACCATCCGGCCCGTGCGTCGCATCCTCGCTGAGACTGATGACGCCCATTTGATAGGCGGCCTTGGCATCGCCACGCTCGGCCGCCAGGCCTAGCAGGCGAATACCCTCCCGCCTGGCGCCGTAGCCTTGGCCGCGGAAAAGCAGAATGTGGCCGTAGAAGCTCTGGGCCTTGGGATCACCGATAGCCGCCATGCGGGCGAACTGACCCTCCATCCAGCGCCATAGCTTCGGCTGTTGTACAGCCCGCCGGACCCCCAACAGCTTGCGCGCGACCCCATAACCAACCCGCGCTCGTACCTTGAGCAACATTAAGGCGCCTCCGGATAATCGAACTCAAAAACCCGAGCGACTTCGCCAGCATGCCAGGAGGCAGCAGCGGTACCGTCCGCCGGACCGGAGAACCGTCCAAGCCGAGCAGCACATTCGAAGAACCCGGTGCGTGGTAATCGGCTGGCGCCCTGACTGATCACCAAAGCGCTGCGCAGTGGCCGATCGGCACGTGCGTCCAGTGCGGCCAAATGTTCCAAGGCGGCAGTCAGGGTCTGCATCGCTGGCGGTGGCAACTGCAACCGCTCGACCAACGCGCGGTACGTCACCAGATGCCGTTGGCGCCGAGCATCGTTCAATTCATCCAGCAGCGCCTGCCAGTGCGGGCGACTGATACGAATCGACGAAGCAGTACCTTTCAAATCTCCTGCGCCCATCCATCGATCTCCATCGCACGCGCCAGCGACCGGCGTATCGCCTCACCCGGGTCTCGGTCACCGCTTTCGATAAGGTCCAGATAGGAAGGGCTGATACCCACCGCGCGTGCTAATGCGTCCAGCGCCATGCCTCGGGCCTCTCGCATCGCACGCAGCTCGCTGAATCTGGGTAAAGCGGCCGAGGCCTCCGGTGCTGTCGTCGCTGCCGGACCTTGCCCGCACGCGCTCAGCAGCGCCTGATACTCATCCCAAGGCAGCACGGCATATTCTGGTACGCCGTCACGCATGATGACCTGGACACTCATCCGCTACCCCGCTCGCTCGTTGTTCCGTAAAAGCGGATCTTAACAGTCCGAAAGCAGTTTTTTAGCGTAAGCGCCCGCACTTAAGAGTGAATCCGGCGCGATTCGCCAACCGTTCCAAAGGATTAATCCGGTAATCCTAGGTAGGACTGTGCCGTGCTGGACTGACATCGTCCGCCATGGGCTCATCAGCGGAGGGTAATCGAGCAATGCCCGCCTGCACATCAGCCGTTTGGCTGTCCCGCCAGGCCTGGAATGCCTGCAGTTCACCGGACCACTTGCGCATGACCCAGCCCAGCACGGCCAGATCGTCAACGAAACCGAGGCCGGGAATCCAGTCGGGAATGGCGTCCATTGGCGACAGGAAGTACAACAGTCCAGCCACCGCGGCGACCAAGGCCGGTTTGCTGATGGCTCGGTACTCGCCCCGCCACCAGGCCACACACAGCGCTTGCAGAACGCCTAGATCTTCCCGCAGGCCTTTGAGCAGCCCGCCACGAGCGGAGCGCTTGCGAGCGACCGCCAGGAGCACCACAGGTAACCTTCCCTTGGCGAGCACCCGCTGCGCCATAGGAAGGTATTTGAAGAACGTCCAAGGAGCTTTCATCGAATATCCTCCAAAAGCCGCGTGACATAAGCGCTTGACGCTTATCCACAGAAGCTGTGGATAACCTTGTGAACAGATTCTGGATGACTGCTCCAAACGCCCGGCCGGCGCGGCCTACAAACAGATCGATGGGTTTTTGCTCAGCGCAAATAAACCCTTTCAAATCAGCAACTTAGCTATAAGCAGAAATCACCTGAAGGTTGAACGCCGAATCGTTCGGTTACGCTTTTTAGAATGTGCATAACCGTAACATGTCAACGCTTTTTTAAGGCAATTTCGGCTTTAAAAGGGCTAGACAAAGCCGGCTGCTGGTTCTAATAAGGACAACAGCCAGCCACCGGCCGTTCAGCCGATAACCCAAGCTGCAAGCCTGGCATGCCTTGGCCCGTCAGGCTTTCGAGCAGAGATAAAAAAGCCGGTCGAGCGACCGGCTTCCTGGAGCTTGATTCGGCTGGCTTAGTTCAAGCTCAGTTTCGCGCGGTTCTTTTCCAGAGTCGCCGCACCGATGCCTTTGACTTCCAGCAGATCGTCAACCGAGCTGAACGGGCCATGCGCCTCACGGTACGCGACGATAGCCTTAGCCTTCGCTGCGCCTATGCCTTTCAACTCGCGAGTCAGGGTTTCCGCATCGGCCGTGTTGAGATTGATTACCGTCGATTGAGCTACAGCAGCTTTGGCTGATTCAACGGGCTCGGTTTTTTTCGCCGCGAAGCTGCCTACCGAAACGCTTGTGAGCAGTGCGAAGAGTGTTGCGCAGAGAACAGACTTGATCATTTTCACATCCCTTTGAGTGTCGGATAAGCGACGCGGTACTCCATGCGCCGCGAGAACACACTTTAAGGCACGAAGACCACGAGTCAAATCCGAACCACCATTCTGTGACCCACGCCGCGTCACGCCGAGAATCAGCGCATAACGTTGAAAAGACTCAAGCCAGCGATCTTCACGTAACTTTGTTGGGCTGCTTCGAGCACGACGGTCTGCATGGATAGCCGAGACAAGGCTTCGGCGTAGTCGAGCTCGCGCAGCTCGGCCTGAACCCCCTTGTTGACCAGCGTGACGTCCTCGTTATCGGTCTGGGTGCTCTCGATCACGTTCAGCCGCGCACCGATGTTCCCCCGAGCCTGATCGACGCTGACCATGCCGTGGTCGAGGTTGGTCAGGGCGACAGCGACCGCGTCGCGGACGCCGGCGTTGTCGGTCGTTGGACCTTCCAGAGACTTGCGCAGGTTGGCGATGGTGTCGAGGATGCCCTGTTTCTGCTGTATTTCGCCGGATGCCGAGAGTTTCGGAGTGATATTTACCACTTCACCGCCGACTGCCGCCCCGTCCAGCTGTAGCGTCACACCTCGAAACACCAAGGCATCGCTTCTGGTGGGATTGTCGTCCATTTTCAGGCCAGCGCCGTCCGCTAGCGGCGTGGCTGCGGGCACACCGCTATTGTCCAGCTCATAGATGTCGTAGGTGCCATCCGCGTTGAATTGGAGCTGAACGCCATTGGCAGGAAAACCATTTGCGCCGGAAAAGGCGACTTCATCGCTAACGAGTGGTGCTGAAACAGCAAGCGTCGAACCTGCCGGAAACGCAGCGACGGGCTGGCGTTCCAACCTCCCTGCGTCGGTGATGCCCTCGAAAATGGATTTGCCGTTATCGCTGATCGGAATGCTGAGGGAGCTCGCGATCTGCAGTTTCCTCTGCCCCTCGTCGCCCTGGTAGCTGTAGCTACCATCCGCTGCCCGGACAAAGGGTTGCGTTTTGCCCTGGAAACCCGCGAAGAGGTACTCGCCACGTGCATTGCGGGTGTTCATCAGCGAAAGCAGCTCGTCCTCACGCTCGCCAAGCTCAGCCGCGATGGCCTTGCGGTCCTGCGGGTCGAGCGCACCGTTGCCGGCATTGACCGCCAGCTCTCGCACACGTTGTAGGACGGTATTCACCGAGTTCAGGGTGACCTCTTCCTGTGTCAGGCTATTTTTCGCAGCGGTCAGGTTCGAGTCGTACTGGGTCAAGACGTTCTGCTGCTGCTCCAATTGCAGTAGCCGCACCGATGCGACCGGATCGTCGGCCGGCGTAAGGATGCGATTGCCCGTGCTGATCTGCTCCTGGGTACGCGTGGCATTGGAGTAGTTGCGCTGGATGCCGGTCACGCCGTTATTGAATGCTTGCAAGGTCGAGATGCGCATGGCCGGGCCAATTACCTGAAGGTGCTGATCAATGTATCGAACATGGAGCGTGCAACTTGAATGATCTGAGCCGAAGCGTTGTAGTACTGCTCGAACTTGATCAAATTCGCCGCTTCCTCATCGAGGTTCACCGCCGAGAGCGAGTCCCGGTTGTCGGTGGCCTGCTTGAGGATGGCACTCGTCGCATCGCTGTCCATCCGCGCCTGGGCCGTCAATGTACCAACCCGCTCGACTAGCTCGCCGTAGCCATCGGTGAAGCTGAACCCGGTACCCGCAACGGCGGAGTCCACGCCGACGGTCTGTTTCGTCTGTAGATCTACGAGCTTCAATGCATTGCGGTTGTCGGAGACGCCGCCCTGATTGAAGGTCAACGAAAAACTGTCGCTGGCCTTGGGCCGTCCGCTAGCGCTGAAATCGAACTGGTAAGTGGCCCCAGACGCGGCCGTATAAGCCAACCGAACGGCATTGCTCGTACCGCTCTGGAGCGTCGGCGCCTGAGGATTGCCACTGCCGTCGACCAACGGATCGCCATTTGCATCCACATACGCCCATCCACTGGGTAGGGAGGCCGCATCAGTCAGCGAGTAGCTGCCATCGGCGTTGACGGTAGTGGTGAGGCTCAACCCGCTGCCGAAGGCGGCCTTGAGTTCATCGAGGTCAATCGGCGACGGCGCCGAGACCATGTCTGGCTGACTGATGGCACCGGTGCCAGCGTTCTGCAGGTTGTTGCGCGCACTTGCAACCGCGGCGAAGGCGAGCTGGTCAGCCTGATCAAGGGTTACCTTGATATCAGCCGCGCCACGACGAGTCGGCTGCAGGGTGAACTTGTCGCCGGCAGCAGGTAGCGGACTGCCCAGCACGATCTGGAACCCCTGATCACGCCCTTGATTATCGGTGATGGTCAACGGACCACTGGGCGCGCCGGACACGTTCATCACCTGGCTGTCGCTGAGCCGACGGATCTTGTAATCGACCCCATCGTATTCCATGAGGTAGTCGCTGGTGGTCAGCGCGCTGGTGTTGGTGACGTTCAGAAGCGGCTGTGCATTGGAGCTATTGCCCGCGAACGCAGTGACCCTGAGTTTCGCCAGTGCTGGGGTGTTGTAGTCACCGAACAGTGCCTTGCCGACCTGCCCCTTCAGATCCAGCCCCTGCCCCAACTGGGTGTTGACCTGATCGCTTACCGACAGCGCAAGGCGGCCCAGCGAGTTCATCGTCGAATCCAGCACTTCGCTGCGATAGCGGATCAACCCGCCCAGCTCACCGCCGGTGATCTGCGAAGTAATGCCCTGCCGCGAGCTGCCACTGACAAACTGGATCTCATGGCGATTGGGATCGCCTTGTCCGGGAACGACTTCCAGACGACTGACGGTGCTACCCACCACCAGCGGCTGTCCGGTACCCACCGAGATATTGAAACTGTTGTCGTCTTGCGGCGTTACAGTGACGCCGATATAGGTCGACAGCTGACGCACCGCTTCATCGCGCGCATCCAGAAGGTCGTTGGGCTGCTGACCGTTGGCCGACGCCGTGGCGATGGCGTTGTTGAGGCTACCGATGCTGCCCGCAAGGCGGTTGATCTGGTCGGTCACCGCTGCCATCTGCTTGTTGGTGAAATTGTTCTGCTCGCTCAGCCGATCCGCCACCGTGTTGAAGCGACGGGCGAGCCCTTCGGCTTCGGCCAGCACCAACTGACGCGCCGGGATATTGGCTGGATCTTCCGCAGCCGTCTGCATCGCGGAAAAGAATTTCTGCAAAGACGGCGTGATGCCGGTCGTGCTGCCCGCCAGCAGGGAGTCGAGCTGGTCGATCTGGCTTTTATAGGCCTGCACATCACTGCTCAGGGACGTGCTGCTACGCAGCTGGCTGGTCAGGAACTCGCTATAGCTGCGACGGATTTCTACCAGCGTCGTGCCCGAGCCGACATAGCCGGCACCGCTGAACTGCGGAACACGGGTCGCCTGAGAGGCATCCTGCCGGCTGAAGCCCGGCGTGTTGACGTTGCTGATGTTGTGACCGGTAATGGACAGCTGGCTCTTGCTGGCGCTCAGACCGGACAGGCCAATATTCAGTAAGTCAGCCATGATTAACCCCTAGTCCGCATGGCAGGCGCCGTACCGGCATCAGCAATAGTCTGATAGGCCTGCACCTTGCGGGCGATCTGATTGATTTTGCGCGCATACTGCGGATCGGTCGCATAACCGGCCCGCTGCAGCTCATTGACGAAGCGCTCGGAGTTGCCTGATGCGCTGGCAACCTGGATCGCGGGCTTGTAGCGCTCGTTGTTTTCCAGCATCTGCACGTAGTCATTGAAGCTGTGCTCGAACGAGTCATAAGCCCGGAATCCGGCGACCTGCTTGGTCGCCTTGCCATCGACATACTCGGTCGTGGTGACCTTCGCCGATGCGCCGTCCCAACCCGTGGCCTTGATACCGAACAGGTTATGGCTGTTGGTACCGTCCTTCTGCTTGATGATCGACTTGCCCCAGCCGGTCTCGAGCGCAGCTTGCGCGACGAGGAAGCGCGGCTCGACGCCAAGACGCTTGGCCGCCTTTTCCGCCATTGGCAGCATGGTTGCGATGAACTCGGCCGGTGAGCTGAAACGCGTCTTGCCGGGCGCGCTCGCGTCAACGCCGTTGATCGTCAGAGGCGCATCCTTGGGCGCAGCGAAGGTGGTCGCCGGTTTCCAGTCGAGATTGACCAGCGGTTGCGCCTCGCCCTTCAGGTTGATCTGCTCCACCGGAGCTGACGGCTCGCTTTGCACATGCGTGCGCTCGGCAAGCCGCCCCGGCAAGGCCAGGCGGCGCTGGTTGAGCAACTGAACATCGTTGCGGGCAGGGTCGACGGACGCAATCTTGGCGTTGGGATTAGCCGACCACTTCGAGCCCTCGGTCTGTGCGACCTGCGCAAACGGATTAGGCTTTTCGCTGGGCTTCTGCTGCTTGGCCAGCTGGCGAACCAGGACATCGGCAAGCCCGATCCCACCGCCTTCCTTGGACAAGGTGACGGAGAGCTGCTGGTCGTGCATGTCCTGGTACTGCTTGCTGGCCTGGCTGTTGAACGGATTGTCCTGGGACATGACTTCGGTCGCCGAGCGCATCGACTTGAGCATCTCGTTCATGAACAGGGACTCGAATTCCTGCGCAACTTTGCGCACGTTTTCTTCGCTGTCGCGGTCCTTGCCCACTTTGAGCTGATTCAACCGATTCAGGTCGGAGTAGCTGCCACTATCAGGCGTCTGCCGACTCACACCAAGACGATTTTCCATGTCTTCTTCCTCAGATCACGATCAGGTCTGCTTGCAGCGCACCGGCCTGTTTGAGCGCTTCGAGGATGGCCATCAGATCGCTGGGCGCAGCCCCGACCTGATTCACGGCCCGTACGATTTCATCAAGCGTGGTTCCCGGCCCGAACTTGAACATGGGCTTGGCTTCCTGTTCCGCCTTGACCTTGGAATTGGGCGCGACCACCGTCTGCCCGTCCGATAGAGGGTTCGGCTGGCTCACCTGCGGATCTTCGGAAATGGTTACGGTCAGGCTGCCATGCGTCACGGCCGCCGGTTGAACACGAACGTTCTGGCCGATAACGATGGTGCCGGTACGCGAGTTGATGATCACCTTGGCCACCGCCTGACCAACGTCGACCTCGAGATTCTCCAAAATCGACAGGTAGTCCACGCGCTGGCTCGGATCCAGCGGTGCGGTGATGCTGATCGAACCACCATCCAGCGCCTGGGCCACGCCGGGGCCAAGCAGCTCGTTGATGTGGTCGACAATGTTCTTGGCCGTGGTGAAATCCGGACGGTTGAGGTTCATCGTCAGGGTGTTGCCCTGGTTGAAGGCGCTCGGCACCGGCCGCTCGACGGTCGCACCACCGGGAATACGGCCGGCCGAGGGAATATTGACGGTGATGCGCGAACCGTCGGCACCGCCGGCATCGAAGCCGCCGACGACGAGGTTGCCCTGAGCGATGGCATACACGTTGCCGTCGATCCCCTTGAGCGGCGCCATCAGCAGGCTGCCGCCACGCAGGCTCTTGGCGTTACCGATCGACGACACCGTGATGTCGATCGTCTGGCCCGGCTTGGCGAACGGCGGAAGCTCGGCATGGATCGACACCGCCGCAACGTTCTTCAGCTGGACGTTGCCGCCGGCCGGAACCTTGATGCCGAACTGCGCCATCATGTTGTTGAAGGTCTGCACGGTAAACGGCGTCTGCGTGGTCTGGTCGCCGCTGCCATTGAGGCCGACCACCAGGCCGTAACCAATCAGCTGGTTGCTGCGCACCCCCTGAATGGTCGCGATGTCCTTGAGCCGCTCGGCGTGTGCGGGGATGGCCGCTACGCACAGCAAGGCAAGCAGGATCGAGCTGAACAGTTTCATTGCCTGTACCTGCTTAGAAAGGCCACAACGGGCTGACGAAGAAGCGATCCAGCCAACCCGGCTGGCTGGCATCGGCGAACGCGCCGGTGCCGGAATAGGTGATGCGCGCATCAGCGATACGGGTCGACGGCACGGTGTTGTCGGTCGCGATATCGTCCGAGCGCACCAGGCCGGCGATGCGCACCAGCTCGTCGCCGGTGTTGAGCGTCATCCACTTCTCGCCGCGGATCGCCAGGATGCCGTTGGGCAGCACGTCGGAGACGGTCACAGTGATGGAGCCGGACAAACTGTTGCTCTGCCCTGCCTGACCGGAGCCGGAGGTGTCACGCGCCGCTTCATATTCGGCACCCAGGCTCATGTTGTTGCCGGTCAGCGGGTTGGCCATCGAAACGGCGCCTCCGAACAGTGAGCCAAGGCCGATGTTGGCCTTGCTGTCCTTGGAAATCTTCGAATTCGAGTTCTTGCTTGCCTGCGTCTTCTCGTTGAGGGTGACGGTGATGATGTCGCCGACCCGATACGCCTTGCGATCGTCGTACAGATTGGTTTCGAAGCCAGCCTGGTAAATCGCTCCGTTGTTCTGCGCAGCCGGCAGCGGCGTGCGCGGCAGAACCGGCGCGTAATAGGGATCGTTGGGCTTCGGAGCAGGTGCCATACAACCGGACAGGATCACGGCGGGCATCAGCGGAAGGACAGACAACAAGCGGCGCATATTCACCTCAATCCAGCGGCTGACAGCTATTACAGCTGCTGGGTAACGAAAGACAGCATCTGGTCGGCCGTGGAGATGACTTTCGAGTTCATCTCGTAGGCGCGCTGCGTGGTGATCATGTTCACCAGCTCCTCGACGACGCTGACGTTTGAGTTTTCCAGTGTGTTCTGCAGCACGGTACCCAGTCCGTTGAGGCCTGGCGTGCTGACCTGCGGCGCGCCGCTGGCAGCGGTTTCCAGGAACAGGTTGCTGCCCATTGCCTGCAGGCCGGCCGGGTTGACGAAGTCCGCGGTCTGGATGTTGCCGATGATCTGCGGCGCCGGGTTGCCCAGGGTGGTGACGGACACGGTGCCATCCTCGCCCACGGTGAAGGTCTGGGTCTCAGGCGGCACGACGATGGCCGGTTCCAGGGCGTAGCCGTTGGAGGTCACGATCTGGCCGTCAGCGTTCAGGTGAAAGCTGCCGTCGCGTGAGTAGGAGACGGTGCCGTCCGGCAGCAGGACCTGGAAGAAGCCGCGCCCATTGATCGCCATGTCGAGCGGCTGCTCGGTGGTCTGCAGGCTACCGGCGGTGAACTGTTTCTGCGTACCGACGATGCGTACACCCGTACCCAATTGCAGGCCGGACGGCAGTTCGCTGTCCTGGCTGGATTGGCCGCCCGGCTGGCGGCGGATCTGGTAGAGCAGATCCTGAAACTCGGCCCGGTCTTTCTTGAAGCCCGTAGTGGATACGTTGGCCAGGTTGTTCGAAATGGTGGTCAGGTTCATGTCCTGCGCGGACAGACCTGTCTTGCTTACCCACAGTGCTGGAAGCATGTCGTTCTCCTATGGCGCCGGAATCTGGGCGCGCCGCCTAGTTTGATTAGCTGATCTGCAAGACTCGGGCCGCAGCGGCACCATCTTCTTCCGCGGTGCGCATCATCTTCACGTGAAGCTCGAATTGGCGGGACAGTGCCAGCATCGAGGTCATCTCCGCGACAGCATTGACGTTGCTCGCCTCGAGGAAGCCGGACGTCACGCGCACCGCGGCATCCGCCTCGACGGGCTTGCCGTCTTTCATCCGGATCAGACCGTCGGTGCCCTTCTGCAGCTGTTTGGGGTCCGGGTTCACCAGCTTCAGGCGATCCACCGTCACCACGACGTTCGGATCTTCACCCAGCGCGCGGATGCTGATCGACCCATCGGCACCGATCTCGACCTTCTCTTCCGGCGGCACGGCAATCGGCCCGGCGTTGCCGAGTACCGGCAAACCATCGCCGGTTCTGAGCATGCCGAGCGTATCGATGTTCAGGCTGCCCGTACGGGCATAGGCTTCGCTGCCATCAGGGGCCTGCACGGCGATCCAGCCATCACCCTCGACGGCGACGTCCAGGTCCCGCCCGGTTTCCTGTAGGGTCCCGGAGCTAAAGTCGGTACCGGGGCGCTCGCTCATGGCATACACACGCGCCGGAAAGCTGTCGCCGAAGACCTGCATCGAGCGCGCCTGCTCAAAGTCGCGACGGAAGCCCGTAGTCGAGATGTTCGCCAGGTTGTTGGCATGTGCCTGCTGGGCACGAGAGTTTTGGCTCGCCCCCGTCATTGCCACATAGAGCATCTTGTCCATGGAACCTCCGTAACACACAAATTGACGCAAACTGGATCGTTACGGATCAATTCAGCAAGACGCATGCCAAGGAAAAAGAGAGAAGATAAGTCTTTGATTAATTGATGATTTATTCAAATAAAAAAAGCCCCGAAGGGCCTGCAAAACCCGAGGCGGCAATTTCCCGCCGCCTCGCTGCGACTGACGTCGTTTACCGCAGGTTGATGATCGTCTGGGTAATGGCACTCTCGGTTTCGATGGTCTTGGCGTTCGCCTGGTAGTTGCGCTGCGCCACGATGAGGTTCACCAGCTGATCGGAAAGCTCGACGTTAGAGTCTTCAAGCGCTCCGGCCTGCAGCGAACCCAGGGTACCGCTGCCAGGCGGGTTGCGCACTGGCTCGCCCGATTCGAACGACTGGACCCACTGCGTCTTGCCGACCGGCGTCAGGCCCTGGACGTTGGCGAAGTTGGCCAGAATGATCTGCCCCTGCACCTTGGACTGGCCGTTGGTGTACCGAGCGAAGATCTCACCTGATTCGCTGATCTCAAGACCGGCGAGTTCTCCAGTGGTGTAACCGTCCTGAGCGACGCTGTTAACAGCAAAGGCGCTGGCGTATTGGGTGGAGCCGCGGATGTCTAGCGAGACGTCCAACCCGGCGGCGGGCGCAGCGTTGTTCAACGACCAGCTACCATCGGTGTTGTGGACGGCAGGCTGCCAGCCAGCGATCGCCGTGCTACCGCTCGCAGGCGTCAGCAAACTACCAGACGGACTGAACTCGAGCGTGGTCGTGTTAGGTGCCGTGCTATTGACCGGATCAGACGGGTTACGTCCGTCGATAAGCACGTTCATCTGCCAGGTGTTGGCCGTGCCGCTCTTGACGAAATATTGCGTCATGACGTGGGCGTTACCTTGCTCGTCATAGATATTGGTCGAGGTCGACGAGTTGTAACTCAATGGATCAGCCGGATCGAACGGCGTATTGATCGGCTGGGTATTGGTCGAATTGAGGTTGAAGCCCTGCGTGACCTTGGTCGTGGCCTTGGGTTCCTGGCTGGCGGTCTGGATCTTCAGATCGCTGACCTGCCCCGTCTGGATATTGCCGTTGGCGTCGACCGAATAGCCCTGCAGGTGATAACCGAAGTTGTCGACCAGATTGCCTTGCTTGTCGGTACCGAAATAACCCGCACGGGTGTAGCTCAGCGCGCCGTTGTTGCTGACCTGGAAAAAGCCGTTGCCGTTGATCGCCAAATCCAGCGCGTTCTGCGTGTAGTTGATGTTGCCCTGGTTGAACTGCTGCGACACGTTCGCCAGCAGCACGCCACTTCCCTGCGGGTTCTTGCCGGTGCCGAGCACGGATGAGGCGTACACGTCGGCAAACTCTGCCCGTGATTGCTTGAACCCTGCCGTTCCGGCGTTGGCAATGTTGTTACCCGTGACGTTGAGGTCTTTGCTGGCGGCACGCATGCCGCTGAGGCCGATATTGAACGACATGAATTGCTCCTGTTACCGGATCTGACCGGCGGTTACTGACCGATGACCTGGACTTGCGACAGCGCGATGCTGCCGACCCCGGCCAGGTTGAGCATCAGCTCACCGCCGTTCTGCCCGAGAGTGACGCTGTCTACGTTGGCGGGCAGCAGGGTGTATAGGCCCTTGGTCTCGCCTTGGTAGGTGGCTTGTGCTTCAAACTTGTACGTCCCAGGCGGCAAGGTCTTGCCGCTCGAGTCCTTGCCGTCCCACATGAAGGAGACGTTGCCGGCCTCCTGCTGACCCATGTTGATCCGGTTGACGACGGTGCCGGCGCTGTCATAGACGTTGACCGAGACGTTGCTGCTGGAAGTGGGCAAAACCAGGCTGGCCTTGAAGGTCTCACTGGTATCCACAACCGCCTTGTCGCTCGGCACGATGACCTTGCGACCCACCAGGGAAGACGCCTGCAGGGCCTGGGACGACTGATACCCGGACAGCATCGTCTCCATGCTCGAATTCAACTTCTCTACGCCTTCGACGGTGCTGAACTGCGCCAGCTGAGCGATGAACTCACCGTTTTCCTGTGGCTCGAGCGGGTTCTGGTTGTTCAGCTGGGTGACCAGCAATTCGAGAAACTCGTTCTTGCCCAGATCCTTGCTCTTCGCTTCGCGATCCTTGATCTGGTACTGGTCGAGTACCGAACCGGTACCGCCGACGCTGCCTGTCGTGCTCATGGCTATCTCTCGTTAGGGTTACTGACCGAGGGTCAGAACTTTCTGCAGCATGGTCTTGGCTGTGTTCATCAGCTCAGCGTTGGTCTGAAACGAACGGCTGGCGGAAATCATGTCGGCCATCTCTTCCACGACATTGACGTTCGGGTAATAGACGTAGCCTTCGGCGTTCGCCGCGGGATGATTCGGCTCGTAACGCGCCTGCAGCTCGCTCTGATCCTCGACTACGCCCAGCACCTGAACGCCGACGCCCGCCTGGCCCTGCTCGGCGAACAGCGACTGATCAGGTTGCCCATTGGCCTGCTGCAGCATGGTCGCGAACACGGGATGACGGGCACGATAGGTCTGGTCGACGCTGGACGACACCGTCTCGGCGTTGGCGATGTTGCTGGATATGGTGTTCAGACGAGTGCTCTGCGCGCTCATGCCGCTGCCGGCGATGTTGAATACGTTTCCAAGGGACATAGTGGTCGCTCCTGTTAATCGCCACGCAGGGCGCCCATCAGGCCCCTGAACTTACTGTTGAGCAAGGTGAAGCTTGCCTGGAAATCAATGGCATTCTCGGCGTAGGCGGCTTGCTCGACCTGCGCGTCGACCGTGTTCTGATCCAGCGATGCATGTGCAGGCGTACGAAAGCGCAACCCAGGATCGGCAATCTCCATCCCTTCGGCAGCGATGTGCTTGCTACTGGTTAGCGCCACACCGAATTCGCCGCGGTTCTTGCTGCTCTGGGCGGCAAGCACGGAACTGAAATCGAGGTCACGCGCTTTGTAGTTGGGCGTGTCGGCGTTAGCGATGTTGTTGGCCAGCACTTCGGCGCGCTGGGCGCGAAAACCGAGAGCTTTCTCGTGGATACCGAGCGCTTTGTCGAAACTGATGCTCATGATCTGGACCTCTGCCGGATACAAGTCTGCTTGGCAAAGCATGAGCAAACACCGTGCCATTTAGGCAAAGCGCTGATATATAGGCATTTTTACTGATCAGAACGATCGGGAGGCGTCAAAAGCGGCAATGCTTTTCCTTTTGCCTTGCCGCTCTGGACCGGTCACCGACAGAATTCTGCCGCGCCGGGCTTGGAGCTGGTCACTTCGCTTTGTAGATAATGCCCGGGCTGCATTGCACCATCTGATAGAGCTCAGGAAGGCCGTTCAGCGCCTCCGATGCGCCGAGAAACAGATACCCCCCGGGCTTCAGCGTGGCGTGAATACGCTTGAGGATGTCCTTCTTTACGTCCGCGGAAAAATAGATCAGCACGTTCCGGCAGAACACCACGTCGAACTTGCCCAGCACGGCGTAGCTATCTAGCAAGTTCTGTACGCGAAACTCGACACGACTACGGATGCCCGGCTTGACCACCCAACGCCCGGGCGTCTTGGCATCGAAATAGCGCTGCAGGCGATCGCTCGACAGCCCGCGCGCGATCGCCAGGCTGTCGTACTCGGCCGCCTTGCTCGCCGCCAGCATCGCGCCGGACAGCTCAGTGGCGACAATCTGAACAGCCGGCTTTGGCTGGCTGGGACTGTTTCGCTCGTACTCGTCGATCGTCATCGACAGCGAATAAGGCTCCTGCCCCGAAGAGCAGGCCGCCGACCAGATACGCAGTCGCTGCCCGACCGCTGACTTGAGCAACTCCGGCAGGACCCGGTTCTTCATCACCTCGAACGGATAGGTATCACGAAACCAGAGCGTTTCGTTGGTCGTCATCGCATCGACGACCTGCTCCCTGAGGCCGCTGCGAGGCTGTGCCTGAATCTTTCTGACCAGGTCGCCCAGGGTCTTGAGCCCCTGCTGCTCCATCAACTTGTTCAGCCTGCTCGACACGAGATATTGCTTGTTGTTGCCCAGCAAGATGCCGCAGGTTTTCTCGAGGAACACTCGGAACTGATCGAAATCCGGATCGCCTGACACTAATAATGCCCACCAGTCGTATTGAGAGGACAAGGCCTCATTTTTTATCCGTTGTCCGGATTCGCTCTATCACGCGGTTGGCCAGATCGTCGGCCTGAAACTTTGCAAGAAAATCGTTTGCACCGACACGCTTGACCATGCTCTGGTTGAACACGCCGGAGAGAGAAGTATGCAGCAGAATGTGCATGTCACGCATGACGGGATCCTGACGCACTTCGGTCGTTAATGTATAGCCATCCATTTCCGGCATCTCAATGTCGGAAATCATCATGACGAATTCCTTGGATGGGGTCTTACCTTCCGCCACCAGCCCGCGCAGGTAATTCAGCGCCTGGCGCCCGTCGTTCTGGGCGACCACTTCGATCCCCAGGTTCTGTAGACAACGAATAATCTGCTTTCGCGCAACGGACGAGTCGTCGACGATCAGTACGCGACTGGTGGAGGCCTTGCTGCTGGTCTCTTCATCGGCGATACCGACCGAGAGCTGCTCGGATACAGGCGCGACCTCGGCAAGTACCTTCTCGACGTCGATGATCTCCACCATCTGTCCGTCGACGTGAGTCACGGCAGTCAGGTAGTGATCATGCCCGACGCCCTTGGGCGGCGGCAGAATGGCCTCCCAGTTCATATTGACGATCCGCTCCACCGACCGTACGAGAAACCCGAGGACCTTGGTGTTGTACTCCACGATGATGGCGAAGCTGTTCGGCAGGTCGCCGAGCGCTTGTTTGCCCGTGGCGAGCGAAAGATCCAGGATCGAAAGCGTGTTGCCGCGGATATTCGCAACACCACGAACCACCGGACTGGACCGAGGCATGACGGTCAGTCGGGGGCACTGCAGCACCTCCTTGACCTTGAATACGTTGATGCCGTAGAGCTGCTTCCCGTCCAACCGGAACAACAGCAGTTCCAAACGATTCTGTCCCACCAGCTGTGTGCGCTGGTTAACCGAATCCAATATACCGGCCATGCCAGTTTCCTCTCGCTTGCGAAATGGTAGTCGATCATGAAACCGGCCTGACGGCACGCGCCTTGCTTGGGCCATGACATGAGCAAACAAATGACTTATTTCCGGCATCCCTGCAAGGCGATCTGCCATGCGATCCTTTTACCGGCCTTGTGTGGGCTGAGCCCGTTTGCTGACTCGGCAGGCGTGACACGACCTGAACAGCTTATCGACGCGACCCGCGACTTTCTTGAGCACGAGGTGGATGACTATTTGCAGCGTAGCCAAATCGAGGCCCGCTACGAAATCGAGGTCAACCGGCTCGATCCCCGCCTGCGTCTGGCGTCCTGTGACGAGCCGCTTTCGGCCAAGCTGGAAAGCCCGGCGCAGCCAGTCGGTCGCGCAACCATCCGGGTCAGTTGCGAAGGGTCCTCGCCCTGGTCCGTTTTCGTACCTGCACAGATTCATTTGTTCCGCGAGGTCATCGTCGCCCGGCGCCCACTGGCTCGCGAGAGCGTCATCGAACAGGCCGATGTCACCCTTGCAGAACGCGATGTGGGCTTGCTGAACCAAGGCTATATGACCGCGTACGACCAAGTGCTCGGCAACAAAGTGACTCGCAGCGCCCTACCCGACCAGGTGTTGCCACCGACATACATCTCCGCGGCCGAAGTGGTACGCAAAGGGGATCAAGTCGTAATCAGCGCGAAAAATTCCACGATAAATGTGAGAATGCCGGGTGAAGCCTTGTCCGATGGCGCACTCGGCAGCCAGATCCGGGTCAAAAACCAACGATCCGGGCGGACGATCAAGGCCCGGGTCATGGGGCCCGGCCAGGTGGAAGTCGCGATGTAAGCGCATGGAACGCGACGACGCAGCCATCGGCCGAAAAAAAGCTAAAGTTTTCTATGGATTTGCCGAAAAGCAGGCAAGCGTCCTGACTTATTCGAGGTTTCGATCATGGCTATCGATTTCAATCGGCCCAACAGCGCCGTCAATTCACCCAGTAATGGGCGCAGCAGCAGCGTCCAGAACACCGAACGCCCGACCGCTCAACAAGCGCCCGCGGACACAACGAAGAGCACCAGCAGCGAAGCGGTAGCTGGCGAAAGCGTCCAGCTCAGCCCGCAGGCGCAGCGCTTGCAGCAAACGGCACAGCAGCTGAGCCGTGAACCCGCGGTCGACCAAGAGCGCGTGGCGCAGATCAAACAGGCCATTGCTGACGGCAGCTACCAAGTAGACAGCCAGCGCGTGGCGTCCAAGCTACTCGCTTTTGAAAACCAACGCTGATTCTCTGCCAACGGGTGTGTAGCCAGGCGTCGGCGCGTTAGAGGCCACTATGCAAGATACTGAAGTGCTTCAGCAGCTCACTGACGATATCGGCATTGCCGGGAAGCTTCTTGAGCTCACCAATGCCGAATACCAGGCGCTCGCTGAGCGTAATCTCGCCGGGCTTGAACAACTGCTCACTCAGAAACAGACGCTGCTAGCGTTGCTGGGCCAGCATGGCACTCTGCGCAGCCAGACACTTGCCAATGCTCAGTTGAGTGCCGACCGGAATGGTTTGGCGGTATTTGCCGCGCGCTCATCGCAAGGCGAACAAATTCTTGCCCAATCAGATAAGCTAGACGAACTCCTCGAGGCCTGCCGAAGCGCCAACGAGCGTAACGGAAAGCTCATTCGCGCCAATCAGAGCGCCGTCGGAAGCATGTTGCGCGTTCTGCAGGGAAGCAATCAGACTCCCGATCTCTACGACCGCAGAGGCGCGGCCGCCAGAACCGCCAGCCACCGCCCACTCAGCCAGGCCTGAAGCATACGCGGCCAGCAACATCAAAATGCTATCATGCGGCTGACGTCGTTATATGCCGGAGAGCAGAGATAAGTGTCCAGTCGCTTTGCTGAAGATGAAGGCCCGCAGCCTCCCCAGACCTTGAAGACCGCAGCGGAAGTCCTGGCGAACCTGCGCGTTCTGCTGGATAACCACATTCCGCTCATGGTGCGCTTTACCGAGCGCAACCAGCGATACCAAACCTACCTGGTCGAGATAAACCGCGAGAAAGGCTGGATCGCGCTAGACGAACTCATCCCCACCGACGGTGAGCGATTCATGGCGTCCGGCGAATCCTTTCAGATCGAAGGCTATTACGAAGGCGTGCGCATCGCCTGGAAGAACAGCCACCCCGTGCACCTGGGCGAGCTGGACGATGCGCGCTGCTATTGGACCCCGCTGCCCGACCAGATCCTCTACCATCAGCGCCGCAACGCTTATCGCGCCCAGCTGATCGGCCAGACTGTCGCCGTCGAACTCGGCGGGAAGACAATCAGGCAGCCCCTTGAGGGTAAAGTGCTGGATATGTCCGCTACCGGTTGCAAGCTCAGCTTTCAAGGCGACGTACAGAGCGGCCTGCAAGCAGGCCGAGTCTACGAACAGCTATCGGCGAAACTGCCGTTCGGCACCATCACAACCGCAGCCGAACTGCGGCACGTTATCTTCGACGAAAAGCTCGACACGACATTCTGCGGTATGCGGTTTCACCGCATCAGCGGACTGACGCAGCGACAGATCGAACGATTCGTTTATCAGCTGCAGCGTGAAGCACGACGAGACCAGGCAAGCGATCGCTTCAGCTGACTCGCATCGCAATGGCAAGCGGGACCATTGCGCCTCTCCCTCACGCACGGCCAAGACAAACAGCACTCGCCAAAACGCGAAAACACTTTTGGACGTTCGTCTGACCGTGCGCCAGCAGTAGGTTCGACTGGCCTTGCAGAGAAAAAAACTGGCGTCCCAGGCGAGGTTCGAACTCACAACCTTCCCCTTAGGAGGGGCAACCAAGCCCCTTGCAGATCAAGCACTTACCTTGTAAATCAAGCAGTTAGCGTCCCGTTGCATCCGGTAAACCAGCCCCGTATAGTCGCTTTTGCACCCACACTGCACCCATGGGGACACCGTGCGAGAGAAGCTGACGGCGCGCCGACTGAACAGCCTGGAAGTTACCGGCAAGGAATACGAAGTCCACGATACCACTGTGCCCGGCCTGTTCGTGCGCGTGACTGCCGCAGGTGCAAAGTCCTATGTCGTGACCTGGGCGCGTGGCCGCAAGAAGACGTTGGGCCGTGTCGGCATCCTGACGCTCGCTCAGGCTCAGGAAGAAGCCCTGCTGTACCTCAACGAAGCCCGCAAGCACGGCGAGCCGCTGGCAGTCACGCAAGGCCGCCGCGGTGCTGGCACCCCTACCCTGCGCAGCTTCATCGATGACCACTATATGCCGTGGTTCAAGGCCCACCACAAAGGCCACGAGAAGACACTGCACACGCTCGACACCAGCTTCGAGCCGATCATGCACAGCCGCCTCGATGAAATCACCGGCCGCGATCTGGAGCAGATCCGCACCGCCTGGCTCAACGGCGGCAACAAGCCGTCCACCGCGAACCGCAAGATCGGCAGCATCAGCGGAGTATTTAGCCGAGCAGTGGAATGGGCCTACCTGCCCGCCTCGCCCCTGGAGAAGGTCAAGCAACTGAAGGTCGATTCGATCGGCCGCATCCGCTACCTGTCGAAAGACGAAGCCAAAGCCCTTAGGGACGCGCTGGACGCACGCGAGGAGCGAATCAGGGCAGAGCGTGACAGTGCGAACGAATGGCGCACCAAGCGCAACCGGGAGCCGCTGCCAGACCTTCGCGCCCTCGCCTTCGCTGACCATCTGAAGCCGATGGTTCTGCTATCGCTCAACACGGGTATGCGCCGGGGCGAACTGTTCGGCCTGCGCTGGCATCACGCCAATCTGCAAGCCAAAACCCTAACGGCAGCCGGTGAAGGTGCCAAGACCAGCGAGACGCGGCATATCCCACTCAATGCCGAGGCATTGGCCACGCTGCAAGGATGGAAGGACCAGGCAAGCGGCACCGGCTATATCTTCCCAGGCGAAGACGACAAGCCCATGACGGACGTGAAAACAGCCTGGCTGGAGCTGCTGAAGAATGCGGGAATTGCCGGCTTCCGCTGGCACGATATGCGTCACGACTTCGCGTCACGGCTGGTGATGGCTGGCGTGCCGCTCAACACGGTTCGCGATCTGCTGGGGCACGCTGATATCAAGATGACGCTCCGCTATGCCCACCTTGCGCCGGACAGCAAGGCGGCAGCGGTAGAGCTGATCTAAAACGGAATCGTGTCGAAATCGACAATAACTGGGCTATTTTTGTGCTCTTGGACGTGTTTTAAAAGCGCATCCCAATGAGTGCGTATAGCTTCAAAATTTACCCAGCACTCATATACATCTTCACCATTCGGAAAATGTCGCCAGAACTCTAGGCTGGACTTGATCGTTTCCCACACCCTAAGTTCGTCATAGGTCAGTGTCTCAGGCATATAGATCGCCTGTTTGACAAATCTCGTTGACTCGTCAGTCGACCACACCTTGGCAATCACTTCATCAAATGTCTCGTCTGGCGCTCGGAATTGCTGCTGGGCAATGGCATTTGAGATCGCCCATTCAATCACAGCAGTCAATGATCGCTTTTGCATTCGCCCCATAAGATCAAGCGCGAACTTGATCTTCGGATCGATCCGTATCCCTACGGAAACCGTCGTGCTTGTCTCGCCTTTTCTCTTCGTCGTCTTGGTAGCCATCCGGGCGCCTGCCTTCCTAATCTGCTTTCGATGCCTACAGCTTGACCTACGAGCAAACTAGCGTCAATCCGGTTGAGTGCGTGTTTGTTTAGCAATTGCTTGCACTAAGCGAATTGAGCTGTTTATGATGGCAATCACTGGCACCAAATCTAAGCCAGATGGAGAAGACCATGTCCCAACTCGCAACGCTGCAACCCCTCGCTGTTGGCCCTGAAGAGGCCGCCCGCGCATCCGGCACCACCCGTTCCGCTGTTTACGAAGCCATTGCCCGCGGCGATCTCGTGTCGTTCAAGGCTGGCAAGCGCCGCCTGATCCTCGTCGAAGAACTGCGCGCCTGGCTGAATCGGATGGCGAAGGAGAACGGCCGGTGAGCGGCCATTTGGAGGCCCTGGAGCGGGCCTTCCATCTAATCGACCGGAGCGGCAAAGTCATTGGGTGGCTGGCACTGCCTACCAATACCCGACTGATTGATCTCGAACACCTGCGCCACCTTGGCGCCTCTCGACTGGAGCTAGCGAAATGAATACCGCAACGACTGAAACAGTGGACGCGATCGACGCTTACGACCTGGCGACCTATGCGCGCGAACACGGCAAGTGGCTGGCCGCGCTAATGCGCTCAATCACGCTGGACAAAAAGCACAACGAAGGGCGCAACGTTGCCGAGCTCGGCGGCTTGGGGCAGTTCTTGGCAGACGATCTGAGCAACTACATGGATTGCGAAGCAGAGCGCATCAAGCGCGTGGAGGGGCTGCAATGAGCCGCATCACTGATCGCGAGGCGTTCGAGATGATCCAGCGCAACGCCGCGGCGCTGACGAACGCCGGCAAAGGGTTGGAAGGTATCGGCCGGCTATTGGGCGCCGATGAATCTGAGCATCACCTAAGCGACGACGACCGGAGCAGCCTTGCGTATGCGGTGGCCGCCCTGGGCTCGATGATCTACGCGGCCGCCAACGAAGCATGGGGCTACGCCGCACCGGACAGGGACGAATGGACATGAGAAAGGAAGCAGAGAGGAAACCCGAAGCGGTGCTGCAACACCGCCAGGGGCAAACACATTGGACTGCACCAAGTGAGGACTGAACTATGCCATCACACTCCGCAACCGAGCAAGACCGGCGCCTTCTGGAAGCACTGAGAATTCATCCAGTGACGACCATCGAAGCAGCCAACGATCTGGATATTGTCCATCCGCCGAGCACGGTTCGCCGCCTTCGTCGACGGGGCTTCGATATCCGCACGCAATGGGCCTACCAGGCCACTGAGGCAGGACGGCCACCGCACCGCGTGGGTCAATACGTCCTGATGCAAGAAACAGCGGCCTAGCGGCCATAACGCTGGCGGGGCGCCCTGCCCTGCCGGCTCTAGCACGGGTTCGTTATGGCCAAGAAAAAGCCAAGAGTTAATTGGGGGCCGATGGGCGCGCTATCGCTGCCCAAAGCGCTAATGGCTCAAGCCGATTTCCGCGACCTTTCACCGTCTGCCCTGAAGGTACTCATGGTGCTCGGCTATCAGTACAACGGGCGCAATAACGGCGATCTGGCAGCTACTCACACGATGATGGAGAGCTGGGGCGGGATGGCAAAAGCTACGCTTGCCGGCGCGCTGAAGGAGCTTCAGGAGCGCAACCTGATCACGCGCACTCGGCAGCACAACCGGAGCAGAGACGGAGCGCGCCCGACCCTATTCGCTTTGTCGTGGGAAGGCATCGACGAATGCCCTGGAAAGGATCTTGAGGTGCCCCCCTCACCGGTGCCGAGACGAAAACTGGCCGTGTAATTCGTTTTTTCTAGTTCAATTTTTAGCCCTGACTAGTTCAAAAATTGAACCGCTGTTTTCCTGTTTCGTCCGGTTGTTTTTTCGATGCGCCGTTAGTAGTTCAAAAACTGAACCGTAATCGCACTTTTTGGTGGTTTTGTAGGTTCAAAAACTGAACACCCTTATACATATACCACCCTATACCCAGCTTTCAGCGGGGATTGGGGCGAGGAATCAGAATGACCAACATCGTACCAATCGACCCCGACACCGGGATCATCACCGACCAGGGCGCGCACATCGACGCATTCGGCCAGGCGATGCTGCTCGGCATCTTCTCCGACCTTTGCCAGCTCCGTGGCGGCGAGATGGTCCAGAACCGGGCCATCGCCCTGGATGGGATCGCGAAGCGCCTAGGCAAACTGCTGGAGCGCTACGAACCATGAAGCCGGGAGAGCGCTCACTGTTCGCCAAGATCGCGCCAATGGTCGCCCACTGTGACGGAGCGGTCGCCGCGCTGGAGTTGTACCAGGCCGACGCCGACCGGGGCGAGCTGGATACCAAGATGCTGTCGGGATTCCTGCAGGGCCTGTTCGCTGCAGGCGTGCTCAGCGACGAGGATCTTGCGACACTCGACACCAGGCGCATTCATTGACCCACCAAGCGAAGCCCCTTAGAGGCCGGGCCGCGTGGATTCTTTACTACGAAAGGTTCGTAGTATTCGCCGTCCAGCTCGTCGCAGCACCTCTCTCTCGCCAGCCCAGCCACCGAGCGGGGTTTTAATGCGCTCAGAACTGAGCACGTTTCGTGCACCAAGCGTTCAGCGGTCGTTCAACACCTGTTCAACGTCCGTTGAAAACCAACCCTAACCGGCTGGGTTATCGCTGGGTTTCCAGAGTGGCGAAAGCACCACACTGGAGCCACCCCGCCACTGTGTAGGAATCGACACACTGGACGGCGAGACAGACCAACCTGTCCGACTCGGACCGGATCGGCGGTTTCCCACGATCAAGACCGGGGGTTTCCCGCTATCAAGGCAGAGGGTATTCCCCAGAACTGGGGATATCTCACCGAGACCAAACCGTCTCAGTGAGACCAAAACGCCTCACTCGCCCCGACGGCGCTCTGCTGTATCACTTTGGATCGCCCACATTCGCTGGCACGTTTCCAGTCTCCCGCCCCTTCGCTACCCCCCGCCGTTTCACCTTCCCTTTCGTATCAGCTCAAGCACACCTAAAAACTACTGGATGAATACACACTAAAAGCTTGCCATCTGCTCAAATCGGCATATCATGTCAATTATGACGACGTGTCGTCTTTGATTACATAGCAGGGGCAGGAAATGGCATTCACAGAATCTCAGCAGCCGACCAAGCGCCGCGGACGTGCCAAGGACGTGACGAAGCGAGAGGTAGAGGCCGCCCGTAATCGCCTACGCGATGCAGCCGCGGCAGGGGATCTCCAAGCCTGCGCCGCACTGATAGCCTTAGCGGAACGACTCCCCTGCCAGCCCCTTCAGGCCGGCAACGCATGACCCCTGAAGAGTTCAAGGAACTGCGCCGCCAGGATGCACGCCAGGCCATACAGACGATGGGCCTGAAGATGACGACCAAGCCGAACGGGCTGATCCACATTCACGGTCGCGGGTTGGATATCACTGTTCGGGATCTAGCCTCGCTGCAGGAATCCGATTTCAGAGAGGCGTGGTGATGCATCCCGTCCAGCTCGAAACCGGCCCTCGCCTGTACCGCGCCGCCCTAGGCCTCCCCGAGAAATTCCATGTCCGTCTGAAACAGCAGGGCCGCACGTTGGTGGTTCTGCAGGGCGACACCGAGCAAGAAGCACACGAACGCGCTCAGCGGCTCGCTGACGCCCTTTTCAGCAATCAAGGAGGGTGGACCATTGAGCCAGCCTGACCTGCGCGTGGTGCAAAGCACTGCCGATTATGCGAACGGACCAGACGGCACCGATCTGGAGACAGCTCTGGAGCTGATGGCAGAGGAATACGCCCTGCTTGAGCGTGACGCCGAAAGCCTCGGCATCGATATGGACGAGATCGATCAGGAGTTGGCCGAGATCACTGCGAACGCGGACGCCTTGCTGGCCGGGATCGCTGGGCTGGTGACCGAATGACGCTCTATACCGACGGGCTGATTATTCGCCGAGATCGCAACATCCTGGACGACGTGGTAACGGGCCAGTTCGATGCCGCCGAGGCCGCTGCAGTCGAAAGCTTTGTTCGCTCTCCGATCCCATCCGCCTATCGGAACAACGAGCTAACCAACGCCGAGAAAGGGCCAGTCGAGATGCAGGCCTACCCGGCGTATGGCATCCCGGAGCGCCGCGCTGAGCCTGAAACGCCGCTACTGACCGCCGAGCAGGCCCGCGCACGCATCAAGGAAGAGGGGCTCGACCTGATCGTCGAGGATTCCGGCATTCGCGCCGGCGCGCTGGATATCCTGATCGAGCGCAAGCGGGCCGAGAATCAGCGCAAATTCATCCTGGACAACGCCCCCGCCTCGACCATCCCCATTCAGCTGCTGGCCGGCTTCGCAGCCTCTGCCATTGATCCGGTCAACATCGCCGCCGCCTTCGTGCCGGTAATCGGTCCGACCCGTTACGCCGCGATGCTGGCCAAGACAGGCAGCACCGCAGGCCGATTCGGAGTTCGTGCTGGCGTGGGTGCGCTGGAGGGCGCAGTGGGTACCGCTCTGGTCGAACCGATCGTGCTCAATGCTGCGAAGCGCGAGCAGGCCGACTACGACCTGGCCGACAGCCTGCTAAACGTGACATTCGGCACCGTGCTAGGCGGTGGCCTGCACAGTGTCGGCGGATATGTCTCTGACGCCATCAAGGCGCGCACGCTTGCGACGATTGACGCCGAGGCGCCCCGATCTATTGCCACGCCAACCGAACGCAGCACAGCGACGCTCCCGCAAGCCCTGGGGCGTATCAGTGATGACTCGATGGAAGGTCTGCGCCTTTCCCTGGCTCGGGGCATTGAGGCGGACCGTTCGACCCTGGCTGCAGCCGCTTCCCGCCAAGCCGCTGATGAGCTGACCCCGATCATTCGCGCCGACTTGGAGAGCTCGACAGCCGGCCGACAGCCGAACGTGCGCGACCTGAAGGCAGAGCGGGAGACTGTCCAAGTCGCTCTCGAACGGATCGATGAGAGCTTCAAGGTTCGCGCCAAAGAGTTTCAAGCCACCCTCCCCCGTAAACAGGCCGAACGCGCCGCACGCGAGGCGATAGAGGGCGAGCGGCAGCAACTGACGGCTAGGCGTGGAGAGATCGATTCCAAGCTGGAACTGAACCGGCAGGCAGAGCAAGCCGGCGCCGATCTGGCCAGCATCCGTCGCGGCGAGATTCCAGACAGTTACCGGGCTCGCGTTGCCGAACGCGCCGACGAAATCGCCCGAGGCTTCGACCTGAAAGACACCGCCCGGGCAAAGGCCGAGGCCGCCCCCTGGCAGGTTCGGGAGAACGCCCTGCGCGCCGCCGTGGCTCAGTCCGTCACCGGCCGACCAGTGAGCATCGAGGCCGTTTTCGATCTGGCCGACCCAGTGAAGCGACCCGCCGCCCTGGAGCAGATCAAGCAACCCGCAACCCGTAGCGCCGACCCTGCCGCCGGGCGTGCAAGCCGCGCCGCCGATGACGCGCTGAAGACCAAAGACATTGCCGACCCGGCCACGCTCGACAAGCTGCTGGCCGATGAACTGGCCCTGACCGACGAGATGGTCCGCCAGGCCGGCATCAACCCCGCATCGATCTACCGGGAGGCCGACGAACTGTTGGCCGACGCTGAAACCTATGCCGCCGCCTACCGGGCAGCCGCACTCTGTCAGTTGAGGAACTAATGGCCGCATTAGACTGCATCGACACTATCCAGGCTGCCGCCAAGGCTGCTGGGCGCGAGCTGAATGAACAGGAGATGGTCGAGCTAGTCGATGGCCTGCAGCAGCGAATCAAGGCCCTGCGCGCTGCCGATGAGATGCTGGGCGCCGAAGATGCCGCCCTGAAGGCTGCCGACGACCTGTCCGCCGAATCACTGCAGGCTGCGAAGCTGGAGAAGCGCAACGCAGCCATCAACGCACGGCGCCGCCTGGAGGCTATCGGCTACATCCGTAGCACCTGGTCAGACCGTCCTGACCTTGGCCTGGAATCCTTCCTGGTTGGAACAAACGTAGCCCGGGCCGGGGCGCGCCGCTCAGTCGCTGCCGAACAGAAACAGCTCTCGAACGCCTATATCGCGGGCTTCTTGAACGACATGGAACAGGCCGACCTGCTGCCGTTCCTGACCCGCGGCGACAATGACTCCGAGATAACCGACGCTCTCTGGCGTATCGGTACGGATCGCCCGCTCGATGGCCTTGGCCGGGAGTCGGTTGAGATCGCCCGCATCATGCAGAAGTACCAGGCCGCCGCTCGGTCGGATGCCAACCGGGCCGGCGCCGAGATCCGCGACTTGCCGGGCTACATCGTTCGCCAGTCGCATGACCCGTACAAACTGGAGCGCGCTGGGTTCAGCCAATGGCGCGACGAGATCAGCGATTTACTCGACGAGCGCACCTTCGAGGGCGTGACCGACCGCAGCGAGTTCCTGTTGGCCGCGTACAACGGCCTTGTCTCTGGCGTCCACCTGAAGGCATCCACGCCCGAGGCCTCTGGCTTCAAAGGCCCGCGCAACCTGGCCAAAAAGGTCAGCGCCGAGCGTGTGCTGCACTTCAAGGACGGTCTGTCCTGGCACCAATACAACAAGGCCTACGGCACTGGCTCGCTGCGTGAGGCATTCCTGGGAGGCCTGGACCGGGCAGGCCAGAACACCGGAC
This sequence comes from Stutzerimonas stutzeri, assembly GCF_018138085.1. NCBI lineage: Bacteria > Pseudomonadati > Pseudomonadota > Gammaproteobacteria > Pseudomonadales > Pseudomonadaceae > Stutzerimonas > Stutzerimonas stutzeri. Next base: position 3,057,440 of record NZ_CP073105.1, read on the forward strand.
TGATGCGCCGCCTGGGCACCAATCCCGAAAGCAACTGGGAAGCGATCCTCGACGAGCTGCAGCGCGATCTGATGGACAAGCCGGTGGAAATGCGCCGCTTCCAAACTGACCGCCGCGGCTGGCTGAAGACCCGTTTCGCGGAAGTGGACGGGACCGCCCGCCTGGCAGTGAACCAGCAGGCCGCCAGAGTCGCCTCGAACATCCGTGCTTTGCAGTCCATGGCCAAGCTGGGCGGCGCTGTTATCTCGGCCGTGACTGACCTTCCCGTCGCCGCCAGTGAGATGCGCTATCAGGGAAAGGGGATGCTCTCCTCGATGGGCACCCTGATCGGTGGAATGGTAAAGGGGCGCAAGCCAGCCGAGCAGCGCGAGATCCTGTCCAGCTTGGGCGTGTTCTTCGATAACGTCCGCGGCGACGTGGTTTCCAAATTCAGCGCCGATGATTCCCTGGGCGGCAAGATGAGCGGGCTGCAGCAGAAATTCTTCAAGCTGAACGGCCTCACCTGGTGGACCGACACGATGCGCAGCACCGCCGCGCTGATGATGAGCCATCACCTTGCCTATAACCGCGCGATGAACTGGGACCAGATGAACCCGGATCTTCGCCGAACCCTTGAGCTGTTCGACTTCGACGCGGGGCGCTGGGATCTGGTGCGCGGCACAGGTGCCAAGCTGGCCGATGGCCGCGAGTACATGACCACTCAGGGGCTCGACGATATCCCCGAGGCCGACCTGGCCGCCTACCTCACCAGCAAGGGCCGCACAGCCAACACCGCCGCAGTAGCAGAGCTGCGTGAAGAGCTAGGCGCCCAACTGCGCAGCTACATTACCGACCGGGCCAGCTATGCGGTCATCGAGCCGGATGCCAGGACGCGCGCGATCATGCGTCGCGGCACCCAGCCAGGCACTGTCGCCGGTGAGCTGCTGCGCTTTGTAGGTCAGTTCAAGGCCTTCCCGGTGGCCATCCTGCAGAAGTCATTCGGGCGTGAGCTGTACGGCCGCGGGTATACGCCGAGCGCCTATGCCGAGGGCGCCGGTCGGGAGCTGATCCAGGCGCTGCGCAACGGCAACGGCGAGAAGCTGGGCATCGCTCAGTTGCTGATCTGGACCACCCTTTTCGGGTACGGCGCCATGACCGCTAAGGATCTCCTGAAAGGCCGCGAGCCCCGCCCAGCTGATGACGCGAAGACCTGGGTAGCGGCAATGCTCCAAGGCGGCGCCCTCGGCATCTATGGCGACTTCATCTTCGGCGAGGCCAACCGCTTCGGTGGCGGCCTGATCGGCTCCCTGGCAGGCCCGACAGCGGGCGCCGTCGAAGGGCTTGCCGACGTGCTCTACCGCGTCCGCGATGGCGACGACGCAGCCGCTGCAGCCGTCCGGTTCGGCATTCAGCAGACCCCGTTCCTCAACCTGTTCTACACCCGCGCCGCGCTCGATTACCTGGTTCTGTACAGCGTGCAAGAAGCGCTGAACCCCGGATCGCTGCGCCGGATGGAACGCCGCATCGAGAAGGAAAACGGCCAGAGCTACCTGCTGGCTCCCTCCCAAACACACCTCGACCCGTTCGGGCTTGAGTAAGAGGCATACCAATGGATTACGAAAGCATCGCCAACGCCTTCTATGGCACCCCCATTACACCGCCAGAAGCGCCCGACTCGCTGCTGGGAACCGGTAAAACCCCCGAGCCCGTCAGCCGAGCGTCGGAAGCCCCCATTGAGGAGTTGTCCTGGACTGAGAGTGCCGCCGAAGCCTTCTACGGTATGAGCGAGAACCAGGTTCCGGCCGATCAGCACTATCCCGAGCTGTCCGACTTCTACGAAAGCATGGAGCGCGAAGACCGGATCAACGGCGAGGAAGTGGACGGCGAAGCATTCCACGCCAGCAGCACTGCCCTGCAGCAGTTCGCAGCCGAGGCAGGCTTCGGACGTGACCACATGCGAGCACTGATGACCGCCGCCAAGGACGCCATCTCCAACCCGATTACCTCCTACCAGAGCCTGCAGGCCAGGAACGAGCACTGCCTCTCTACCCTGCGCGCTACCTGGGGCAGCGAGTTCGACCGGAACCTGGCATACGCCAAGGCCGAAGCCGCCCGCCTCTCCCGGTCCGTACCCAACGCCGGCCAAGTGCTCGACATGGGCGCCGGATCTGACCCCGCCCTCGTGAAGCTGCTGGCCGAAGCCGGCCGCACTCGGGCACGCCGCAAATAACCCCCACACCGAAAAGGAACAAACCATGACCGCCACCAGGACGAGCTGACCGCGCTTGATGCCGCCTGCCGCGCCCTGGATCGACGCAAGCACGACCAGCGTATCAACGAGCGCGTTGCCGTCGTGAAGGCTGCAGAGCAGGCAATCCCCGGTTCCTGCCGATCGCTGCAGGCCGCATGGGCGAAGCTGGAGTCGGCTTTTGCCGAGGTGGGTGCCGCCTGGGCTGACGTGAAGGAAGTAGCACAAGCCACGAATGCCCACGCCCGAGCGTGCCAGCAGCCAGGCGTGATGCCGGATCGCATCGAGACACGCAACGATATTCCGCTCGACCTCTTGAGCAGCCTGGCCGGGAAGCTGCTCTTTATCGCCAGCAAGGACGAGATCCAGCCGAACGGCGTGCGTTATGGGAACAGTCCCGTAGTTACTGAAGAGGTACGCGAGCGGCTCAACACCAATCTGGAGAACGTCCAGCGTAATGCCGTCATGCATTCGGCGCGGTCACTAAAGGCGATTCGAGGATGACACCCAAACAAGAGGCCTTCTGTCTGGCCTACATCGAGACAGGCAACGCGAGCGAGGCCTATCGACGGGCCTACAACGCGGAGAATATGAAGCCGGAGACGGTGAACCGGAAGGCTAAGGATCTCCTCGATAACGGCAAGATCACGGCAAGGCTCGCAGAACTGCGCGAGCCCATCCTGGAGCGGCACGGCGACACCGTAGACAGCCTGCTGGAAGAGCTGGAGGCGGCCAGGGCGCGGGCATTGGCAGTTGACCGACCATCTGCCGCGGTATCGGCCACGATGGGCAAAGCGCGCCTCCTGGGGCTCGACCGTCAGCAACTGGAGGTGACGGTGGATTTCAAGGCCGGCTTGGCTGACAAGCTGAAGGCCGCACGGGAGCGAGCCGGCCGGGTTTAGGTGGGCAAAACTGGATTAGTCGGCGAGTGCCAGGGCCAAAACCCCGACAGCCTGCGCGCCTTTCATTGGTTGGGCGGTGGCAGGCATACCCAACACCAGCGGAGAGAATCAGTGTCGATTGCTTACGGACGTCCAGCGCAAGAATCTGTCCCGTTTCCTAGAGAACTCGCTGTCTTGATCGTGAAGAAAGCGTGTCGAATGGCAGAGAAGTTCGAAAACGAGTGCATCGACACAATGCAGCGTGATGCCCGACGCGCCCTGCAGCGTGGCACCGATCCCGCCGCCATCGTTCGCCAGCTCGGCCTCTGATAAACAATCATCGGAAATCAAACGGTACGCAAAGCTGGTGCGCAACTAGGTACGCAAGGAAACGCTGTGTTTACGCCTTGCTGCTTCGGCGGTAGACCCACCCCAGAAACAGGTCATGCAGCGCGCCGATCGCCAGGAAGTAAAAGAACCCCACCGCGTACAGTCCGGCATCGATCCACCAGCGGAGGTCACGGCTGCTGATCTCCCCGACAAGGATATGGATCACGTACAGGAGCAAGGCCCCGGCCAGCCAGGTAGTGATAGCCAGCGTCCATGCTTTCTTGTTTAGCGCCTCGTCGAAATCGTTGCTCACTGCTCCCTCCTTGGTGATTCGCCATCCTGTTACCTTTAAGCATAGCTGAGCTAATACGGGCAAATACGAGCAAAAAGGGCTTTATTTCCTTTTGTGGTACGTCTAAAGTGCAACGCTATTAAGTGAGCACCTTAAATGCAACACAGGGAGATTAGCCATGTTCGTTCGCGCCTACCTTCGCGCCTCCACTAGTGAGCAGGACGCCAGCCGCGCCCGTGACGCTCTGGAGCAATTTGCCGCCAACCATGGCCAGCACATCGCGTGCGAGTACCTGGAGAACGAGAGCGGCGCCAAGGCCGATCGCCCCGAGCTGCTGCGCCTGCTGAAGGACGCCAAGAAAGGCGATGTGCTCCTGGTCGAATCGATCGATCGCCTATCCCGCCTGCCAGCCGAGGACTGGCAGAAGCTGAAGACCGCTATCGACTCCAAGGGGCTGCGCATCGTCGCGCTCGATCTGCCGACCAGCCACCAGGGCATTGCCGACACGAAGGGCGACGAGTTCACCGGCCGGATGCTGGCCGCTATCAACTCAATGTTGGTGGACATGATGGCCGCCATCGCCCGCAAGGATTACGAGCAGCGCCGGGAGCGCCAGGCGCAGGGCATCGAGAAGGCAAAAGCCGAAGGCCGCTACAAGGGCCGCCCGGTTGACGAGGATCTACACAAGCGCGTCCGTGAACTGCTGGCCGCTGGCCTTGGCATTCGAGCCACCGCACGGCACGCCGGATGCTCGACTACTACCGTGCTCAAGATTCGCGACCAGACGGCCGGCTGAAGATGTCGACAGATAATATATCTGAGTACAAATCGCTTACAGGCCCCGCTAGCTCTACGTTTCGTTTCCAGCCGCTGAATCCGTCCCACAATCTGTCCCACAGTTGAGCGCGGGGTTATCTCACTTCCGCCACCGGCTGAAGCCTCCAATCCGCGACCAGGCGTCATGAGGACGGCCTACTTATTTCGTGGCCAGCCACCACACCAATGAGCAAAAGGCCCCAAGCAGAGTTCCAGTGATGAGAGTGCTTTGAATCAGCGCTCGGAGAGTCGTCCAGCCAATTGAGGCATAGAAGTCGTCCACTGCTTCGGAGCCCATCCCTCTCGCAAGCAATTCATCCACCACAGCACGGGCGCGCTGCGATAAAAAGAAGAACGCCACTATCAGCGCGATCAGATAGCAACCGCCGAAGATCCACAAGTACATGATTTCGCCTCCCTGCGCATAGACTGGCCAGATACTATCAGGCTGCAGCGCAGGGCTGCACTAGAGCAACATTCGACGATGCCAAGCGGTGCAAGTCGCACCCACATTGCACCCATGAAGGGGAATCGGTGCAGACTCTAAATCGCTGGAAACCGCATAGAATATGGCGTCCCAGGCGAGGTTCGAACTCACAACCTTCCCCTTAGGAGGGGGATGCTCTATCCAATTGAGCTACTGGGACAAATCAGGCGGCAGCATGTTAACGAGGCTTGGCCTGTTTGTCATGCCGCTTCGGTCTGTGGAACTGCACATCCAGACCACACCGCCCGCAAGAGCCTTTGCATTTTGCACGACGCCTAAATAGGCCATCAGGCAAAGCGCACGAACGCTCCGCATCTGCACGATCTAACCAATTGATTTTTAAGGATTTTTAACCAATAAAAAACTGGCATGAGGAATGCTTAAATCTCCCGACAACCATGCGAAGGAGACGCTCATGCTACGCCCAGCCTACCTGTTCAGCACCGTGGCCCTCGCCGCAATAGCCTCACAGCTGCCGGACGACATGATTGCTACAACCTCCCCTGCTGCGCTGTCAGCGCCTTCCCAACAGGTCGTGGTTCAACCCCTGCAGGTTCGAGCGCAGACCATCAGTGGCGAAGTAAGCAGACCAGCACAATCCAAACGCTGGGTATTTTGACACCGAGCGTAGTAACCGTACTTTCTAGCGGAGGAAACATGTCTATCTATGGTTACCTGTTCGTAATGCTGAGCGCAGTCTGCGGCGTTCTGAGTTTCGGGGCGAATCTGACGGAAACATGGGAAGCGGCCGCTAAGTGCGGAACAGCGCTATTCGGGATTCTTTTCCTGGTCTCGCTGGTGCTGGGTCGGCGGATAAAATTCGACCCCATCCTTCGCTGAGCGCGATTTTTCAGGTGAAGATCGGCGGCAGTTCACAGTAAAGGCTATTTGCCACCACGCAATGCTTTACTCGGTCTTTTATCGCCGTATAATTGGCGCCATTAAGCCGTCCGGTATCTTTTTCACAGGTCGTGGAACAGCATGTGCTGTTTGGTGTCTGACCGGTGACTAGAACGGCAATAAGCCACCATCGCCCACCTGACTAACCGGTTTAATATGCGCCCTATGAAGCAGGCAGTTTACTCCAGCCGCACGGCTGACAAATTCGTGGTTCGGCTACCAGACGGAATGCGTGAGCGTATCGCCGAGGTCGCGCGCAATCATCATCGCAGCATGAACTCTGAAATCATTGCTCGTCTGGAGCAGAGCCTGCTTCAGGAAGGTGCGCTCGATGACGATTCGACCATGCGCCTGGATAGCCCGGAACTGACGCTACATGAGCGTGAATTGCTGCAGCGCTTCCGTCAGCTTGCGCACCGCCAGCAGAATGCGCTGATCGCGCTGATCGCGCAGGATACCGAAGCGGCAAAAGAAGAAGACTGACACCTCTTGAGCGCTTGCAGACAGGACCAACGCCTCGACCTAGTCGGGGCGTTCGTCGTTAACCGGGCTGCGTGAACACGCCTGCAAAGAACTAGCGCTCCTAGGCGCTCAGGCAAGGCAACCCTCACCGCCGCGACTACGATGCCTGCGCCTCCTTGGCACAGGCGTGCACCCTTCGGCTGGTTCCGCAACGCGCTTAGCCAACGAAACTCAGCAATATCCCGGCAGCGACCGCTGAGCCGATCACCCCGGCCACGTTCGGCCCCATGGCGTGCATGAGCAGGAAATTATGCGGATTCGCCTCTAAACCAACCTTGTTCGAAACGCGAGCTGCCATGGGCACGGCCGATACGCCCGCCGATCCAATCAAGGGATTGATCTTGTTCGAGCTGAACATGTTCATCACCTTCGCCATGAGCACACCTGCGGCTGTACCGCAGCAGAAGGCGACCATGCCCAACAGAAGAATACCCAGCGTCTTCAGCTGCAGAAAAGCCTCGGCCGATAGCTTCGAGCCAACGGTAAGGCCCAGCGCGATAGTGACGATATTGATCAGTGCATTGCGCGAGGTGTCGGCCAGACGATCTACCACACCACACTCACGCAGTAGGTTGCCGAAGGCAAACATGCCAACCAGGGGCGCCGCATCCGGCAGTAGCATGCCGATCATCAGAGCGAGCATGAGCGGGAATACGATTTTTTCCGCTTGGCTCACATGGCGCAGCTGAGTCATGACGATGGCGCGTTCTTCTTTGGTCGTCAGGGCACGCATGATCGGCGGCTGAATCAGCGGCACCAGCGCCATGTACGAGTACGCTGCCACGGCGATAGGACCGAGCAGATGCGGCGCAAGCTTTGCGGTCACGAAGATGGACGTCGGGCCGTCGGCACCACCGATGATTGCGATCGAAGCCGCCTCGCGCAACGTGAATTCCATTCCAGGAATCCCCATCGCGGCCAGCCCCAAGGCTCCGAGCAAGGTGGCGAAAATACCGAATTGCGCCGCAGCACCGAGCAACAACGTCTTCGGGTTGGCCAGCATCGGACCGAAATCCGTCATGGCGCCCACGCCCATGAAAATCAGCAGCGGGAACACGCTGGTTGGCAAGCCGACTTCGTAGAACAGGTGCAGGATGCCAGCCCCCTCCGCCATGTTGGCTACGGGAATGTTGGCCAGCAGACCACCGAACCCGATCGGGATCAGCAGCAAGGGTTCGAACCCTTTGCGAATGGCCAGGAAGATGAGCGCCAGACACACCACGATCATGAACAACTGACCGAGCTCGAGATGATACAAACCCGTGCTCTGCCAGAGCTTGAGCAACTTATCCATGCCGCTCTCCTTAAGCGATGGTCAGCAGGCTGTCGCCCACCGACACCGCATCACCGACCTTGACACCTACCGCCGATACGGTGCCTGCCTTAAATGCACGGATTTCGGTTTCCATCTTCATCGCTTCGAGAATGATCACCAGATCACCCTCCTGCACGAGCTGACCGGGCTGCACGAGCACTTTGAAGATGTTGCCCGCCAGCGGCGCCGGTTGTGACTCGCCCGTACCGGCGGCCGGCGTGGCAACCGCATCCGACGCAGCGCCGACCGGCTTGAGTCCTTCTATATCCCCACCCTCGTTGACCTGCACGACGAACGACTTGCCGTTGACTTCGACGGTGTAGACCTCGGCAGCACCGGGCTCGCGGGGCGCCGGCGCATTACCGCTCGGGACCGGCTCGAAGGCATCGGGATTACCGCGGTTCTCCAGAAACTTGAGTCCAATCTGGGGAAACAGGGCGTAGGTCAGGACATCATCGATCTCGTCCTGGGCCAGCTTGATATTTTTCTCCTGTGCCAGCCCTTTCAGCTCGACCGTCAGCTTGTCCATCTCCGGCTGCAGGAGATCGGCGGGGCGACAGGTGATGACGCTGGCACCATCGAGCACGCGCTGCTGGAGCTCAACGTTGAAGGGTGCGGGCGCGGAGCCATACTCACCCTTGAGAATGCCGGCGGTTTCCTTGGTGATCGATTTGTACCGCTCCCCGGTAAGGACGTTGATCACCGCTTGAGTACCGACAATCTGCGAGGTCGGGGTTACCAGCGGGATGAAGCCAAGGTCTTCTCGGACGCGAGGGATTTCGGCCAGTACCTGATCGAACTTGTCGAGGGCGCCCTGCTCCTTTAGCTGGGCTTCCATATTGGTCAGCATGCCGCCTGGCACCTGCGCCACCAGAATGCGCGAATCGACCCCCTTCAGTGTCCCTTCGAACTTCGCGTATTTCTTGCGCACCTCGCGGAAATACGCTGCGACTTCTTCCAGCAGCTCTAAATCGAGTCCGGTGTCGCGCTCTGTGCCTTGGAAAATCGCCACTACCGATTCGGTCGGCGAGTGACCATAGGTCATCGACAGCGACGAAATGGCGGTGTCGACATTATCGATGCCCGCCTCGACCGCCTTGAGAATGGCTGCTGTGGAAAGGCCCGCCGTGGCATGACACTGCATGTGGACGGGGATCGACAGGCTCGCTTTAAGACGTGAGACCAGCTCGTACGCCCGATAAGGCGTCAGGATGCCGGCCATGTCCTTGATCGCCACCGAGTCGGCACCCATGTCTTCGATCTGCTTGGCCAGATCGACCCACATATCCAGGCTATGTACGGGGCTCGTCGTGTAGGAGATGGTGCCCTGGGCATGCTTGCCCTGGCGTTTGACGGCACGCAGCGCGGTTTCCAAGTTGCGCGGATCGTTCATCGCATCGAACACCCGGAACACATCAACTCCGTTGATGGCGGCGCGCTCGACGAACTTCTCGACCACGTCATCGGCATAGTGCCGGTAGCCCAACAGGTTCTGGCCGCGCAGCAACATTTGCTGGCGGGTATTGGGCATCGCTTTCTTCAGTTCGCGGATGCGCTCCCATGGGTCTTCACCAAGATAGCGAATGCACGCATCGAAGGTCGCGCCACCCCAGGATTCGACCGACCAGAAGCCTACCCGATCGAGTTTTCCGGCGATCGGCAACATGTCCTCGAGACGGACACGGGTAGCAAGAATGGATTGATGCGCATCACGAAGCACCACATCGGTAATGCCGAGCGGCTGTTTTGCTGAAGTCATGAGGAGGAACTCCCTGTTCTATCAACCGCGACGCGCGCGGTGCTGATGAATTGCAGCCTGAATGGCTGCGAATAGGTCGGCATCCATGTCAGCCGTGGCGGTGGCAGTGGCAGGCTTTACGGGGGCAGGCGGCGTCGGTTCGCTGTCGAAGCGGCCGATCAAAAAGGACATCAGGCGAATGCAAACAATCAACAAAACGAGGAAGACGAAGACGGAACCTAGGCCGAACAGCATAAGTTCGACGCCTTCGAGCAGAAGTTCGCTGGGTGTCATCGCAATTCCTTTTTCTTTTAGCAGCTCGGGCCGCCTGTTATTTGCACCGGTTCAGGGCTTCGCCAGAGCGAAACTCGCGAACAGTAGCCCGAATGCGCGGCGCAAGGCAAACGCCAAGCAGCCGCAGCCTGAGGGGCTCAGAGCAGGAAAAGCGTCGCCAATCCCAGGAAAATGAAGAATCCTCCACTGTCGGTCACGGCCGTGATCATGACGCTGGAACCCAGCGCAGGATCCCGCCCCATTCGCGCCAGCGTCACCGGGATCAACACGCCCATCAGGGCCGCCAGCAGCAGGTTCAGCGTCATCGCAGCGGTCATCACGACGCCTAACGACCAGCTGCCATACAGCCAGTACACCACGATGCCGATCACGCCTCCCCATATCAGGCCATTGAGCATGCCGACACCCGCCTCCTTGCGTAGCAGACGGGAACTGTTGCCGGTGCCCAGCTGGTCCAGCGCCATCGCCCGAACAATCATGGTGATGGTCTGGTTACCCGAATTACCGCCGATACCCGCGACAATCGGCATCAACGCAGCCAGCGCCACCAGCTTCTCGATCGAGCCGTCGAACAAACCAATCACTCGGGAGGCGATAAAAGCCGTGACGAGGTTGACGGCCAGCCAGGCCCAACGGTTGCGCAGCGACTTCCAGACCGACGCGAAGATATCTTCTTCCTCGCGCAAACCAGCCATGTTGAGTACTTCGCTCTCGCTTTCCTCGCGGATCAGGTCGACCATCTCATCGATGGTCAGTCGCCCGATGAGCTTGCCGCTTTTATCCACCACCGGAGTCGAAACCAGGTCGTAGCGCTCGAACGCCTGCGCCGCCTCGTAGGCGTCCTCGTCCGGATGGAAGGTGACAGGGTCGCTCGCCATCACCTCGGAGACATGCCGTTCCGGATCGTTGACCAGCAAGCGCTTGATCGGCAGTACGCCCTTGAGCACGCCGTCGTAGTCGACCACAAACAGCTTGTCGGTATGCCCCGGTAACTCTTTCAGGCGCCGCAGGTAGCGCAACACAACCTCGAGACTCACATCCTCGCGAATCGTGACCATCTCGAAATCCATCAGCGCGCCGACCTGATCCTCCTCGTACGACAGCGCCGAGCGAACACGCTCACGCTGCTGCGCATCGAGGGTCTCCATCAGTTCGTGAACGACGTCGCGGGGAAGCTCGGCAGCAAGATCAGCGAGCTCGTCGGCATCCATTTCCTTGGCGGCGGCAAGCAGCTCGTGATCGTCCATATCGGCGATCAAGGTTTCGCGAACAGCGTCGGAGACTTCCAGCAGAATGTCGCCGTCGCGGTCTGACTTGACCAACTGCCAGACCGTCAGGCGATCGTCGAGAGGCAAGGCTTCGAGGATATGAGCGATATCCGCGGGGTGCAGCGCCTCGAGCTTGCGCTGCAATTCGACAAGGTTCTGGCGATGCACCAGATTGTCGATTATTTCCTGCTGCTGGCCTTCCTGCGCTTGCCGATGCGCCAGATCCTCCACGAGCCTGTGGCGCTGAAGCAAATCTACGACTTGCGCCAGACGCTCCTGGAGACTTTCCTGCGGCTTCTTTGCTTCTACTTCAGTCATGGCGCACTCCACCCCAGCGGTCGGCGCGCGCCAGGGGATCAATCATTCGATACGTGATTGGCAAACGAAAGTTTTGTTCGACTACTGGGCAAATCCATGAAAGGGATCCACAAGCCCTGAGGGCGGGTCACGCGATAATACCACCGCAGCCGCTGAGCCAACCCATGAAATGCAGCTAATACAACCGCTTGCGCCACTGCCACGTTGAGACTGCGGCTTACATTGTCGACGCATTCACGTTACGAGAAGACACGACTGCGGGCTAAGAAAATCTTGGCTAGGCTGCTTCGACCATTCGTCAAGGAGGACGACCATGAACAAGCTACTCATTGCGAGCGGCTGCGCCCTGCTGCTCACCGCTACTCCGACATTCGCCGCAAGCGTCTATCGCTGCACTGACGAAGCCGGCAACGTCACCTTCACCCGCCAGGGCTGTCCGCCAGATCACACAGCGCTTAACCAGGACGTGACGAATCCAACGCCGAGCTCCAACCGCGTAATTCCTCTGGCCAAGCCAAGGGAACGAGGCACACGCAAGAGCGCGGCTACAGAGCTCACTGTTGTAGGGATGCAAGACGATGGCTGCGGCAACCACCTCACCGGCAGCGCCAAACGCAATGCCATGGTGCGACAGCAGATCCGCCCAGGAATGACCCGCGCCGATATCGAAAGCACTTTTGGAACGCCCGATGCCGTCACCAGCCGCAACGGACAGGTGCAGTATCGCTACAGCACCGACAAGGGCAGGACGCGAACCATCAGCTTCGATGAGCACGGTTGCGTTCGCGGGAAGCGCTGAATCGATGAACGAAAAAAGGGCCTGCATCGCTGCAGGCCCTTTTTGGTTTGGCGCACTCAGGAGGATTCGAACCTCCGACCGCTCGGTTCGTAGCCGAGTACTCTATCCAGCTGAGCTATGAGTGCATATGGCGCTTGATAAACCAGATCACCGCTGGTTACAACCACGAATCACCTTTCGACGACTCGCTTAAAATGGCGCACTCAGGAGGATTCGAACCTCCGACCGCTCGGTTCGTAGCCGAGTACTCTATCCAGCTGAGCTATGAGTGCACTGAGGGTGCGCATTATAAGTTTGTGAATTTGCCGGTCAAGCTCTTTAATTCAGTGAATCTCACAAACCAAAGCGCTGAAACCAACCACAACCTTAACTATGCAAAATGGCGGAGAGGGGGGGATTCGAACCCCCGACACCCTTTTGAGATGTACTCCCTTAGCAGGGGAGCGCCTTCGGCCACTCGGCCACCTCTCCGCAACACGGGGCGCATGATACCCATCTTCGCCCCGCTTGCAAAGCCAAAAATCACATAAATATTAATGGCTTGGTTCTTGATCTTTTTCTTTCTGGATCCGTTGATAGATCTCCTCACGATGCACAGCTACCTCTTTGGGAGCATTCACCCCAATGCGCACTTGATTTCCTTTGACACCCAGCACGGTGACAGTCACATCGTCACCCACCATCAGGGTCTCTCCGACCCGGCGAGTCAGAATCAGCATTCCTTTCTCCTTAAAAACGGATTCATTTCAGTAAACAGTCTGCAAAGATAAAAACGGATAATGCTCCGTGAAACATCGGCCCTAGAGCCTTTCACCAGCTATTGACCAGTAAGAACGACTCTAAAGTTCCTTTTTCTTACATCTAAAACGACGGAAGGCGCGAATAGCTCGCAAATCCGCTGATCACTCGCCCTTGCCGGCGGGAGCATCCAGCTCAAAAGCCGTATGCAGAGCCCTTACCGCCAGTTCCAGGTACTTCTCCTCGATCACCACCGAAACCTTGATTTCGGAAGTGGAAATCATCTGAATATTGATGTTTTCCTTCGCCAGCGCCTCGAACATCCGACTGGCGACACCGGCATGCGAGCGCATGCCAACGCCAACTATAGACACCTTGGCGATGTCCACATCACCGATGACTTCCCTGGCTCCCATGTCGCGGGCGATGCCCTCCAGAACCTGCAACGCGTTATGGTAGTCGTTTCGGTGGACAGTGAAGGTGAAATCCGTGGTGTTATCGTGCGCAACGTTCTGCACGATCATATCGACCTCGACATTCGCCGCACTGATCGGGCCGAGAATCTTGAAGGCCACCCCGGGCGTATCCGGCACACCACGAATGGTCAGCTTGGCTTCGTCACGATTGAAAGCGATGCCGGAAATGATGGGCTGTTCCATGGATTCCTCTTCATCAAGGGTAATGAGGGTTCCAGGACCCTCTTGAAAACTGTGCAGCACGCGCAAAGGCACGCTGTATTTGCCGGCGAACTCGACGGCACGAATCTGCAGCACCTTGGAGCCGAGACTCGCCATCTCGAGCATTTCCTCGAAGGTGATCTTGTCCAGCCGCTGAGCCTTGGCCACCACCCGAGGATCGGTCGTGTACACGCCGTCGACGTCGGTATAAATCTGGCACTCATCGGCCTTCAGCGCAGCGGCTAGCGCCACGCCCGTGGTGTCCGAGCCGCCACGACCGAGCGTGGTGATGTTGCCGGCCGCATCCACGCCCTGGAAACCCGCGACCACGACCACGCGGCCAGCCTTGAGCTCCTTGTGGATCTGCTGCGAATCGATCTGGAGGATGCGCGCCTTGGTGTGAGCACTGTCGGTGAGAATGCGAACCTGACTGCCGGTATAAGACACCGCCGGCACGCCGATCTTGGTGAGCGCCATCGCCAGCAGCGCGATGGTGACCTGCTCGCCGGTCGAAACCATCACATCCAACTCACGCGCCAGCGGCTGCTCGCTGATCTGCTTGGCCAGGTCGATGAGTCGATTGGTTTCACCGCTCATGGCCGAAACCACGACGACGATGTCATCGCCCTTGTCCCGGAATTTCTTGACCTTCGCCGCCACCTGCTCGATGCGCTCGACGGAGCCCACCGAGGTACCTCCAAACTTCTGTACGATCAAAGCCATCTCATAGCCGCCTAAGCCCGTCACGGGCGCTCATTAAACAAACAACCCAAGCACCATGCCTGGACCGAGCAAGCGAACCGCCCGGCCCGTGGTGCCTCATCGATACGCCTGCCACCCGGGGAGAAGACTGAGCGGCCTGTCGCCGTCTCGTTACGCGCGCTGCTCGACGAACGCCGCAACAAGGGCCAGCGCCTCGTCAAGCCGCCCGACGTCGGTGCCGCCGCCCTGGGCCATGTCCGGACGACCGCCGCCTTTGCCGCCCACCGCCGCAGCCGCTTGTTTCATCAGATCACCGGCCTTGAAACGTGCGCTGATATCCTGTGTCACGCCGGATACCAGCACGACCTTTTCATCCAGCACACCGCCGAGCAGGATCACCCCGCTGCCGAGCTTGTTCTTCAACTGATCGACCAGTGCAAGCAACGCCTTGCCATCCAGCCCGTCCACACGAGCCGACAGCGTGTTCACGCCCTTCACCTCGACAGCGGAGCCGGCCAGATCGTTGCCGGCAGCGCTGGCCGCCTTGGCCTTGAGCTGTTCGAGTTCCTTTTCCAGCTGGCGATTGCGCTCCAGCACCGCTCCCAGCTTGTCCAACAGGTTGTCACGACTGCCCTTGACCAGAGCAGCCGCTTCCTTCAGCTGATTCTCGGCGTTGTTCAGATAGGCCAACGCCTGCTCGCCGGTAACCGCCTCGATACGCCGTACGCCCGCCGCCACGCCACCTTCGCTGACGATCTTGAACAGACCGATATCACCGGTCCGATTGACGTGGGTCCCGCCGCAGAGCTCGACCGAGAAGCCGTCGCCCATGGTCAGCACGCGCACCCGCTCACCGTACTTCTCGCCGAACAGGGCCATCGCGCCCTTGCTCTTGGCCGTTTCGATGTCGGTTTCCTCGATACCCACCGCCGAGTTGCGGCGTATCTCGGCGTTGACCTTGTCCTCCAGCGCTTTCAGCTGCTCGGGCTTGATCGCCTCGAAATGACTGAAATCGAAACGCAGTCGCTGACTATCGACCAGCGAGCCTTTCTGAGCGACATGCTCGCCGAGGATCTGCCGTAGAGCCGCGTGCAGCAGGTGCGTCGCGGAGTGGTTCAGCGCCGTCGCCTGACGAACCGACGCATCGACGATCGCTTCGACGGCTGTGCCGACTTCCAGATTGCCGCTATCGAGGATGCCGTGATGCAGAAACGCGCCACCGGCCTTGCTGGTGTCACGAACATCGAAGCGCAGGCCTTCGGCGGACAGGTAGCCGCAATCGCCGATCTGCCCGCCGGATTCGGCATAGAACGGCGTCTCGTCGAGCACGACTACGCCTTCCTCGCCGGCGGACAGGTTCTGCACTGCCATGCCTTCCTTGAACAGCGCCAGCACCTTGCCGCGCCCGGAAGTCCCGAGGTAGCCGGTAAAGCGTGTGTCACCCTCTACTTTGACCAGGCTGTTGTAGTCCATGCCGAAGGCACTGGCCGAGCGGGCCCGCTCACGCTGAGCCTCCATCTCACGCTCGAAGCCCTCTTCATCCAGGGTCAGTTCGCGCTCGCGAGCGATGTCACCCGTGAGATCGACGGGAAACCCGTAGGTGTCGTACAGCTTGAAGATCACCTCGCCAGGAATGACGCTGCCGCTCAATTCGGCCAGGTCCTGCTCGAGGATTTTCAGTCCCTGCTCGAGGGTCTTGGCGAACTGCTCTTCCTCGGTCTTCAGCACACGCTCGATATGCGCCTGCTGGGTACGCAATTCAGGGAAGGCATCACCCATCTCGGCCACCAGGGCGGCTACGATCCGATGGAAGAAACTGCCCTTCGCGCCCAGTTTGTTACCGTGCCGGCAGGCACGGCGAACGATGCGGCGCAGCACGTAGCCACGCCCTTCGTTCGAGGGCGTCACGCCATCGGCAATCAGGAAACCGCAGGAGCGGATGTGGTCGGCAACGACCTTGAGCGAGGCCTGGCCGTCGTTGCTGCAGCCGATTGCCTGCGCCGATGCATTGAGCAGGCTCTGGAACAGATCGATCTCGTAGTTCGAATTCACATGTTGCAGTACCGCACTGATGCGCTCCAGACCCATGCCGGTATCCACGCTCGGCGCAGGCAGCGGATGCATCACGCCGTCCGCGGTGCGGTTGAACTGCATGAAGACGTTGTTCCAGATTTCGATATAGCGATCACCATCTTCCTCTGGCGAACCGGGCGGGCCGCCCCAGATGTGCTCGCCGTGGTCGAAGAAAATCTCGGTGCAGGGGCCGCAGGGACCGGTGTCACCCATCGCCCAGAAATTATCCGAGGCATAGGGCGCGCCCTTGTTGTCGCCGATGCGCACCATGCGTTCGGCGGGCACACCGACTTCCTTGGTCCAGATGTCGTAGGCCTCGTCATCACTGGCGTAGACGGTGACCCAAAGCTTCTCCTTGGGCAGGTTCAGCCACTTCTCGGAAGTCAGGAACTCCCAGGCGTAGCTGATCGCGTCACGCTTGAAATAGTCGCCGAAACTGAAATTGCCGAGCATCTCGAAGAAGGTATGGTGCCGCGCCGTGTAGCCGACGTTCTCCAGGTCATTGTGCTTGCCACCGGCACGCACGCACTTCTGGCTGGTGGCGGCGCGGGTGTAGGCGCGCTTTTCCAGGCCCAGGAAGCAGTCCTTGAACTGGTTCATGCCGGCGTTGGTGAACAACAGCGTCGGGTCGTTCGCCGGGATCAGCGAACTGGAGGCCACACGCGTGTGGCCCTTCTCTTCGAAGAAGCGGAGGAAGGCTTCACGGATTTCTGCGCTTTTCATAGATTTTCTTCCAGAAGACAGCGGCCGAGCGGCTGCAAAGCGGCACGGCAGGACGCACCGGGCGCCGGTTCGCAGCTATCCAAACGGATAGCCGGCAAAGGGCCGCATTATATCGGCCCTGCGCCGCGCGCATAGTGGATAAATAAGATTGAATCAAGCTATTCGACAGCGATTCGAACCTATGTCCTGGCGAAGGCCGCGAAGCGCTCCAGGATCGGCTCGACATGCTCGGGCAGCACGTCCAGATGGGTCACGATTCTCAACCGTGGCGCGGCGGTGAGCAGAATACCGCGCTCGGCGCAGAACGCCTTCAGCGAGGCCGCGCGGTCACCGATCTGCACGTAGACCATGTTCGTCTGCACGGGCTCGACCACATACCCCAGCGCCTCCAGCCCTTCAGCGATCGCACGGGCGCGTTGGTGATCTTCCGCCAACCGCGCCACGTGGTGTTCCAGCGCGTATAGCCCGGCCGCCGCCAGCACGCCGGCCTGGCGCATGCCACCGCCGACCATCTTGCGCAGCCGCCGCGCTCGATCGATGAATGACGAGTCACCGCAAAGGACCGACCCAACGGGCGCACCCAGCCCTTTGGACAGACATACCGATACCGAATCGAAGTGACGGCCGATGGCCTCTGCGCTACACCCCAGCTTCACCGCGGCATTGAACAGGCGCGCACCGTCGAGATGCAGCGCCAGGCCGCGCTCACGGGTGAACGCCCGGGCCCTCGCCAGGTAGTCGAGCGGCAGGACCTTTCCCTGCATGGTGTTTTCCAGCGCCAGCAAGCGTGTGCGGGCGAAATGGAAGTCGTCCGGCTTGATCGCTGCGGCAACGCGCTCCAGATCGAGCGAGCCGTCAGCCTCCATTTCTACCGGCTGCGGTTGGATCGAGCCCAATATGGCACCGCCACCGCCTTCGTACTTGTAGATGTGCGCCAGCTGGCCAGCGATGTATTCGTCGCCGCGCGCGCAATGCGCCATCAGCGCCAGCAGATTGCTCATGGTGCCGCTGGGCACGAACAATCCGGCCTGCAATCCCAGCCGTGCAGCCACCGCCTGCTCCAGCTGGCGGACCGTCGGGTCTTCACCGTAGACATCGTCACCGGTAGGCGCACTCAGCATCGCGTCGCGCATGCCGGCGGTGGGCTGGGTGACCGTATCGCTACGAAGGTCGATGAGCGTCATGAAGACTCCTTGCTTGGGGCGGCTTACGCAACGCGCATCGGCGCCAATAACGGCATCTAGCGCAGCAGGCGGGTATCCAGCACTTTCGACCCACCGCCCAGCAAGGTCTCGCTGATGTCGATGAAGTCTTTCGTTGTCACCTTGTCCAGGCGCATCAGGCCGCGCGCCACGTCATCCAGCGAATGACGACTCTTGCTGCGCTGGCGGATCTCACGGTCGAGTTCCTGCAGCAACAGCACCGCCCTGGCCGTGACGGGCCCGCTGGAATGCTCTGTGCGCAGGCTGTCGACCTTGCGGCTCCATTTGGTCAGATGCTCGCGAACCCGTTGATAGCGATCCTCGCTCATGCCGCCGGCACGACGCATGAGCTCGATGGCGTAGTACTCGGCCAAGCCTTCGCTGATCCAGTCGCTGCGATCGGCGTCGCTGATTCGGCTGAACACATGAACCAATTCATGGACCAGCGAGCTGGTGCCATTCTCGCTGACCAAAGGACGGTCGGCATGCATGAAGAACGAGTTCGGGCCGGACAGGCCGCCTCGCCACATTGGATCGCCCGCACCGACAACCAGCAGCTTCTTGGGGTCGCGCGGAAACACGTTCTGCACTTCAGGCCAGACAAAGGTCAGTAACGTGAGAATGTCCATTCGCCGCAGCCCTTCGCCTACCGGCCCTGCGACGGTCACATCCGTCTCGCCCAGCTTGGCCCGACGGCTGCCAAGACTGCCGGCCAGAATCCAGCCGGTCGGACGATCGAAGAGGCGTTCGGGGTTATCGATGCGAAAGCGGTTCTTACCGATACGTGGCCAGCCCGTCTCGACCCCTTTCCAGCCCGCCGGTAGCTCGACGCTGAGTCGCGAAACCAGCTTGACGCCATCGTGCTGGTCCAGACGACCGCTGGGCACCAGATCGTCGCCACGAAGCAAAGCCCATTGATCCGTCATGCGGGCATCGAAACGGCCGCTCTTGCGTTGATGACTGACCTTCACCTTGTAGCTCAGCCGGGCTTTGCCCGCAGCCGGCCGCCAGATACCGCGCCCCCCCTGCTCCTGCCAAGCGCCTTCTGCGTCCGTTTGGAAGTCGCTGTACAGGCCCTCATCGCCCAGATTGAAGTCCAGATAGCGGACGGCGCTGCCGTCCTCGAGCAGCAGTTCGACTTCGGCGAGATCCCGCTCGGGCACGAATCTGATTACGAAATCCAGATCGACTCGCTTGGCAGCCTGGACGGGCGCGACGAACAGCAGCAACAGAACGGCAAGCAGCGGTAACTGACGGAGGGACATCGAGCGGCTCCAGATGGGCTTCAGTGCTAAGACGACAGGGCCAAAGGTTGATTCAACCGGCCCGGAAAATCAGATGGTCTTCCCAGTCTTCATCGGGAACGCTTCCCTCGGCGAGCATCCGGCCGGACTGCGAAATGCGTTCGGCATGCACCGCATCCGGATCACCGCAGACCAGATGGTGCCAGAGGGGCAAGTCCCGGCCTTCGGCCACGAGTCGATAGGCACAGGTACTCGGCAGCCATTTGAACTGCGCGGCGTCGGCCGGGGTGAGCTGAACGCAGTCGGGCACGCTCGCCTTGCGGTTCGGATAGTCGCTGCAACGGCAGCTGTGCAGATCGAGCAGCTTGCAGGCGATACGGGTGTAATAGACGCTGCCGTCCTCTTCGTCCTCGAGTTTTTGCAGGCAGCACAACCCGCAGCCATCGCAGAGCGACTCCCACTCGGCTGAGTCCAACTCGGCGAGGGACTTGCGTTTCCAGAAGGGTTCGACTTTTGCCGCCATGAAAAGGGTATCTCGAGAAAATGGCGAGTCTAGCCATTGCCATGCGAGCGGCCAAGCACGGCGGCACTCTACATGGCGTGGCGGGCTCTCAGGCGACCAATGTCGCCGACTCAGACCGGGTCGTTGCGCCGCAGCAACTCTTCGGGCAGATGCTCGATATAGTCGTCCTCTGGGGGCGGCATCTGCAGGTGATAGCCCTGTTTCTCCAGATTGTCGAGCACGACCGCGATGTCCTCGCGCGCCAACTTGCGCTCGGGCGTGAGGACCATGTCGAAGGCATGCACCGGGGGGCCGAAGACGGCGAGCAACGCTTCGGGCACACGCGCCAACGCCTCGCTCCGCTCGACGTACAGATACATCTCGTTCTTGCGCGGGCTTCTATAGATGGAGCAGATGCGTTTCATGATTTCGCTTCCAGAACCTGTAGCAGGGCTTGCCCCATTCGTTCGCGGCGCCAACCGCGCAGCGAGTCGGGCAGCGTATAAGGGCCATCGGGGTAACCACTTTTAAGCAGGGCTTCCAGCACCTTCTTGCGCACCATCAGTTCCGGTGCGATGTCCAGCGCCTGCGCCTCGCGCTGACCGACCGCACGCAGCTTCTTCAACAGTCCCGACGCTTCGAGCGGCAAGGGCTCCGGCAGCGGTTCAGGCCACTCCTGCTCAGGCGTGGAAGCCGCGCTACGGATCAGCTCCAGCAAGGTTTCGCCATCCTGCCGCACGGTACGGGGATGCATGTCGTCGATGCGCGCCAAACCGACCAGGTCGGTCGGCTGGGTGCGTGCCAGCGGCCATAGACTGTGTTCGCGCAATACCCGATTACGGGGCTGATTGCGTGCTCTGGCCTCGCGCTCGCGCCAAGCTGTCAGAGCGCGCAACACGGCCAGCTGCCGTGGCTTCAATCGCCAGGCCTGCTTGACCTCCCGATAGGCCTCGTCGGGATCGGTTTCACGCTGGAGATTCGCGACCAGCTCGGCACCATCCTCCAGTACCCAGGCGCGTTTTTCGTCGGACAGCTTCGGCAGCAGCGCCGCGTAGAGCTCGGCCAGATGCTGAGCATCCTCGGCCGCGTAGCGCTCCTGCATGTCACTCAGCGGACGCTGGAGCCAGTCAGAACGCGTTTCCCCCTTGGGCAGCTCGATGTTCAAGACGGCTTGCACCAGACGCGAATAGCCCATCGAAAAACCGATATTCAGGTAACCGGCGGCGAGCTGGGTATCGAACAAGGGCACCGGCAGACTGCCGGTCAGGCGCCAGAGCACCTCCAGATCCTCGCTACAGGCATGCAGAACCTTCACCACCTTCTGGTCTTCCAGCAAGCCGGCGAATCCACTCCAGTCGGTGATCAGCAATGGGTCGATCAGATAGGCGCAACGACCGTCACCGACCTGCAACAGGGCGGCGATCGGGTAGAAGGTGTCGACCCGCATGAACTCCGTGTCCACCGCCACGTATGGCAACTGGCGCCACTCGGCACAAAGGCGGGCCAGATGCGCATCATCCAGCACCCATTGAGTTTCGATGGCCACTAGGCCCTCCTTGTTGTTCGGCGGTACGACCGGCGTGCGGGCGAATAGGCGCGCAGTATATATCGCGCCTCGCCATTCGCAGCGCATTCATCGGCAGCGTCAACGACGCGTGATACCGTTGCGGCATCCAATCCGAACGGAGCCTTGCCATGGCGCTTGCTCAATTGATCGATACCACTCGACTAAACGCGCAACTCGCGCACCCGAACCTGTGCATCATCGACTGCCGATTCGCCCTCGATGCCCCCCAGTACGGAAAGCGCAGCTATGAGCAGGCACACATCCCCGGGGCGGTCTATCTGGACCTGGAAGCGGATTTGTCAGGACCGGTCATCCCCGGCCAGACCGGCCGGCATCCATTGCCGCAGCCAGAACAGCTGGTCCAGCGCCTGCGCGCCGCAGGCCTGAACAACGATAGCGAAGTGGTGCTTTACGATGACGGTCCCGGCGCCTTCGCGGCCAGGGCCTGGTGGTTGCTGGCCTGGCTCGGCAAACGCAGCGGGGTGTACCTGCTGGACGGCGGCCTCAAGGCCTGGTGTGCCGCCGGGGGCCCCATGAGCAGCGAACCGGCGGTCGTCGCGCCCGGGACCTTCGAAGGCACGCCAGACAACAGCCTGTTGATCGATGCACGACAGCTACTGGCGGACCTGCAACAGCCCGGCCTGACGCTGCTCGATGCCCGCGCCCTGCCCCGTTTCCTTGGCGAGCAGGAGCCCATCGATCCGGTTGCCGGCCACATCCCCGGCGCCCAGTGCGTGCCCTTCAACGGCAACCTGGGCGAAGACGGCCGCTTCCTTTCTCCGCAAGCCCTTGAAGAACGTTTCAGGCCGCTCGTTGCGACCGCCTCAACCGAACGGCTGGTGGCCTACTGCGGGTCCGGCGTGACCGCCTGCCACAATCTTTTCGCACTTTGCCTGGCAGGCCATCCGCTGGCGGAACTGTACGCCGGCTCGTGGAGCGAATGGATCACCGATCCCCAGCGACCCGTAGAGCGATGACGGATCCGCACGAACCTGTCCATACGGTCACAAAATGCCTAATCGGTTTTTTGCTGAATTTCAGCAAGCTTTCGCCGCCGATCGTCGTCCTTTTACGAAAAACTGCACTCTTCTCGTTGCAGCGAATCGAACATTGTTGATAGGGTCCGAGCCGCTTTTTCCCCTGGAGTACAACAATGAAAACAACATGGTTGAAGACCGCGATCGCGGTAGCCGTAGGTGCGCTTTCCACTCAGGCCATGGCTGCCGGCTTCGCACTGAACGAACAAAGCATCAGCGGTATGGGCACCTCCTTCGCAGGCCGCTCCTCTTCTGCCGATGATGCTTCGACCGTTTTCGGCAACCCTGCAGGCATGTCGCGCCTGACGCGTGAGCAAGTCACCTTCGGCGTCGCCGCCATCAATGCCAAGACTGACATCAAGGACGCCAGCGGTGCGCCAGGCAGCAACGACGGCGACATGGTGCCTGCGATCGGCGTCCCGATGGGCTATTGGGTTAAACCGCTGGACGAGAAAGTCACCTTCGGCCTCGGCGTCTATGCGCCCTTCGGTCTGGTGACCGACTATGAGAGTGGCTTCCAGGGTCGCTACGAAGGCGACTACAGCGAGGTGCGCGTGGTCACCATCCAGCCAACCGTGAGCTACCGTTTCAATGACCAGCTGACCGTTGGCCTGGGCGCCACGATCAACCGCATCGACGGCCAGCTGGAAAGCGCCGTGCCGTCACGCGTCGGCGCACCCGACAGCCGCGTCAAGATCAAAGGCGACGATGTTGCAGCTGGCTTCAACATCGGTGTGCTGTATGAGTTCAGCCCGTCCACTCGCATGGGCCTGACCTACCACTCAAAAGTCGAGTACGAGCTGGAAGGCGATACGAAGATCAGCGGCAACGACCCGGTTTACGGCGCGATCGGTGCCTATGGCAAATATGACGCCAGCCTTGACCTGACCACACCGGAAATGGCTGACCTGTCGATCACCCACGAACTGAACGACCAGTGGACTCTCTATGCCGGGGCCAGCTACACCCGCTGGAGCCGTCTGGAGTCGATCGTCGTACAGAACGAGGGCGTGACCCCAGGCCCGGCTTCGGCCAACTTCGGCACCATCTCCGAAGAGCAGGACTGGCATGACACCTGGTCCTACGCATTGGGCGCGGCCTACAAGCTGAACAAGGAATGGACCCTGCGCACCGGTGTGGCCATGGATCAGAGCCCGACCAATAACGTCCACCGTTCGCCGCGCATCCCGACCGGCGACCGCACGGCTGTGAGCTTTGGCGTGGCCTGGAACCCCTCGGACGACGTCACGGTCGATCTCGCCTACTCCTACCTCTGGGAAGAAGACGCCAAGATTCGCCAGGACAGCTACAACGCCACCTACGAAAACAGCGCGCATGGCTTCGGCGCTGGCTTGACCTACCGCTTCTGATGCACCCCGCCCCGACCGTTCGGTCGGGGCACCCTACCCTACTGACCCAAGGCTTTCTGCACGGCCTCTAGCAACTCGGGATCGTCAGGCTTCACCTTGCTGGAAAAATAATCGACTACCTGGCCGTTACGATCGACTACGTACTTGTAGAAATTCCAGCGCGGCGCCCCGCCTGCCTGCTCGGCCAGTTCCCTGAACAACGGCGTCGCATCGCTACCGCGGACGGGCTGCGTCTGGGTCATGGGAAAGGTGACGCCATAATCCACATAGCAAACCTTAGCCGTCTCGGCTTCATCATCCGACTCCTGGAAGAAATCATCTGACGGCACGCCGAGCACGACCAGCCCCTCGTCCTTGTAGCGCTGATAGAGAGCCTCCAACCCCTTGAATTGCGGTGCGAAGCCGCAAAAGCTCGCCGTGTTGACCACCACCAGCGCCTTGCCCTTGAAGGCTTCGCACAGGTCGATGGTGTCTTTCGAGCGCAGCTTTGGCAGCTCATGCTGCAGCAGCGCTGGACACTCTTGCGCATGCACCGGACCGGTCAGCGTGGCGAGCACCAGCGAGGCGGCAATCAGATAACGCTTCATATGAATGCTCCGAGAGAGGTTGGAGCCACGCTACTCCCGAGCCGGCAAACCGGCAACGTCGGATCGCTGATGAAGTAGAGGACTGGTTTTTTGCCGAGCTTGGGACAGCTGCCGACTCGCTGACCAGGCGGTGACCTTCGCGGTCAAGACCGCTCCCACTGGTGAGCACCGAAGCGGTTTTCGCTATATACAAAACTATACAGCGCTTGCAGAATGGCCTTCCCGATCTGGAGCTAGATCATGAGCGATCCAAATCCCCTCGGCCCGCTGCACATCGACGGCCAACTCTGGTTCAACCGTGGCGAGAAAGGCTATCTCGGTGGCAAGCGCATCGAACTGCTGGAGCAGATCGATGCGACCGGCTCCATCAGCCGAGCGGCCAAGGCCATCGGCTTGAGCTACAAGGCCGCGTGGGATGCCCTGGATGCGATGAACAACCTGTCGGAGCGCCCCTTGGTGGTACGCGCCGCTGGCGGTGCCAAGGGCGGCGGTACGCAGCTGACGGATTTCGGCCGCGAGATGCTCCATGTCTGGCGCCGTATGCAGCATGAATACGAACGCTTTCTTGCCCAGGTGGCGCAGGGCATCGACGGGTTCGACGACTTCGACAAGTTACTCCGGGCCATTGCCATGAAAACCAGCGCACGCAATCAATTCCGCGGCCGAATCGCGCAGGTCACCAGGGGCGCAGTCAATGGCAGCGTCAGCCTCGATATCGGTGAGGGCGTAACGATCACCGCCACGCTGACCAACGACGCCATCGACGAACTGCAACTGGCGCCCGGCAGCACCGCCATGGCGCTGATCAAGGCCAGCTTCGTGCTGCTGTCGCCCGATCCAACCGTGAAGATCAGCGCGCGCAATCGGCTGAGCGGCACCATCAGCAGCCTGACACCCGGTGCGGTGAATTGTGAGGTCAAGCTGCTGCTACCGGGCAACCGCACCCTGGGCGCCATCATCACCAACGAAAGCGCCGAGGAGCTGGGATTGACGCTTGGAATGCCTTGCACGGCGCTGATCAAAGCGTCGCACGTCATCATCGCTGTGGACTGAGGAGAATTATGAATACCCTTCGCATGATTGCCACGCTGCTGACCGCCGCACTGCTCCCCCTTGCCGGCGATGCGGCCGAAGTGCAGGTTGCCGTCGCCTCGAACTTCACCAAACCGATGCAGGACATTGCCGAACGCTTCGAGCGGGACACCGGGCACAAGGCGGCGCTCGCGTTTGGCTCGACGGGCAAGCTGTACGCACAGATCCGCAACGGCGCGCCGTTCGACGTGCTGCTGGCGGCGGACGACGCGGTGCCGGCCAAACTGGAGCGTGAAGGCCTGGGCGTGAGCGGCAGCCGCTTTCCGTACGCCATCGGCACCCTGGTGCTGTGGTCGGCCCGCCCGGGTTATGTCGAGGATCAGAACGCCCTCGCCAACCAGCCATATCGACACCTTGCCGTCGCCAACCCGAAAACGGCCCCCTACGGCGCGGCGGCCATGGCGACACTGGAAAAGCTCGGCCTGACCGAGTCGGCCCGGGGTCGACTGGTCCAGGGTGAAAACATCGCCCAGACGCATCAGTTCGTGGCCAGCGGTAATGCCGAACTCGGCTTCGTCGCGCTTTCCCAGGTAGTGGAAAACGGTGCAATAGGCCAGGGCTCGGGCTGGATAGTCCCGTCGACCTACCATCCACCTATCCGACAGGACGCCCTTTTGTTGCTCCAGGGTCGCGACAACCCAGCCGCGCAGGCGCTGCTCGACTACCTCAAGAGTGACAAGGCAGGCGAGGTAATCAAAGCGTACGGCTACAGCCTGAAATGATGCCGTTGGACGATATCGGCCTGGCTGCGGTTGTGCTCACGCTCAAGCTCGCAGGCGTCACGACGTTGCTGTTGCTGCTGATCGGCACCCCCATAGCCTGGTGGCTGGCGCGGACGCGCTCTCGGCTCAAGGGGCCGATCAGCGCAGTGGTGGCGTTACCGCTGGTGCTGCCGCCCACCGTGCTGGGCTTTTACCTGCTGGTCGCCATGGGCCCCAACGGACCGATTGGCCAACTCACCCAGAGTCTGGGGTTGGGCACGCTGCCGTTCACCTTCGCCGGGCTCGTCGTGGCTTCGGTGTTCTATTCCATGCCGTTCGTGGTGCAGCCGTTGCACAACGCCTTCGAAGCCATCGGTGAAGCGCCGCTGGAAGCCGCTGCGACATTGCGAGCCGGCCCACTGGACACCTTCTTCACGGTCGTATTGCCTCTTGCAAGACCTGGCTTCGTCACGGCCAGCATCCTGGGCTTTGCCCATACCGTTGGAGAATTCGGCGTGGTGCTGATGATCGGCGGCAACATCCCGGAGAAAACGCGTGTGCTGTCGGTGCAAATCTACGACCACGTCGAGGCCATGGAATACGCACAGGCACACTGGCTGGCCGGAGGCATGCTGGTGTTCTCCTTCGTAGTGCTGCTGGCGCTGTATGGAAGCCGATCTTCGCAGGGGTTACGCAGATGAGCGACAAACCAGGCGGCATTCATGCACAACTTCGAATGTCGCATCCCGGCTTTCAGCTGGACGTGGAATTGACGCTGCCCGGCCGCGGTATCTCTGCCCTTTTCGGCCCTTCCGGCTCAGGAAAAACCAGCTGCCTGCGTAGCCTGGCAGGCCTGGAACACAAAACCGCAGGGCGGGTTGAAGTCAACGGCGAATGCTGGCAGGACTCGGCTAGCGGCCGCTTCGTACCGCCACATCGACGCCCGATCGGCTATGTATTCCAGGACGCCAACCTGTTCGCTCATCTGTCGGTGAAGGGCAACCTGGAATACGGCATGAAGCGTGTCGCGCAGGGTCGGCGCCGTGTGGTCTGGGGGCAGGCGATCGAACTGCTCGGCATCGGCCATTTGCTCGGGCGCAGCCCCGACCGGCTGTCCGGCGGAGAGCGACAACGGGCAGCGATCGCCCGCGCCTTGCTGACCAGCCCCGAACTGTTATTGCTGGACGAGCCACTGGCGGCCCTGGACTTCAAGCGCAAGCAGGAGATTCTGCCCTACCTGGAGCGCCTGCATGGCGAACTGGACATCCCGGTCATTTATGTCAGCCACGCGGCGGATGAAGTGGCGCGGCTAGCCGATTATCTGGTGCTGCTCGACGAAGGGCGGGTGGTCGCTCAGGGGCGTTTACAGGAAACCTTGGCGCGCCTCGATCTGCCCACCGCATTCGGTGAAGATGCCGGCGTGGTGATCGACTCGGTGATTGCCGGACATGATCCGAGTTACCACCTGACGCGCCTGGCGTTCCCCGGCGGTGAAGTCCTGGTGGCCAGGCGTGACGAAGCGATCGGCCGGCCGCTACGCTTTCGGGTGCATGCGCGCGACGTCAGCCTGGCGCTGGAAAAAGCCGAGGGTACCAGCATCAGCAACCTGCTGCCCGCGTGCGTCGAGCAAGTCGTGGCGGCGGACACACCGGCCCATGTACTGGTGCGATTGAATGCCCAGGGCACGCCACTGCTGGCACGCATTACGCGCCGTTCGGCCGATCAGCTGGCCGTGCAGCCGGGCAAAATCCTGTGGGCGCAGATCAAGGCCGTCGCTCTGCTCGGCTAGGACGATTCAAAGTCCGAGCGCCAATACAACCAGCACAGCGCACTCCACCAGCTCCAGCAGTGCACCCGCGGTATCACCGGTGGTACCGCCGATGCGTCGACACATCGCCCGTCGCGACAACCAGCCGACGCCGACGGTCGCAGCGAGTGCCAGCCAGCCGCTCGAGCCCAAGGCCAGGCAGACAAGGACGACACCGCCGAGCACGATACGACTCGTATTGCGTGGCATCTGCTCGGCCAACACCTGACCGAGCCCGCCCGGCCGAACGTATGGCGTCGTCAGAAACAGGCCCAGCAAGGCACTGCGGCCAAGCAGGGGAGCCAGCAACAGCGCCAATCGCTGATCGGCGGCCAGCAGTGTCCAGAGCGCGACGAACTTGAGCAACAGCAGCAGTACCAGTACCACCACGGCGATCGGACCGCTGCGCGGATCCTTCATGATCGTCAGGGTGCGCTCACGGTCGCCGAAGCCGCCGAGCCAGGCATCGGCACTGTCGGCGAGGCCATCCAGGTGCAACCCGCCGGTCAACGCGACCCAGCCCGTCAGCAGCAGTGCCGCCAGCAACGGTGCCGAGGCGTTTTCCAAGACGGTGCCTAGGAGCCAGAGCATCGCTCCCAGCAACAGGCCCACCAATGGGTAATACAGCAGCGAACGGCCTACCGCCTGCGGCTCGGGCATGCGGTCAAGGCGCACCGGCAGGCTGGTCAGAAATTGCAGCGCGATCAGGAACGGCTGCATGCTTCCTCCATCCAGAGCGTGGCGTCGCGGAAGCCGACCTTCAAGCCGAACAAGTCGCCATGCCGCACCTCGACCTGCAGCAGCCGCTCGCGTGGCAATCCGCGCGCCTCGGCCAGCAGCAACCGCATCACTCCGCCGTGAGTCACCAGCAACACCCGCTCGCCTGCACAACGGTCGGTGAGACGCTCGAGAGCGGTCAGGA
Source organism: Stutzerimonas stutzeri (assembly GCF_018138085.1). Classification (NCBI taxonomy): domain Bacteria; kingdom Pseudomonadati; phylum Pseudomonadota; class Gammaproteobacteria; order Pseudomonadales; family Pseudomonadaceae; genus Stutzerimonas; species Stutzerimonas stutzeri. The sequence continues at coordinate 3,086,571 of NZ_CP073105.1, forward strand.
CGCGCGCTTCGAACGCCACCAGCGGCTCGCCTCCCGGCGGCGTGAAACCATAGGGATCGTTCCAGAACCGGCCCAGCTCGACGCTCTGATCGACCATCAGCTCGGCTGCCGTTCGCCCTTCCCAGTCGCCGAAGTCCAGCTCGCGAAAGCCGGGCTCTATTTCCAGTTCGAGCTTCTGACGCTCGGCCAGCTCGCGCGCGAACCGTGCACAGCGAACGAGTGGCGAGCTGACGATTCGCTGCCATGGACCGCCGTTCGAGACGGCCTGGCGTAGTTGCTGCCAACCCGTAGTGGTCAGCTCATCATCGAGACGACCACGAAAGCCGCCGCCCGCGACGGTCTCGCCGTGACGCAACAGATCAAGCCGCAGGTTCATGGTCACGCCCGCTGACCGCCGCCTCGGCAAAAGTCGCCATGCCGCCGTGCAGCTCGCAGGCCAGCCGCAGCAGCGGCACCGCCAGCGCTGCGCCGCTGCCCTCTCCCAGCCGCAGACCAAGGTCGAGCAAGGGCTGCGCGTCGAGCGCATCGAGCACGGCCAGATGTCCAGGCTCGGCCGAGCGATGGGCGAACAGCAGCCAATCCCGGCAGGCGGGGTTCAGCCGTACCGCGCACAACGCGGCGACACTGCAAATGAAGCCATCCACCAACGCCACAATGCCGTGTTGGGCGCAGGTCAGATAGGCACCCGTGAGCGCCGCAAGCTCGAAGCCGCCCACGCGCTGCATCCACTCCAGCGCGCCATGATCGCCGGCATGCAATGCCAGCGCGCGTTCGATCACCTCGCGCTTGCGCGCCACGCCGGCCTCGTCCAGACCCGTTCCAGGACCCGCGAGCCGGCGAGGTTCGCAGGCCAGCAACGCGCAGGCCAGCGTCGCGGCCGTGGTCGTGTTGCCGATGCCCATCTCGCCACCGATGAACAGGGCGGACTGCTCGTCGTGCGCACGCAACACACTGTCGCACCCAGCCCGCATGGCCTGCTGGCAGGTATCGGCGCTCATCGCCGGGCCTTCGGCGAAATTCGCGGTACCCGCGCCTAACGCCAGATGCCGCACACCGGACAACGGTCCGATCGGTATCGCCGTGCCAAGATCGACCACTTCAAGCCTGGCGCCCAACTGACGGGCCAGCACGCTTATTGCCGCGCCGCCGTTGACGAAGTTGCCCAGCATTTGTCCGGTTACCGACTGTGGAAACGCGGAGACACCTTCTGCGACGACACCATGATCGCCGGCAAAAACCGTGATCCAGACCGGATCCACGCTCGGCCGCGCCTGGCCACGCAGGGCCGCCAGATGCGGGACCAACGCGTCAAGGCGCCCCAATGCGCCGCCCGGCTTGGTCAACTGAGCGTCGCGCTCGGATGCAGCCAGGCGCGCCGGTTCATCCAGCGCGCGGCAAGGCTCCAACCACCACTGTTCGATCAAAGCGGTTCTCCCTTCAACGTCATCGGCAAGCCCGCCACGGTAAACACCACGCGCCCGCAACGCTCGGCCAGGGCCTGATGCAGCCAGCCCGCCTCGTCGACATAACGCCGGCTCAGCTCACCCAGCGGAACCACGCCCAGCCCGGTTTCGTTGCTGACCAGCAGTACCCTGCCTGGCAACGCAGCCACGCAGTCGAGCAGCGCATCCCGCTCGGCAGCCAGGCGCGTCGTATCGTCCAGCATCAACAGGTTGGTCAACCACAGGGTCAGGCAGTCCACCAGCAGGCAGCGCTCAGGGCTGGCGTGTTCACGCAGCACCGCGGCCAGGGCCAGCGGCTCCTCGACCAGCGTCCAGCCAGCCGGCCGACGCGCCCGGTGCTGCGCGATACGAGCGCTCATTTCACCGTCCAGCGGCTGGCTGGTGGCGATGTAGGTGACCGGCAGGCCGCTTTCGCCTGCCAGCCGCTCGGCCAGTCGGCTCTTGCCGGAGCGGGCGCCGCCGAGAATCAGTTCGATCATGCCGTGGTCACTCCGGGTCAAGGCCGCACAGGCTTTTCAGCCGTGCGGTGTCCACATGCGCCTCGACCATGTCGGCCAGACGCTCGATGTCGCGCTCACGCAGTGCGTGGTAGTCGACCCGCTGCGCCTCATTCAGCCCGGCCCAGCCAAGCAGCGCCTGGCAGGCTTCGGGGGTTTCGAACAATCCATGAAGGTAGGTGCCGAGAACCTGCCCATCGGCGCTGACCGCCCCGTCCATTCGCCCGTCTTCCAGCCGAACGGCGGCGAGTTCCAACGCCGGGCCTTGGCTGATGCCGGCATGGATTTCGTAGCCCTCGATCGGGGCATCACCAAGCAGAAGATGGCCACGGACGTTGCGCAATTGCTTCTGCGCGGCCAGTTCGGTGGTCAGCGTCAGCAGGCCCAACCCTTCGCTCTGTCCCGCCTCACCTTCAATCCCCAGCGGGTCGGCAATCCGCTCGCCGAGCATCTGCAAACCGCCGCAGATGCCGAGCACTTTTCCGCCGTAGCGCAGGTGACGGTGGATGGCCGCATCCCAGCCGTTTTCGCGCAGCCAGGCGAGGTCGGCACGAACGCTTTTCGAGCCAGGCAGGATGATCAGGTCGGCACCCGGGATCGCCTGCCCCGGCCCCACAAACCGCAAATCCACCTGCGGATGCAGGCGCAACGGGTCGAAATCGGTGTGATTGCTGATGCGCGGCAGCGCCGGCACCACGACCCTGAGGGTGTGTGCGGCCTTGGCGGATTGACGCAGGTCGATTGCGTCCTCGGCTTCCAGATGGAAGTCCATAAGATAGGGCAGCACGCCGAGCACCGGCTTGCCGGTGCGTCGTTCGAGCCAGTCCAGGCCGGGCTGCAGCAGCGCGATGTCGCCGCGAAACCGGTTGATCACGAAGCCCTTGACCCGCGCCTGCTCGCTGGCACTGAGCAGCTCCAGCGTGCCGACCAGATGGGCGAAGACACCACCCTTGTCGATATCGGCGATCAGGATAACCGGGCAGTCCACCGCTTCGGCAAAGCCCATGTTGGCGATGTCGTTGGCACGCAGATTGATCTCGGCGGGCGACCCGGCGCCCTCGACCATCACCACCCGATACGCCTCACTCAGGCGGCGATGGGAGGCCAGCACCGCTTCCATCGCCACGCGCTTGTAGTCGTGGTAGGCCACCGCGTCCATGTTGCTTACCGCATGGCCATGGATGATGACCTGCGCGCCGACGTCACTGTTGGGCTTGAGCAGGATCGGATTCATGTCGGTATGTGGTGCCAGCCCGGCCGCCTCAGCCTGCACCGCCTGGGCACGGCCGATCTCGCCGCCGTCTGCCGTTACCGCACTGTTGAGCGCCATGTTCTGCGGTTTGAACGGAGCCACCGTCACCTGCTGCCGACGCAGCCAGCGGCACAGCGCCGTGACCAGGGTGCTCTTGCCGGCATCCGATGTTGTTCCCTGCACCATCAGCGTGCTCATTGGTCGGCCTCCCGATACTCTGCGAGCGCGTCCGCCAGGCGTGACCAGCCCGCCTCGTCTGGCGGAAGGCCGAAACGCAGGCTGGGTGGATATTGGAAGCGTCGCAGCAGGATGCCTCGGCGGGCGAACGACTCGTATAGCCGCTCGGAATCATCGCTGACGACCCACTGAAACAGACCACAGCCGCCGACTGGCGCCAGCCCGTTCGCGGTCAACAGGTGCGCCAGGCGTTGGGTGTCGGCCAGGAGCCGCTCGCGCTGCCGGCGCTGGCCGGCGTGATCGGCCAGCAGTGAGGCGCCGACGTACCGAGTCGGTCCGGCGATCGGCCAAGGGCCGAGCTCCTTGCTCAGCGCCGCCAACAGCTCGGGCTCGGCGAGCACGAAGCCGAGCCGCGCGCCGGCCATGGCGAAGAACTTGCCGAACGAGCGCAACACGATCAGCCCTGGCAGGTGCGCATGCGCCGCCAGACTGCATTCGGGCGAGAGATCGATGAAGGCTTCGTCGACCACCAGCCAGCCGCCACGCGCCGCCAAGCACGCATGCCAGGCCAACAGTTGCTCGGCGGCTAGAAAACGCCCGGTGGGATTGTTCGGATTGACCACCACCAGCACGTCGAGGCCATCCAGCGCACGTGGCACGCTGCCTTCGCTGAATTCGCTGAGCCGATGACCTTCGCGGCGCCAGGCCTCTGCGTGCTCGGCATAGCAGGGCGAAACGATGCCGACCTGCGAGGTGCGTCTCAGCCTGGGAAGCAGCTGGATAGCCGCCTGCGACCCGGGCACCGGCAGCAGTGAGGAGACGCCGTAATAATCGCGCGCGACGGCCTCCAGCTCGTCATCGGCATCCGGCAGACGGTTCCATGCATCGTCTGGAATCGCCGGCAGGTCGAACCCGTATGGCGCGATACCGGTCGACAGGTCGAGCCAGCGTGCCAGGGGTATGTCGAAGGCCTGCGCGGCCGCCCGTAATCGTCCGCCGTGCTCAAGCATCCAGCCAGCCTCCCAGCAGCAACGCCAGCAACCAGAGGCCGACACCCGCCCAGACCATGTCCAGCGCGCGCTCGATATCACGCGCAGTCGGGGCCTCGCCCTCCCCCAGCGGCGGCCGCTCGTGCAGCTCACCGTGATAGATCGCCGGGCCGCCCAACGACAGGCCCAGCGCCCCCGCCCCGGCCGCCATCACCGGCCCGGCATTGGGGCTGTCCCACTGCGGGGCCTGGCGTCGCCAACAAGCCCAGGCCCGACGCGTCTGGCCTAGCACCGCGTAGGTCAAGGCAACGAGCCGGGCGGGAAGGTAATTGAGCAGGTCGTCGATTCGCGCCGCGGCCCAACCGAAGCGCTCGAAGCGTGGATTGCGATAGCCCCACATCGCATCCAGGGTATTGCTCAGGCGGTACAGCACCACGCCAGGCGCACCGGCGATGGCGAACCAGAACAGCGCAGCGAATACCGCATCGCTGCCGTTCTCCAGAGCCGATTCGGTCGCCGCGCGTGCCACCCCCTGCTCGTCAAGCGAGCCGGTATCCCGGCTGACGATGAAACCGACCCGTCGGCGCGCCTCGGCCAGATCGCCCTGACGCAGGGCGAGCGCTACCGGAACCAGGTGCTCGCCAAGGCTGCGCAGCCCCAGTGCGATGTACAGCAGCAGGACCTCGACGACCCAGCCCACCCCGGGCAGCAGGCTCAGCAACCAGGCAAGCGCCGTCAGCGGTAGCACCGCCAGGCACCAGGCCGTGACGCCGTGGCTGCGCCAGCCACGGCCATCGGGACCATTGAAATGCGCTTCGAGGCGGTCCGCCAATTGACCGAACAGTACCAGCGGATGACCGCGACGCGGCTCGCCAAGCACGACGTCCAGCCCGACCCCGGCCAGGCAGCTCAACGCCACGCTCATTCGCCTGCTCCCCAGCCGTTATGGAACAGCAGCTCGTGCAGCGGTCGGGGCTGAGTCCAGCCCGTCAGCGCCAGCATCGGTGCCGGGTAGAACTCGGCAACCGGTCCCAGACAGACCACCGCGACCGGCTGGGCGCCCTCGGGCATTTCCAGAAGTGCGGCCAATGCCTGCGGATCGAACAGCGACACCCAGCCCATGCCCAGCCCTTCCGCACGGGCTGCAAGCCAGAGGTTCTGAATGGCGCAGGCGGCAGAAGCCAGGTCCATTTCGGGCATGGTGCGGCGACCGAAGACGTGGCCTTCGCGCCCATCCATCAAGGCCACCACGAGCAATCCGGCGCACTCACGGATCCCTTCCACCTTCAACTGCATGAATTCGCTGCCCCGCTCGCCCAGCTCTCCGGCGGTGCGCTGGCGCTCCTCGTCCACCTGCTCGGCTATCGCCTCGCGCAAGTCGCTCCGGGTGATACGGATGAACCGCCACGGCTGCATCAGCCCGACGCTCGGCGCCATGTGCGCAGCTTCGAGCAGCCGCCCGAGCAGCGCCGGCTCGATCTCTCCGGCCACGAAGTGACGCATGTCGCGCCGTTCGGCGATTGCCCGGTAGACGCCGGCGCGCTCGGCCGCGGAGAAGGCGTGCTCGCTCATGGCCGAAACAGCGCAGCGGCTGCCTCCGGCGCCGAGGGTAGATAAAGGTGGATATAGCTGGCGGTCAACCGGCCCTGCCGATACACCGGCTCGGCGGTGCGCTTGTAATTGGGGCATTGACCATGCGCCAGCGGCTGCAGCGTCGTTTCGAGCGACGAGTGATGATAGGTGTGCCCGCGCAGACGCCCCTCCGGCAGCTCAACCTCCTGCAACGCCAGCGCCGTGAGGCGTGGCTGCAGCCTGGCCTCGCCTGGCAGCACACCGAGCATCGCTTCGCGAGCGCCGGCCTTGTCGGTGAGGCTGTCGAGCAGATAGAGCATGCCGCCGCACTCGGCGAGGATCGGCTTACCGGCCGCATGATGTGCACGAATGGCATCGCCGATCGGCAGGTTGCGGCTGAGCGCCTGCATGTGCAGCTCCGGGTAACCGCCAGGCAGATACAGGCTGTCTACCGACGGTAGCCGCGCATAGCGCAGCGGCGAAAAGAACAGCAACTCGGCGCCAAGCGCGCGCAGCAGATCGAGATTGGCCTGGTAGATGAAGGCGAACGCCGGGTCGCGCGCCACTCCGATACGCACACCTTGCAACAGGGGCGGCAGCTCGACGGGGTCAGCCGGCACGAAGCGAACCGGGGCCGGGAGCTCACAATCGGCACTGGCTTGCAGCGCATCGGCCACCGCGTCGAGACGGTCGTCCAGATCGGCCAGCTCCTGCGCCTGCACCAATCCCAGGTGACGACTCGGCAGATTGGCCGCCTCGCTACGCGGCAGTGCGCCGAACCAGCCAATGTGCGGCGGCAGGCAGTCGCGCAGAATCTCGCCGTGGCGGCTGCTGCCCACCCGGTTGGCAAGCACGCCCGCGAACGGCAGATCCGCTTGGTAGCTCGCCAGGCCGTGGGCCAACGCGCCGAATGTCTGAGCCATGGCCGATCCGTCCACCACCGAGAGGATCGGGATGCCGAACTTCCGAGCCAGATCGGCAGCCGACGGCACTCCGTCGAACAGGCCCATCACGCCTTCGATCAGGATGAGATCGGCCTCGCCGGCGGCCTCCCATAGCAATTGCCGGCTCTGCGCCTCGCCGACCATCCATAGGTCGAGCTGATAGACCGGATGACCACTGGCCCGGGCGAGCACCATGGGATCGAGGAAGTCGGGGCCGCATTTGAATACCCGCACCCGCTTGCCCTGACGACTGTGCAAGCGTGCCAGCCCCGCCGTAACGGTTGTCTTGCCCTGGCCGGATGCGGGCGCGGCGATCAACAGTGCCGGGCACTGGCGCGGCGCGTTCACCGTGCTGCCCCGCTTTCGGCGTAGACCGATTCAGGTACCAGAGGGGCGGCACCGTAGGGTGGATGACGCTCTACCCATCCACCGCCGGCAATGGTGGATGAACAAAGCGTCATCCACCCTACGCAGCTCCAGATCGCCGGCATCAGAACTCCACCCCTTTCTGCGCCTTTACCCCGGCCTTGAACGCATGTTTGACCAGGCTCATTTCGGTGACGGTATCGGCCGCCTCGATCAGCTTCGGCGGCGCGCCTCGCCCGGTGACCACCACATGCTGCAGCATCGGTCGCGATTCGATATCGGCGAGCACGGGATCGAGATCGAGATAGCCGTACTTCAACGCGATGTTCAGCTCGTCGAGCACCACTAGTCCGATCTCCGGATCGGCGAGCAATTCGGCCGCTACCGCCCAGGCCTCGCGCGCCTTGGCGATGTCGCGCTGGCGATCCTGGGTTTCCCAGGTAAACCCCTCACCCATCACGTGATAGCGCACCTCGTTGGAGAAGCGACGGAAGAAATTCTCCTCGCCGGTGCTGGCCGCTCCCTTGATGAACTGCACCACGCCGACCTTCATCCCATGACCGAGCGCTCGCGCGACCATGCCGAACGCCGAGCTGCTCTTGCCTTTGCCATTACCGGTGTGCACCAGCAACAGGCCATATTCGTCCTGCGCCTCGGCAATCTTCTCGTCGATGACCGCCTTCTTACGCTGCATCCGCGCCTTGTGGCGTGCGTCGCGCTCGCCGGACTCAGTCATGCCCGGGCCTCCTCTTCACGCTTGGCACTCCAGGCGCGCAGGCCGACAAACAGCACCGCGGCGGTACCGACATACAGCGCCAGGTTCGCCAGGTAACGTGGGTAATAGTGGCCAACCCGCTCGGCCAGCAGCGCCAGGCTCGGCTCCGGATAACGACCGGAGAAATAGAGGAAGCCGCCGCCTGAGAACAGATAGCAAACGAAGGCACTCACCATCACGCACAACGCCAGCCGGGCGAGGCTGCTGGGCTGGTCGCGGTGCCAGCCAGCGTAGAGCCGACCGCCCAGCCACAACGAACCGTACGCCGGAACCAACGCCCAGTAGGCTGGCGACATGCACCAGTCGCTCACCCCCGCCCATTGAATCGCGGCGAAGTCCAGCAACGAAGCCTCGAGAAACAGCACTGCAAAGATCCACTTCGGCCTCAGCAGCACGCCCGCGAGGAAAAACACCGCCCAGGACGCGCTCGGCAGGTTGACGCTGGCGAAGTGCTGACCGCGAGTCATCGCCATCAGTGCAATCAGGGCGATTCCGGCCAGCAGTTGGTGTCGCGGGGCAAGCTTGATCATTGCAAGTCTCCTTCGATAGGCGCGGGCGAGATGCCCGCGCCTCGGGCTCAAAGCGCCTGGTAGCGCACGGTGAGATAGGCCGCCTGGCCCGGTTGGTTGTAACCACGCGCGGTCTCGTAATCGGCATCCAGCAGGTTGGCGACACGAGCCTGCAGTCGCCACTCGGGGCTCATACGGTATTCACCACGCAGATCCAATGTGGCGTAGCCGGCCAGTTCGTTCTGGTTAGCCAGATCGTCATAGCGTTGCCCCTCGGCATGCAGGCTGGCGCCGACGCTGAACGCGCCGAGGCGGCGATCGACGTCGAAGTTGAACAACTGCTTGGCGCGGCGTGTCAGCTCGTTGCCACGGTTGGCTCCAGCGGAGCGATTTTCCGGTTCCAGCAGGCTGTAATTGGCGCTCCAGTCCCAGCCCATCAACTGACTTCCAACGACCAGCTCGACGCCACGAATGCGCGCCTCCTGCACGTTCGCCGGTCCGAAAATGCTCGCGTCGTAGGCGATCAGGTCATCGATCACCGTGCGATAGGCGTTGACGGCCCAGTGCCCCCAGCCGTGCTGTCCCGCAAGGCCAATCTCGAGGCTGCGAGACGTCTCCGCCTCGAGGTTCGGATTGCCGTAGTCGGGGTAGTACAGCTCGTTGAACGTGGGGGCTTTGAAGGCACTGCCGTAGCTGATGGAGCCGCGCAGCCAGTCGGTGAAGCCATAGCCGTAGCCGACGTTGCCGGTGTCATGCTGACCGAACTGCTCGTTATCGTCGTGGCGCAGCGAAACCTGCCAGTCGTGACGCCCGGCCTGCCCCAGGTACTGAGCGAAGTAGCCGTCGTTATCACGCGAGTCCTCGGCGTACGTCGCGGTACTGTCGACTTCGTCGTGCTGGTGATCGACGCCCAGCGTCAGGGTGTGGCCGGCCGCCAGCTCTATATCGTTCTGCCAGCTGAGGCTGTCGCGTCGGCTGTCGAAGCGTGAGTAAAAGCGCCCATCCTGGTACGCATCGGAATCGTCTTCGCTGCGCCCGGCCTGCAGGGTTACGGCCCAACGCTCGAGGGGACTGAAGCGCGCACGGGTACCGAACACGCGCGACTCGCCGTCGGCATTGGCGCCGAAACCCGCTGTACGCTTGCTGTTGACGCTGTCGTAATCGTTATGGGATTTGGCGCGCAGGACATTGGCGTCCAGTTCCAGGCCGTTGTCGAAGCGATACCCCGCGCTCAAGGTGGCGGAGAGGTTGCGATAGCCGTCGGCGTCGCTTTCGTAGCCGCTCGTCTGTACCGACTTGGCGTTGATGCCGTCCGTATCGGAACCGCTGGCGCCCAGGCTGTACCAGCCGCGACCATCGCCGCCGGACACGCCGATGCTGCCGCTGTAGCTGTCGTGGGTACCGTAGCCCGCCGAGAAGAATGGCTTGGCGCCCTCCCCTTGCCCCTTGCGCGTGAATATCTGGATCACGCCACCGATGGCTTCCGAGCCGTACAGGCTGGAGCGCGGCCCGCGCACCACTTCGATACGCTCGATCAGCTCCAGCGGAAGGTCTTGCAGCGCTGCCCCACCGCCGGTCACCGAGCCGATCTTGACGCCATCGACGAGCACCAGCACATGGTCGGACTCGCTACCACGCATGAACAGAGAGGTGTTCTTGCCTGGCCCACCGGAGTTGGTCAAGGAGACGCCCGGCACCTGCTTGAGCAGTTCGGGCAGCGATGCGGCCTGGCTCCGTTCGATCCGCTCGCGGTCAAGGACGGTCACGGCCGCAAGGCTTTGTTCAACCGTCTGCGCGGTACGCGTCGCGGTAACGATTTGCTGCTGGAGCGCCAGCGGTGCGGCAGCCAACGGGCCGCCAAACAGGGGAAAACTGCCAAGCAACACACAGGTCGCTGGCTTGAAACGAGGCTTGCCAATCAAGGTTCAGGTCTCCGTCGTGCCCGCCGCACGACAACAGTCGATAAGGGCAGACGGAGAATGCGAAGGGAGTGCAGGTGCAGGCAGCCGCACCCCGATCAGCGCCCGCCGCACTGCCGTGGAATGCGACAGGCCGGTCTCCGGGCTTGCGAGCGGACGCGTTGCAGCGTCCCGAAACCGCGCCTTCCCATGCCTGTTGGCACAGTGGCTGTGAGCGGTTTCTTGTCTCGCCTACCGTTGCGGGGGCAGCGCCGGAGTCTTCGAAGGAATGGACCGGCTTCCCTGTTTCACCTCTGGCGTTTAGCCAGCGGTACCTGAAGCAGCGCGGAGGGTAGTCGAAGGCTCTGCACAGCGCAACCTCGGGCATCGGCCACCTGCCGGAGGTAACGCTCGATTGCCACTGGCTGGCATTTTGCCGGAACCGTCAGGCGCTTCTGGCCTTCGAATGCAACAATGCCCTCATCCCGTTCCAGCCTCGACGAGAAGACGCCCGCCCCATGACGACCATCGTGCAGATATCCGACACCCACTTCGGCACTGAGCAGGCAGCCGTAGTGCAAGCCATGGAAGATCACGTGCGGGAACACAAGGCCGATCTACTGATTTTTTCCGGCGATATCACCCAGCGGGCCAGGGCCACGCAATTCGCCGCCGCGCACGCGTTCGTCCAGCGGCTGCACGACCACGGCATCGGCAACACCCTGGTGATCCCGGGCAATCACGACATCCCGCTGTATAACGTCTTCGCCCGTTTCCTGATGCCCTACCGAAACTACCGCCGGCATTTCGGGAACGACCTGGAACCGACTTATGAGAACGATGAAGCGCTGATCATCGGTCTCAACACCACCCATCCACGGCGGCACAAAGACGGGTTGGTCACCGAGGAGCAGGTAGCGGCTGTGACGCAGCGCCTGAAGCGGACCGATCCGCGCAAGTTGCGCATCGTGGTAGCGCATCAGCCGTTCGGTGCGATGGTTTTGAGCGATTTGAGCAACCTGCAGCACAACGCCGACGACGCGCTGCATCGATGGGCCGATGAGGGACTTGATCTGGTGATGGGTGGGCACATTCACCTGCCCTATGTGCTGCCGTTATCCAGGCAGTATCCCGGGCTGTCGCGCGAGATATGGATGGTGCAGGCCGGCACCACGCTGTCGTCGAGGGTTCGCGGCACTTCGCCAAACTCGTTCAATCGCCTGAAGCTGCACGCAGGCGATGACAAGACGGCCTGCGTCGAGCGGTGGGACCTGCTGGACGGCGAGTTCGTCCTCGGCTCGCACTTCAATCTGCACTGGTAAGCGCCGCAGCCCACCCCAACGATCAATGGGCCGCGGCGCCTTCCCGCGAGGCTCAGCCGAACATGTCGGCGACCGCCAGGCCGGTCAGGTAGACACCGGCGAAGCCGAGATTGAACGCGATGAACAGGTACAGGCTGTACTTCATGTAACTACCGAAGGTCAGTCCCGGCACCTTGCTCATGGCCACGATACCTGCGGCGGAGCCGATCACCAGCAACGAGCCGCCAACCCCGACCGAATAGGTCAACACCATCCATTCGGCGATACCCATTGCAAGCCCGGACTTGAGCAATGCGGCCGTCAGCGGCACGTTGTCTATCATCGAGGACAGAATGCCCATCAGATAGTTGGCCAGCACTGCCGGTACCTGATCGTAGATGCGCACCAGCCCGTCGAGCACGTGGATTTCCTTGAGCATACCGACCAACAGGAGAATACCCAGGAAGAACAGCAGGGTTTCGAACTCGACCTGACGCACGTATTCCAAGATCGGATCGGTCTCGATGTCGTCACTGAAGAAGCGCGCCACCAGAAACATGACCGAGAGTCCCGTGAGGAAGGTCAGCACCGGAGGGATCTGGAAGAAGAAGTTGCCGGCGATGGTGCACAGGATGGTGCCCAGAAAGATCAGCGCGATGGCGATGTCGACCCGACGGACATCGGTGCGATGGCTCTGCACCAGCACCTGCCCGCTCATGCCCAACGAAAGCATGGCGGCCAGCAGCATGACCGCCAGAAACGCCGGCAGCGCCAGCAGCAGCAATTGCAGAATCTTGACCTTGCCCGCAAGAAAGATCATCAGCGTTGTGACGTCGCCGGTGATCAGCGCCACCCCACCCGAGTTCACCGCGAAGACCACCAGGGCGGCGTACTTGATGGTCTTTTCGGCGCTGAGCTTGAGCGAAAGAATCAGCGTGATCGAGACCAGGGTCGCGGTGATGTTGTCCGCCAGCGAGGAGAACACGAAGCAGAATGCCGCGGTCAGGAACAGCAGCGCTCGCTCACTGATCCGTTTGGGCAGTACCAGGTAGATCAGGTTTTCGATCATCCCCTTCTTGTTCAGGTACGCCACAAATGTCATGGCCGCGACCAGGAAAATCCAGAGCCCGGCGATTTCCGCAATGTTCTCGTTGAGGCTCGTCAGCACCTGCTCACGCTCGGCGCCGGCAGGAGAAAAGACGAACAACAATATCCACGCCAGGGTGCCGAAAAACAGCGTGACCTTGGCTTTGTTCACATGGGTTATTTCTTCGAGGACGACACCGAGCAGAGCGGCCACGGCGAAGCCGATCAGCACGTACTGAAGTATTTCAGGCATGGGACACCAGATGCATAAGAGGGAACGGTTCGTGCGCGGTTAGCGCACCCGAGAAGTTGGGGCGGCGATCATAGCCAAAGTGCGACAAAACGACACCTGACGGATGTCAAACTCGGTGTATTTCCAGACATGCCATCTCGAATCAATGGCGCGGCACGAACCCCGCAGGCTTGCTGGACAGCCACTCGACGAAGGTGCGCAGGCGCGGGTCGCTCAGCAGGGCATCGCGACTGTTGTAATGGAGCGCCAGTTCCTTCTCGCTGAACAGGCGGTGGATCTGGTTATGACAGGGCCGGCAAACCCACAAGGTGGCAGTGATGCGCGCCTCACGTCCGAAGCGCTTGCGCACGTAGGTCTTGCCATGCAGGGCTTTGGGGATCAGGTGATGGCGAGTCAGCGGTGCCTGACGGAGGCAGAGCTCGCAGGCTTCAGGCTGATCGGGAAGTCGCATGATCGGCGCCATTGAACGAGCCTCGAGTCGCAGTGCCAAACGCAACCGCCGCCAAGGCTTGCCAGCCCCATTGGCCGCGACGAACCCCGTTCCGGGCCCGCATCCCGACCGAGCACGGGCCGCTACGGGTTGCGAGCGAGGCGCTCGCTGTCGAGAACGCGCTTGGCACTGAGGTAGTTTTTCTGCCAGTAACGGTTGGAAAGACTGTCCAGGCGGACGGTTCCGCCGGTCGATGGCGCATGGACGAAACGCCCTTCGCCCACATAGATGCCCGCATGGCTGACACGGCGCCCACCACTGGTGGCGAAGAACACCAGATCCCCTGCTTTCAGCGCATCGCGCTTGACCGCCTGAGCGTGCATGGCGTTCATCTCACGCGTGGTCCGTGGTAGCGCGACGCCGGCCGCTCCTCGGTAGACATAACCGATCAAACCACTGCAATCGAAGCCGCCGTCAGGCGTATTGCCGCCATAGCGATAAGGCGTGCCGACCAACCCCAAGGCGGTGAACAGCACTTCTTCGGCGGTTCCGGGATATTGCTGCGTCGGCTGGGGTGCGATGACCGTCGGCTCGACCGGCGTCCGACTGGAACAGGCGGATACCAGGAAGGCAGCCACCAAGACGGTCAGAAATCGGGCCAGAAGAAGCATGACAGAGCGGTCCAGGCAAATGAGCCATCACTCTGCCGGCATGCGTTTGCGGATGCAAGCCCGGCGCACCGCTCTTTCAGCGATCAGTGATGAGTGGGAACCGCGTTGGAATCGTGCGCCAGCGCCAGAACGCGCTTGGCCTGCATGAAGCTGCTGCGCCAGTACTTGTCGTCCAGGCTATCGACGCGCACGCCTCCGCTGCGGCGGCTGGCCGAGTGGATGAACTGATCGTTGCCGATGTAGATACCGGCGTGGCTGACCCGGCCGCGGCCGCGATTGTTGAAGAACACCACATCGCCTGGCTCGAGATCGCTGCGCGCGACTTTCGGTGCATCAAGATTGATCATTTCGCGAGTCGAGCGCGGCAGGTCGATTCCAGCTTCCTTGCGGAACAGGAAGCCCACGAAACCGCTACAGTCGAAGCCCGTCTTGGTCGAGCTGCCGCCGTAGCGATACGGCGTTCCGACCAGCTTGAAGCCGAGTTCCAGCACGCTGTCGGCCAGCGCTGGGAGTTCGTAGCTTTGTTCGTCGGCGAGCTCACGCAGCTGTTGTTCGGTCGGCTCGTCCGAATCGGCTTGCGCGTCCGCGCTGGCTTCCGTCAGCTCAGCGGGGAATCTGAAAGCGAAGCCCTCCGGGACGATGGGAGCTTCGCTCTGCTCTGGCTGACTGGCACAAGCCGCCAGCAACAAAACGAGCGATACAGGCAAAAGTGATGAGAGGCTTCTTCGCATAACACGGGACGTCTGGAAATCGAAGTGGCGGAACTATGCCTGCTGTCGTATCGATGAGCAAATTCAATCGCGAAAAATGTGACGAATGAGGTGTGGCAAAACGTCCGCGGCAGCCGCGGCTATATGTACATCGACCAAAAGCGACAACTCGCTGGCGCTCGGGTCGATCTGAGCCGTAAAACCGCCGCTGTTTCGCACATGCAGCAAGGGCTCGACGATATAGGCAAAACTGGCGGACGTGCCGACCGCAACCACCGCATCGAAACCTGTCTGCAGCTCGCTCTGCAAACGCCTCAACGCCAGCGCCGGCAGCATTTCCTCGAACAGCACGACGGGCGGTCGAAGCACGCCGCTGCATAGCGAGCACTGTGGTGGGAGCGACCTCGACAGGTGCTCCGCCAGCTCGGCACTTTCCTCTCCGCAGCTCATGCAGAACAGAGGTGCAAGCGTGCCGTGGATCTCGATCAGTCGTTGCGGCGGGCTTCCGGCCGCGCGGTGATAGCCGTCAACGTTCTGGGTCAGCACCCAGCAGCCAGGCTTTCTATTCTGCAACTCGGCAATCGCCAGGTGACCGGCATTTGGCTTTCCTGCCAGGCAGGCGCGACCGATCTCGGCGAGGTATTTCCAGCACAAGCCCGGGTTGAGCTCGAGCATGGGCCCGGACAGCGCTGCCTCGATTGGCAAGCCGTCTTCCGTGTGCCCGTTGTAGAGCCCACCGACGCCTCGATAGGTGGGCAGCCCGGAGTCGGCGGAAAGCCCGGCACCGGTAATGAAAAGGATGCGCTCGGCCTGTCGTAGCGCTTCGGCGGCTCGCTGCTCCGCGTCGCTCATCTTTGCATCTCCCGTCTCGGCATATTTCCCGCGCAGCTGGCGTGAAGCGACAGCTCCCTGGCTGGAGCTGGGCGATCAAGGCCTCGAGTCGCACGCGGCCGCCTCAATGGTTGACCGTGAACGCCAGCATGGCCGACAGCTGGCACATCGGACGGCCGCTCTCGCTATGCCACTGGTTGAATACGGCTTGCACTGCAGCCTGATCACGCTGGCTGCTGGGCACCTTGTCGACCACCTTCTGCGCCTTGAGGGCGGCGACGACATCGTTGCTCGGGATAAACGTATCCTTGCCGGCCATGCGCAGCAAACGCGGCGCCGAGAGGCCACCGAGCTGGCTACCTCGCTTGGCGAGATAGCGCCACAGGCCGACGATGTCCGTCACCGGCCATTCGGCGATGAGGTTGCCGAAGCTGCCATGCTCCTTCGCCACGTCGAGGACGAACTGCGCGTTGCGCGGCACGCTCTTGAGCTTGCCCAGGTGACGGATGATGCGCGCGTCCTGCATCAACCGCTCGATGTGCTCGCCACCCATGAGCACCAGTTTCTCCGGATCGAAGCGGAAAAACACCTCCTCGAAGGCCGGCCATTTGGCGTCCACCAGGCTGTGCTTGAGCCCAGCCCGGAAGATTCGAAGGCTGATCAGCGAGAGGTAGCGATCGTCCGACACGCTGCGCAATTCAGCGGCACTGCGCGGTTGCGGCAGGCGTGCTTCGAGCGCGGCGGCCGAGCCGAAACGGTTGAGACAGTATTCGTGCAGCCATTTGTAGTCGTGCATGTGGGTATCCGGTGGCGACGGCAGCGGCACAGGGTGCCGGTGACGAGCCGGCCTCGCAAGTCCGCCGCCATGGGAGCGGCTCCGTCTGAGCAGCAGCGGCTGGAGGAGTTGGCATAGGCCGGTCCCGGCGAAATGCGTACCGGCAAGCCCGCTCCAGCAGATGAAATGGCGCCGGCTGGTGGCACCCCATGGCACGCGCCGCATTTGTCCGACACCAACGCAGACGGTGGACAAGCTTCGCGTTGTCCACGCTACGAGCAGGACGTTATTCGCGTGCCTGCCCGCCTCCACGCTGCGGCGACCTCCGGTCAGTCGCGCAACTGCTGCGCCGCCTTGCGCAGCATGTGCTCCGTCGCCGCCCAGCCCAGGCAGCCATCGGTGATCGATACGCCATAGCGCAATTCAGCGGCGAGCGGCTGGCAGCCGTCGAACAGGTGGCTCTCCAGCATGACGCCACGCAGGCTCATGTCACCAGCCAGGCGCTGTTCGATGACCGATTGGAGCACCGCGGGCTGGCGCAGCGGGTTCTTGCCGCTGTTGGCATGGCTGCAATCGACCATGATGCGCGAGGCGATGCCCTGCTTCTCCAATGTGCGACGAGCAGCAGCGACACTGGCCGCGTCGTAGTTGGGTACGCCGTGGCCGCCGCGCAGCACCAGATGGGTGTCCGGATTGCCGCGCGTCTGCAGAAGTGCCGGATGGCCGAGATCGTCGATGCCGAAGTGCTGGTGCGGATGTTCCGCTGAACGCATGGCATCGCAGGCGACACCCAGGCCACCGTCGGTGCCGTTCTTGAAGCCCACCGGCAGATCCAGCCCGCTGACCAGCTCACGATGTATCTGCGATTCGCTGGTGCGCGCACCGATCGCCGCCCAGCCGAGCAGATCGTCGAAGTACCCGGTCGCAAGCGGCTGCAGCAGTTCGGTGGCGATCGGCAGGCCGGCCTGGAGAATGTCCAGCATCAGGCGGCGCGACAGGTGCAGCCCCTCGGCCATGTTGCCGCTGCCGTCCAGGTGCGGGTCGTACATCAGCCCTTTCCAGCCGACCGTGGTTCGCGGTTTTTCCACGTAGGCACGCATCACCAGCAGCAGCTGATCGCTGACTTCGGGCGCAAGTGTGGCCAAACGTTCGGCGTACTCGAGCGCGGCGGCAGGATCGTGCAGGGAACAGGGCCCGATGACGACGAGAAGGCGTGGATCGCGTCCGTCGAGCACAGCGCGGATGGCGTTGCGGTCGTCATGGATACGTGCGGCAAGCGCGTCACTCAAGGGCAGACGTTGCCGCAATACGGCGGGGCTGGGCAGCGGCTGCGCGCTGCGGCGGGTGGAAATGGTTTCGGCGGAAAAGGCCGGGGGGTGGTTGGCAATGGCGGTGGCGGATGCATTCATGATCTGGCGGTTCCTTCTGCCGGCGCGGGTGGTCCGCGGCGGCGCTAGTCGGGTGTTCGTTCGCGTGATGTCCGTTTGGCGTCGAAGCGGCTAAATCGCCAGTCATAGCGGTAATAACGGTCGGTGCGGTAGGTGGTCATGGCGTATTCCTCGTTGCGTTGGGCCAATGAATGGCCAAAAAAACAAAACCCCCGGTCGGGTGGCCGACCGGGGGTTCGAAAACTGCTCTGGTGGCGACCCTGCTTGCTAGGGCGCCTGTGGGGTATCAGGCGCGCCTGTGGCTAAACCAATACCCAAAGTAATAACCAGCGGTCGCAACCTGCTGCACACCCGCAATCGCGGCGCGAGTGGCACCGGCGTTTGCGTGAGAGAGGAAGGCGAGGCTGGGGGACATCGTGAGCTCCTGAATGGCGATTACCTTACTGCGGCAAGCACCAGGCGGCAAGCTCAAGGGCCATGCGGTGAGCTGAAGCGGCTCGTGGGAGCGGTCTCGACCGCTAATAAACCGGGCTCCGGTACAAACCCATTCGCGGTCAAGACCGCTCCCACCTGCGGTTCTGCCCTTGGCGGACCAGCTAGGCTCAATCGTGGGCTTCAGCCCGCCAACCCGGCTCAGCGGACCAGCCGCTACGTCAGCGCTGCGCCTTACAACGCCATTACATCGAGAAAACGAGGCGTGGCGCTGTCGTCGATGCGCAGACTGGTGAAGTCGAACAGATTGCGGTCGGCCAGCTGCGACGGCACCACGTTCTGCAGGGCGCGGAACATGATCTCGACGCGGCCCGGCGATTTGCGCTCCCATTCCTGCAGCATTTCCTTGACCACCTGTCGCTGCAGGTTCTCCTGCGAGCCGCAGAGGTTGCACGGGATGATCGGAAACTCCTTCATCTGCGAATAGGCTTCGATATCCGCCTCGCTGCAGTAGGCCAGCGGCCGGATCACCACGTTGCGGCCATCATCGGACAACAGCTTGGGCGGCATCGCCTTGAGCGTGCCGCCGTAGAACATGTTGAGAAAGAAGGTCTCGAGGATGTCGTCGCGATGATGACCCAGCGCCATCTTCGTCGCACCGATCTCGTCGGCGAAGGTATAGAGCGTGCCACGGCGCAGGCGCGAGCACAGCGAGCAGGTCGTCTTGCCTTCGGGGATCTTCTCCTTGACCACCGAATAGGTGTCCTTTTCGACGATGTGGTACTCGACGCCGATCGATTCGAGGTAGGCCGGCAACACATGCTCGGGGAACCCCGGCTGCTTCTGGTCCATGTTGACCGCGACGATCTCGAACTTGATGGGCGCGACCTTCTGCAGATACAGCAGCACATCGAGCATGGTGTAGCTGTCCTTGCCGCCAGACAGGCAGACCATGACCTTGTCGCCGTCCTCGATCATGTTGAAATCGGTGACTGCCTCGCCGGCAAGGCGGCGCAGGCGCTTCTGCAGTTTGTTCTGGTTGACCGAAAGGTTGCCCATGTCTGGTGTCCGGGTGAGATGCGAAAGGCGCGCATTTTACGCGCAAAGCACGTCGCGCCCCACCCCATCGATCCGGCTCTTTGCACTGCTGGCCCTGTGCTAGGCTAGCCGCCATGAACGAAGACCTCGAACCGCAGATGGACCTGGCCGAGCAGATATTCGTATTGCTGCGAGAACAGCCGGAGGGCTGCAGCGAATACCAGCTGATCCAGCAGCTCAAGGCCCGTCACAGCACTCACATCCCCAACCTGCCATTACTCGACAAGCTGGTGCTGTATCGCACCCATTTTCTGGTGTTCAACGCACTCTACGGTCTGCGCGATCAGCTCTGGGGCGAGGCCAGCCACAGCCTGCAGATTTCTCCTCTGTGCGTACGGCTGCAGCCCTACGTGCCCGGTGCCGCCGGCATCGTCGAAAATGATCCGCTGCGCGACTATTACCTGAACATGAGCAACCTGCGCGACACCGACGAAGCGGAGGTGGAACGCCTGCTGGCCAGTTTCTGGTCGAGGATGCGCGGCGACGACCCGGAGACGAGCGGCGGCTGGGACCCTGAGCAAAAGCGCGCGGCCCTCGAGTTGTTCGAGCTGGATAAGGAGGCCGCGTCACTGAGCCTGCACACCATCAAACGCCGTTATCGCCAGCTGGTCAGCATCCACCACCCTGATCGGGGTGGCAGCACCGCTCGGCTGCAGTCAATCAATCTGGCGATGGAAATACTGCAACGCTATTACCGCTAGCACGATAGCTTCCAAACGCTCTAACCAACGCCGGTGCGCCGTATCGCCGAGTTCCTATACTGCGACTTAAGGTCGCACGCCCGTCCAACTGACGGCACGCCAGGCGAAGCGACCCTCCAAAACTGAGGAGACGCTGGCATGATCAATCACGTTTGGGGACTCTTTGCTCACCCTGGCCAGGAATGGCAGGAAATCACCGGAGAAGAACGCAAGGTCGGCCATCTGCACCTCGGAGAGGTGATGGTACTGGCGGCAATACCGGCCATATCGGCATTCATCGGCACCACCCAGGTCGGTTGGAGCATCGGTGGTGGCGAAGCGGTGAAACTCACCGAAGGCAGCGCGATGCAACTCACCCTGCTGTCTTACCTCGCGATGCTCGCGGGCGTCGGGGTCATGGGAGCCTTCATTCACTGGATGTCGCGTACCTACGATGCCAGCCCCACCCTGGTGCAATGCATCGTTTTCGCGGCCTATACGGCTACGCCGCTGTTCGTTGGTGGTCTGGCTGCGCTCTATCCACACATCTGGCTGGGCATGATCGTCGGTACGGCAGCGATCTGTTACACCACCTATCTGCTCTATGTCGGCCTGCCGACGTTCATGAACATCCCATCCGACGAGGGCTTCCTGTTCTCCAGCTCGATACTGGCGGTCGGCCTGGTCGTGCTGGTCGCCATCCTCGCGCTGTCGGTGATCATGTGGGGCATGGGGGTCGGCCCGATCTACGTTCGCTGAACCTGCCCTCCTCTTCATCCCGCCGGCGTGATAGCTCACGCCGGTTTTTTTTTGCCAACGGCATCGTCATTTGGCGTATCGCCACTTCGCCGTCCGCAACCTGACAAGGCATGGGCGTAGCGTCACGCCCGCCAACCAACGGTTATGGATTTGAATCCCTGTCGAGCGTGAGCGTCTATATCAGCAACAACAGCGCTCAAGCATCGGCATCAGGAGGCTCCATGACCCCAGAATTCATCAGCTTGTTCACCCGGCCGGACCGCGCCTGGGAAACCATTCGCCAGAAGGAGGACGCCCACAGCCTGCACTACCTGATGCACCTGCTGTTACTGGCGCTGATTCCCAGCGTATGCCTGTTCATCGGAGTCACCTTTGTGGGTTGGAGCCTGGTGGATGCGGAGCGGGTCAGGCTCGACTTCGCCAGCGCCTTCCAGCTGTGCCTGCTGCTGTACGTCACCATCGTCATCGGCACGGTGATCATGGGCTTCTTCGTACGCTGGATGGCGCGCGCCTTTGAAGTACGGCCGAATCTGAATCAGTGCATCGGTTTCATCGCATACGTGATCACACCGTTTCTGGTCGCCGGCGTAACCGGCCTGTACCCGAATCGCTGGTTCGCGGCCATTGTCCTGCTGATCGCCGGCATCTACTCCACCTACCTGCTGTTCACTGGCCTGCCGGCCTTCATGCGCCAGCGCAACTCGCAGAGCTTTCTCTATGCCAGTTCGATCTGGGGTGTCGCCCTACTGGTACTGGTTACGGTGCTGGTCAGCATGATTCTGTTCTGGACGCTTTCGCTCGAACCCAACTACGAGCGGACCGTGCAGCAGAATCAGAGCTATGGGACGCAGGACGAACGTCCGCAGGAGGAGCCCGGCGGTCTCTGAACGGTTGCCAGCCTGGCGTGTTGGGGCATAATTCCGGGCTTCTTCGGAGGCCCTATGCCCGAACAGCTTCATGCCCGTGTCGAGGCCTGCTATCAACAGGCCGAGACCTTCTTCAACCGGCGCTTCGAACGCCCGCAGGTCAGCTTCAAGCTACGCGGGCAGAAAGCCGGCGTCGCACACCTCAACTCCAATCTGTTGCGGTTCAACCCGCAGCTGTACCGAGAAAACCGCGAGCACTTCCTCAAGCAGACCGTAGCGCACGAAGTCGCTCATCTGATCGCGCATCAGATGTTCGGCGGTCGGATCCGGCCCCATGGCGAGGAATGGCAGTTGATCATGCGCGGCGTCTACGAGCTCGTGCCGGATCGCTGCCATACCTATGAGGTCAGCCGCCGCCCGGTCAGTCGCTACATCTACCGCTGCGCCTGTAGCGGTCAGGATTTCCCCTTCACTTCGCAGCGGCATGCGCTGGTTCGTAAAGGGCGTCGTTATTTCTGCCGTAGCTGCCGCGCCACGCTGGTATTCAGCGGCGAGCAACGGCTCGAATAATCGGCCGAATCTATAGAGATCTGGCCCGCCAGGCGGCGAGCACGAACAGCGCTGCGAGTACGGCCATCAGCGGCAGCCAGCCGGCATGTTCCCAGACATAGCCCGCGGCATATCCCACCACGCTCGACCCCAGGTAGTAGGCGCACAGATACAGCGCTGAAGCCTGCGCCTTGGCCCCCGAAGCATGAATGCCGACCTGCCCGCTGGCGACCGCATGCGCGGCGAAGAATCCCAGCGTAAACAGCGCCAGACCGATGACGATAGCCACCAGCCAGGGCGTGGAACACAACCCCACCCCTAACAGCATGAGTCCGACACCCGCCTGGAGAACGGTCCGCGCCCCGAACCGCGGCACCAGTCGCCCAGCCCAACCGGCGCTGAAAATGCCTGCCAGGTAGACGACGAACAGCAAGCCGATCACCGTCGAGGAAAGGCCGAACGGCGCACCTGCCAGGCGGAAGCCTATGTAGTTGAACAAGGCAACGAAGCCACCCATCAGCAGGAACGCCTGCAAGAACAGCGTGCGTAAAACGGGATCGCTCAAATGCCGGGCGAAGTTGGCCAGCAGACCTTGCAGCGACAAGGGTTGCGCCTTGAAATGCCGTGACGCCGGCAGCAGCCAGACGAACAGGCCCAGCGCGACCATCCCGAGAACGGCGATCGCGCCCAGCGCGAACTGCCAGCCGCCGATGTCGCTCAGCAACCCAGACAACAAGCGCCCCAACAGCCCACCGAGCGCCGTCCCGCCGATATACAAGCCCATCGCCGCCGGCAGCGATTCAGGGTCGAACTCCTCGCCGACATAGGCCATCGCCAATGCCGGCAGCCCGCTGAGTGCGAGCCCCAGCAGGGCCCGCAGCAGGAGTAACAGCGTCCAGGATTCCACCGCTGCACAGGCCAGACCAAGCAGGCAAGCCAACCCCAGAGCGAGCCCCATGACCGGCTTGCGCCCCCAACTTTCCGCCAGGCCGCCAGACACCAACAGGCACACCGCAAGGGACAACGTGGTCAGCGACAAGGCCAGACTGCTGTTAGCCGCCGACACGGAGAAATGCGAGGCCAGAAGCGGCAACAACGGCTGCACGCAGTAAAGGATGGCGAAGGTGGCGAAACCGGCACAGAACAATGCCAGCGTCGCACGACGGTAGGCGGACGTTCCGCGCTTGAGATGAGTGCCATCGAACGAGTCAGTCGACATGCGTTTACCCCAAAGCCCGTACCTATCGTACGGAGCACAAAAAGCCGCGCAGCCTAGCACAACACGACGTGCCCGGACGCTCGCTGGCAAGCGGCCCGCCACCGAGACCGCCACACCCGGGCCGGAAATGGCAGCTGAGAACGACCACCTGGCGGATTGATCACCGAATCCGCCGTATTGCTTGAGCCAGATCAATGGAAATGCACGATTTGCTTATAACCTTAAGTTTAGTAGACGAATGACTTTGATTAAGCCGTCTGTGCTTCCTAGACTTTCGGCAACAGTCGGAGAGACAAGGTGAACGCAGTGCCCGATGACACCGACCACATGCCAGGCAAGCCCGAAGAAACGAGGCTGTTCGTTTTTCTGCTGGTCTTCCTGTTCCCCATTCTGAGCGTCGCGATAGTGGCCGGCTATGGCTTCATCGTGTGGTTCAGCCAGCTGCTGTTTTTCGGCCCGCCAGGCCCGCCAAGCTGATACCAGGCTTTTACACCCGATCAAACACCCCCCTTAGCTTGCCTTCCTTAATGCAGGCGGAGCCTTACTAAAAAAATGAACCACGACGCTCTGCATATCGCCAGCTTGCTTGTGCATTGCCGCCCTGAGCTGCTGGACGCCGTGAAACGCAACCTGGTGCTGCTCCCTGGAACCGAACTGCATCAGGAAAGCCCAGCGGGCAAGCTGGTGGTCGTCCTGGAAGCCGAACACGAGAGCCTTATCCTCGACACCATTCGCGACATCCAACAACTGCCCGGCGTGCTTAACGCTGCCCTGATTTACCACGAACTCCTCTCACCCGAAGGAGAGCCTGAATGAGCCTCACACGACGTCAATTTGCCAAGGCCAACGCCGCGGCCATCGCAGCCAGTGTGGCGGGTCTGCCGATCGCCACCAGCGCCAGTAACCTGGTCACCGATCCGGAAGCGACCGCGCTCAAGTGGAACAAGGCGCCCTGCCGGTTCTGTGGCACCGGCTGTGGCGTCATGGTCGCCACGGCCGGCGATCGTGTCGTGGCCACGCACGGCGACGTGAAAGCCGAGGTGAATCGCGGCATCAACTGCGTCAAGGGTTACTTTCTCTCGAAGATCATGTACGGCACCGATCGCCTGACGCAGCCACTGCTGCGCATGAAGGACGGGCGGTACGACAAGCAGGGCGAGTTCCAGCCAGTGAGCTGGGACCAGGCGTTCGACATCATGGAGGAGAAATACAAGGCCGCCCTGAAAGAAAGCGGCCCGAGTGCAGTCGGCATGTTCGGCTCCGGCCAATGGACCGTCTGGGAAGGCTACGCGGCCAACAAGCTGATGAAGGCGGGCTTTCGCTCCAACAACCTCGACCCCAATGCCCGCCACTGCATGGCTTCTGCCGCGGTCGGCTTCATGCGCACCTTCGGCATGGACGAACCCATGGGCTGCTACGACGATATCGAAGCGGCCGATGCCTTCGTACTCTGGGGTTCGAACATGGCTGAAATGCATCCGGTCCTGTGGACCCGGGTGACCGACCGCCGCCTGAGCGCGCCGCATGTCAAGGTCGCGGTCATGTCGACCTTCGAACACCGCAGCTTCGACCTGGCCGACATCCCGATGGTCTTCAACCCGCAAACCGACCTGGTGATTCTCAACTACATCGCCAACCACATCATTCAGAGCGGCGCGGTCAACCAGGACTTCGTCAAGAACCACACCAAGTTCGCCAAGGGTGCGACCAACATCGGCTACGGCCTGCGCCCCACCGACCCGCGTGAATTGAAGGCGGAAAACGCAGCCGTTGCCGGCAGCTGGACCGATATCAGCTTCGAGGACTACGCCGAATTCCTCAAGCCTTACACGTTGGAACACGCAGCTCACGAGTCAGGCGTGCCGGCTGAGCGCCTGAAGGCGCTGGCCGAACTCTATGCCGACCCCAAGACCAAGGTGATGTCGTTCTGGACCATGGGCTTCAACCAGCACACCCGCGGTGTCTGGGCGAACAACATGATCTACAACATCCACCTGCTCACCGGAAAAATCAGCGAACCCGGCAATAGCCCGTTCTCGCTGACCGGCCAGCCGTCGGCGTGCGGCACCGCGCGCGAAGTCGGAACCTTCTCTCACCGTTTACCAGCGGACATGGTCGTCACCAATCCGAAGCACCGCGCCGTGGCCGAGAAGATCTGGAAACTGCCCGAAGGCACCATTCAGGAAAAGCCCGGCTTCCATGCCGTCCAGCAGAGCCGTGAGCTGAAGGACGGCAACCTCAAGGTCTACTGGACCCAGGTGACCAACAACATGCAGGCCGGCCCCAACATCATGCAGGAAGTGCTGCCGGGCTGGCGCAACCCCGAGACCTTCGTCATCGTTTCCGACGTCTATCCCACCGTCTCCGCGCAGGCCGCCGACCTG